>NZ_CP056775.1:5565000-5865000 GCF_016894445.1 Dyadobacter sandarakinus
AGGAGGACCCGAACACCTCCCTGTTTTTGTTATCCAAGCTGAATATCAGCCCCGATGTACTGAACAGCCGCCTGCAGAAAATCCTCGACGGCTATCCGCGGGTGAGCGGCGGGCAGCCCTACCTGGGCAATGATATGGCTGCGGCTACGGCCAAGGCACAGAATTACCTGAAAGAATTTGACGATGAATTTGTCAGCATTGAGCTGCTTTTACTGGGTATTCTCAGCGGAAAAGACTCCACAGCCACCCTGATGAAAGAAGTTGGGTTCAAGGAAAAGGAATTGGTAAATGCTATTAAGGAACTTAGAGGAAAAAACAACCCCGTGAAAGATCAGAATGCAGAGGCTAAATATCGCTCTCTGGAACGATATAGCAAAAACTTGAACGAGCTGGCCAAAGCCGGTAAAATCGACCCCGTAATCGGTCGTGATGATGAGATCAGGCGTGTATTGCAGATACTGAGCCGTCGTACAAAAAATAACCCGATCCTCCTGGGTGAGCCGGGTGTAGGTAAAACCGCGATTGTAGAAGGTCTGGCGCAAAGAATCGTGCAGGGCGATGTTCCTGAAAACCTGAAATCCAAAACCATTGTATCCCTGGATATGGGCTTGCTCATTGCCGGTGCCAAGTACAAGGGAGAGTTTGAGGAACGTCTGAAAGCCGTGATCAAGGAAGTGACCGACTCCGAGGGGGAGATTGTGCTTTTTATTGATGAAATACACACGCTCATTGGTGCGGGCGGCGGTGGCGAAGGTGCCATGGATGCCGCTAACCTGCTCAAACCCGCGCTGGCGCGTGGCGAGCTGCATGCCATCGGAGCGACTACGCTGAAAGAATACCAGAAGTATGTCGAAAAAGACAAGGCACTCGAAAGGCGTTTCCAGTCCGTAATGGTGGATGAGCCGACCATTCCTGATGCCATCAGCATCCTGCGGGGGATTAAGGAAAAATACGAGCTGCACCATGGTGTGAGGATTCAGGACGACGCAGTTATTGCAGCCGTGGAGCTTTCGAACCGCTACATCAGCGACCGTTTTCTTCCTGACAAAGCCATTGACCTGATGGACGAGGCGGCATCCAAACTTCGTCTTGAAATGGACAGCGTACCCGAAGAGCTGGACGAATTGAACCGCCGCATCATGCAGCTTGAAATTGAGCGCGAGGCGATCCGCCGTGAAAATAACAAGGATAAGGAAGCCGCATTGAATCGTGAAATTGCCGACCTGAGCGAAGACCGCAATACGCTGAAAGCCCAGTGGGAAAATGAAAAAGGCAAGGTCAATGAGGTGCGCGCGCTTAAAGAACAAAGCGAGCAGCTGCGGCTGGAAGCCGAGCAGGCAGAGCGCGCAGGCGACTTCGGTAAAGTAGCCGAGATCCGCTACGGACGCATTCCGGAGGTAAACAATAAACTGGCAGAGCTGCAAAGTGCTGAAACCGGGCAAAGCCTCATGCAGGAGGAGATTACACCCGAAGACATCGCCGAAGTGGTTGCCAAATGGACAGGTATCCCCGTAAGCAAAATGCTGCAAAGCGATCGTGAAAAATTATTGCAGCTCGAAGGTCACCTGCACCAGCGCGTAGCCGGACAGGACGAGGCCATTGAAGTGGTTTCCGACGCTGTGCGCCGCAGCCGGGCTGGTTTGCAGGATGCCAAACGGCCGCTGGGCAGTTTTCTTTTCCTGGGACCGACCGGTGTAGGTAAAACCGAGCTGGCCAAAACCCTGGCTGAGTATCTCTTTAACGATGAGAATTCTATGGTGCGCATTGATATGAGTGAGTACCAGGAACGCCATGCCGTAAGCCGGCTGGTGGGAGCGCCTCCGGGATATGTCGGGTACGATGAAGGAGGACAGCTGACCGAAGCTGTACGCCGGAAGCCTTACAGCGTGATTTTGCTGGACGAAATCGAAAAAGCGCATCCCGATGTTTGGAACATTCTCTTGCAGGTGCTTGACGAAGGCCGCCTTACCGACAATAAAGGACGGGTTGCCAACTTTAAGAACACGATCATCATCATGACTTCCAATATCGGCAGCCATATCATTCAGGAGAAGTTTGCCGAGGATGAGGGCTGGAACCATACGCTGATCATTGAGGAAGCCAAACAGGCAGTACTCGATCTTCTGAAAGCTTCGGTAAGGCCGGAGTTCCTCAACCGGATCGACGAGATTGTCCTTTTTGAACCATTGACCCAGAAAAACATCCATAAGATTGTCGATATCCAGTTCAAAGGAATTCAGGCAATGCTCGCCGAGCAGGGCATCACACTCGATGCGACGGATGAGGCCCTGAACAAGCTGGGTGAAGAGGGCTTTGATCCTGCATTCGGAGCACGTCCGCTGAAAAGGGTATTACAGCGTCGTATTCTCAATGAATTGTCCAAAGGTATCCTGAGCGGAAAGGTTGCCAAGGATGCTGTGATCATGATGGAGCTCGATTCGCAGGGAGCACTAGTTTTTGAAAACGTCGGGAATGTGGAAATATAGCATCCCGGAATAGTTCTAAATTTAAGGAGCGGCCGCCAGTGCTGCTCCTTTTTTGTTGGTGTACAAATGTGGGATTCGATGGGCTTTCAGATGGGGTTTCAAAGCAACAAGCTACTTTACCGATCTTTAAGTTTACAGGATTAATTAGTATTGGCATGATTTTTGTACAATTATTTACACAAATAATCTAACCATAATGCTAGCAAGAAATCCATGGAGCTATCCCTAAATTCACTGAAAGTCGCTGTTCTGGTCGCTGATGGATTTGAGCAGGTGGAAATGACATGTCCCCGGAAAGTACTAAATAATACGGGGGCGACAACGCATTTGATCTCTCCGAATAAAGATGCTGTAAGAGGATGGAATCATATGGACTGGGGCGACAAGCACAAAGTGGATGTTCCGCTGGAAGTAGCCCGGGCTGAGTATTACGATGCGCTGCTGCTGCCAGGCGGCGTGCTGGGACTGGATAACCTAAGAACCAACCAGAAGGCGGTCGAATTTGTCCGCAGCTTTTTTCTTTTTGGTAAACCCGTAGCGGCCATTTGTCATGGCCCGCAGATACTGGTTGATGCCGATGTGGTGATCGGACGTACACTTACCTCCAATGCAGCCATACGCCGCGACCTGGAAAATTCCGGCGCAATATGGATAGACCAGGAAGTAGTCACCAACAATGGTCTGATTACCAGCAGAACGACCGACGACATATCTGCATTTACTAGCACAATGATCAGGGAATTCAGTCTCGAATTACACCAGTAGGTACTTTTATCAACATTAACCGAAAGTGACGCAAGCATCCTACACAAGCAGGATGCTTTTTTGTTTCCGGGCAAAGTTGTAATCTTTGCCTGACCAAGATCAATTGTAATGTCCCTGATTTCGCTTTCCCAAGTCTCCGTCCGTAAATACGACACCGTAGTTCTTTCCGACATCAACTGGACCATCAATCCCGGTGAACATTGGGCTATTATCGGTCCTAACGGATCGGGAAAGACAGCTTTGCTGGATGTTATTGCGGGAAAATGGCCTGTGCTAAAAGGAAAAATCCGCTACGAATGGTCCGGACCTCTCCGTGAATCCATTGAGCTTGCTTCCAATGATTATTCTTTCAACAGGATCGTCAGTGCCGGGGCCGAATATTACCAGCAGCGCTTTCATGCGTATGAAGCCGAGCGCGCACCTACCGTCCGCGCCATCCTGACCGATCAGCTCAAACCCGTAGGTACCGTGAATGAAAGATCGGTAACGCTCGCGCCTTCATTGGTCGGAGATGATGAACTCACACGGGTAAGTACACTGCTCTCCATTACCCACCTGCTCGACCATCCTTTTGTAACTTTATCCAATGGAGAAACGCGCCGTATGCTGCTGGCCAGATCCCTGCTGAGAAACCCAAAGGTACTAATGCTCGACAATGCATTCAGCGGCCTTGATGTGCATTCCAGGGAAGTGTTGCGCAATGCATTGACGGAACTGGCAGCAAATGGGGTAACGATTTTGATGGCAACTACTGCTACCGAGATCCCGCCCTGCATTACCCATGTACTCGAACTGGAAAATGGTGCGGTCAAAAATCAGCTCAGCGTAACAGACTTTGGAGCCGCCGCCACCGAAACCCACGCACAGCCCATACCAGACCTGGCCATGATGGCGAACTTCGGCCAGCCGTCTTTCACGGATTTTGAGTATGCACTCGACCTGAGAAATGTAAGTGTCAGGTACCACGACCAGCTGGTGCTTGACCATGTAAGCTGGAAAGTGGCCAAAGGTGAAAAGTGGGCGCTGTCCGGTGCTAACGGATCAGGTAAGTCGACGCTGCTGAGCATCGTCACGGCCGACAATCCACAGCGGTTTGCCAATGATTTTGATTTATTTGATAAAAAGAGGGGAGGATTGGGTGCATCAATCTGGGATATCAAGCAAAAGATCGGTCACGTATCTCCCGAACTGCATTTGTATTTTCCGCGTAATACCAGCGTTTTCAAAACCATTGCATCCGGCTTCTTTGATGCTACGGGCGTTTTTTTTAAGAAACTTTCAGACATGCAGGTTGAGCGTGTGCATGAAGTTGCTGCCCTGCTGCACGTGCAAGGGCTGATAGAAAAGGATTTTTCACAACTGTCCAAAGGGCAGCAAAGAATGGTACTGCTGGCGCGTGCCCTCGTAAAAAATCCTCCGCTGCTGATCCTTGACGAGCCCTGCCAGGGACTGGACCAGGCTGCGATCGACTATTTTAAAGCAGTGGTGGATGCCATATGCGATACTGCGGACCGGACGCTGATTTACGTTTCACATTATCCCAATGAAATCCCGTCCTGCGTTACACGCACGATCCGGCTTGAAAAAGGCAAGGTTACTGCGGTTTTGTAACCAAAGGCGCGCGCACAAATCCGTTTTTGAAGTTCATGGCAATGGATAAAGAGCTGCTGCCAAAGCCCGGCACATACTGCGCGCGCGCGTAGCTTATTTCAAACCTTTTGATCCGCATCCAGGCCCCCAGTGAAAATCCGGCAAGTGCGCCTCGGTTGGCCAGTCGCAGCTCCTGCCGGCGAAGGTGGTCATAGCCCAGCAGCACTCTGAAGTTCGGATGTAAGAGCAGTTCGGTGCCGAGTGCAATGTGCCTGCCCAGCTTCTCGGCCACACCCACCTTCCGAGGAAGGCGGTTTCCGTTAATATCATACGTGTAGAAAAGTGCCGGATCATTATATACCATATCAAAACGGTTGAGGTGATGTGCCGTCGCTGATACGCGCACGGGCATATACTCGGGTTTGAAGGTAATGCCGGCCCGTACATCCAGCGGCAATACAGGGTCCTGCGCACCGGAGTAGTTTTGTTTTAAGAACCCTATATTTTTTACAACAAACCCAATCACCAGATCCTGCCGCGGATGTCTGAAACTGGCTCCCCAGTCCAATGCAAGCCCCCGGATATGGTATGCCTCGATCATGGCGCCCACCAGCTTCACCGAGGCACCCACCGAAAATGGTCCGAGCGAATGACCATACCCGGCAGCCAGCCCATAATCCGCCGCTCTGAACTCGCCGATCACGTTGCCGAGGTCGTCGGTCTCGGTGAGGGTGCCGTAATTAAGGTATTGCACGCCTACCGCCCAGGTACCTCCCGACTTTTTCAATCTGTCTGCATACGCCACATTTACAAAGCGCGTATCGGCCAAGTAGGGCATCAGGTTGATGGATGCATTGTGTGCCTTGGAAGAGTCGAGCAGGGCAGGGCTTTGCAGAAAAAGTGCAGGATCATTGCCGGGAAGCGTAAAGTGATTGGCTCCTAGTGCTGTACTGGTGGCTTGTGAGGGGAGCTGAAGAAAGTCCAGCCTGCTTTTTCCACCTGCCGGCTGTGCCTGCAGGCAGTGGCTGACAGCGGCCAGAATGGTAATAAACAGGTATTTACAAGCTTTCTTTTGCATAAAAAATACAGCGCTCAATAAAACGCAGCCTGCAAAAATAATGAAATAGCCCGGCCTGTCACTTGCAATAGTAATGTTAGGGGATTTGATGTTTCATTATAAAGTAATCGGCAAGAATCACAGGGGTGTCACGGCCTTACTTTGCTACATTCTGAATATTGTCATAATTTCACAAGCACGAGTCAAAAAATTATTATTCCTAAATTTCCTTAATTCATGAAAGAAACCAGCAGTACTTCTGCAACCAGGCGGAATTTTATTAAAGGTTCCCTGGCCACACTGGCTACATTCTCCATTGTACCGCGGCATGTACTGGGGAAGGGATTTCTGGCACCCAGCGACCAGCTCACCAAAGCGATCGTGGGCGTAGGCTCCATGGGCAGAGGACATATACCGTATGCCGGTACCCGGGTGGTTGCGCTTTGTGACGTCGATAAGCAGCATCTGGAAAGGGCCGCAGGGATGGTTGAGAAAGGGGTAAAGACTTTTTCAGACTACCGCCAGCTCATCCAGCTCCCCGAGGTCGACATTGTGCACGTAGCTACACCTCCGCACTGGCACGGCATCATTGCAGCCGATGCAGCCCGCGCGGGTAAAGATGTATGGTGTGAAAAGCCCATGACACGCACCATAGGAGAAGGTAAGCGGCTGGTAGAGGCAGTGCAGCAGCATGGCCGGATTTTCCGCCTCAATACCTGGTTCCGTTTTCAGGACAACTTTTACGGCATGCGCACGCCGGTTAAGCCGATTAAAAAACTGGTGCAAAGCGGACTGCTCGGCTGGCCGCTGAAAGTGACCGTGAGCAAGCATACCGGCTTTGACTGGAAGTTTTACTGGGTTGGAAAAACAACCAATGAACCCCAGACGGTACCTGCGGAGCTCGACTATGAAATGTGGCTCGGCCCGGCACCTTACAAGCCTTACAACCCGCACCGCGTCCACGAAACTTTTCGCGGCTACTGGGATTATGATGGCGGCGGATTGGGTGATATGGGCCAGCATTACCTGGATCCCATTCAATATTTTTTAGGAAAAGATGATACAAGCCCGGTTTCAGTGGAAGTAGATGCGCCCCAGCAGCATCCCGAAGCTGTGGGTACTTGGCGAAGAATTACCTATACCTACGCAGACGGATGCCAGATCGTGCTCGATGGCGAGGCTAGGGATGAGAATGTCGCATATATAGAAGGACCCAAAGGGAAGCTTTATCCCAACTTCCGGTCCGATATTCCGGATCTTGAAAAAAAGCTGGCCGCATTTCCGGACCCGGAACCACAGGTGACGGATTTCGTCGATGCAGTCAAAAACAGGAAGAAGTTTGCATTGAATGAAGAGAATGGGCATCGTTCCTGCACCATTGTCAACATGGGGCTTGCCGCATTAAGGCTTGGAAGATCTTTGAAGTTTGATCCTGAAAAGCAGGAGTTTGTCGATGACGACGGTGCCAACCGGCTGATCAACCAGCCCATGCGCGGACCCTGGACCATTTAATGCATTCATTTTTATCCTGAAATCAAACCTCCCTCAGGCCAGCGTGCTGCGGGGATAAAACTGCAATGAAACAAAAACTTTATACAATACTGACGCTCTGCCTGCTGACTATGCAGGTTTGGGCACAAACAGAAGAGTCGCTGACCAACCGGATCAGACTCGTACTGAACAGATTTCCTGCTGAAAATGAGGCGGATCTGAAAAAAAGTATGGCCGCACTGGAAGCGCTTGGTACGCCCGGACTGGTTCAGATCGCCACCATGATGACACCCTGGGGGAAAGGTGATAATTCTAAAATCCAGTATGCACTGGGCGGGTTCACCTACTATGCATCCCAGGCAGGCAAGGAAAATCAGCGTAAAATGGCTGCCGACGCGTATGGGCAGGCATTATCAAAGGTGAATGATCCCGATAGCAGGAATTTCCTGATCTACCAGCTGCAAACCGTTGGTAAAGATGAGTCGGTAGCTGCATTGCAGACATACCTGAAAGACGAACGACTGTCGGGTCCTGCTGCTCGTGCGCTGGCCCGGATTGGGTCGCCTGCTGCGGGTACAGCTTTGTTGCAGGCACTCGGCGGAGCCTCCGGCGCAACCCAGATCGCCCTCACAGAAGCCCTG
The DNA here is from genome assembly GCF_016894445.1 of Dyadobacter sandarakinus. Lineage (NCBI taxonomy): Bacteria > Pseudomonadati > Bacteroidota > Cytophagia > Cytophagales > Spirosomataceae > Dyadobacter > Dyadobacter sandarakinus. The sequence goes on from NZ_CP056775.1 coordinate 5,573,031, forward strand.
GGCGGTGCCAGGTATAAAGAGGCAGCGCCGGTGATTGAGAAATCAGCAGCAAGTACAGATCTGCTGCTTCGTAAAGTAAGCCTGTTTGCATTGTCGGAAATCGGATCGCTCTCCTCCGCAGCAATCCTGGACGAAGCCGCCAGGAAGGTAAGTTATGGCTACGATGAGGCAGACGCTACGGCTGTATACCTTAAGTACCTGGCCAGACTTGCAGAAAACGGACAGGCTGCCGAAGCTGAGAAAGCAGCATTGGCTTTGCTGAAAAATACACCTGATGCTAAGCAAGGCCCGACACGCTCGTCGGCCCTAAAAGTTTATGCGGACATCAAAAAACGTGAGAGCGTGCCCGTACTGGTGCAGGCAATGTCGAGCAATGATGCGCAGTACCGTGCTGCGGCATTGAAGCTTGCGCAAAACTACCTCATGGCCGATGGTACTACCCCCTGGCTCAATACCATGAAAAAGGCAAGTCCCGAGGTACAGAGTGAAATAATTACCATGCTTGGGCGGGCCGCATCCAACGATGCATTGCCTGCTGTTCTCAAAGCACTCAAATCAAAAGATACCAGAATCAAAACTGCAGCCATTTGGGCGGCCGGTAAAATCGGGGGAGAAAAGAGCACTTCCAGCCTCATTCCCCTGCTCAAAACCGCCACGCCCGAAGAGGTAGCTGCTGTGAAAGGAACATTGCTGACCATCAAGGGTGCCGAGATGGTAGACCAGCTAACGGCTGCATTGCCGTCGTTGCCTGCACCGGCACAAGCTGCTGCGGTGGAAATCCTTGCCGCCCGGGGAGCTGCATCCAAGCTGAGCGTGGTGTCCGGCTTGCTGCAAAGTGCTAGCCCGGAAGTGAAAAAGTCGGCTTATACTGCACTCAGATCGCTGGTGGGAGCACAGGACCTTCCCCAATTGTACATGCTGCTTGGCACAGCTTCGGCTCCCGGGGAGGTAACTGCTGTGCAGCAGGCAATCGGGGAAGCGGTAAAGGGAACAGGCGACACAAGGGCACAATCGGAAGCTATCATTACCCAGATCAAAAGTGCTCCTGCGGACAAGCAGGGACGCTACCTGCCGGTACTTGCGGGCATTGGCGGCAGCCAGGCATTGGCCGCAGTGGCCGGCGCCTATAAAGGCAATGATGCCCAGATGAAGAAAGAGGCCATCATGGCGCTGTCTGCGTGGAACGACGCGGCGGCTGCTCCCGAACTGATGAACGTCGCAAAGCAAACCGGCGATGCCGCCGAGCTTGACGCTGCGTTAACCGGCTACCTGGCTGCGGCCGGCAAGTCGGCCAGGACGCCTGTCGTGAAAGTGATCATGCTGAGGGATGCAATGAAGCTGGCTAAAACAGATGCTCAAAAGGAAGCGATATTGAAAGAACTGGCCCGCTACCGGACCTTTAATGCCCTTTTGTTTGCGGGTAAATACCTGGATCAGCCTGCACTGAAGAAAACTGCCGCGCAGACCATTCTCAGCATTGCATTGGCCAACAAGGATTTTTATGGTACCGAAGTACGTGACCTGATCAGCAAAAGCAGTGCTGCATTACAGGGTGAAGGCAGCGGCTACCAGCAGGAAGCTGTCCGCAAGCACCTGGCCGAAATGCCGGCAGGGGAAGGTTTTGTCAATCTCTTCAATGGAAAAGACCTTTCCGGCTGGAAGGGGCTGGTAGAAAATCCAATCGCGCGCAGCAAAATGAGTGCGGATACGCTCGCAGCGCGGCAGAAGAAAGCCGACGAGCTGGCACAGAAAGGCTGGCTGGCCAAAGATGGTGAGCTCGTATTTTCAGGACATGGTGACAACCTTTGTACTGTAAAGCAATATGGCGACTTTGAAATGTACGTCGACTGGAAAATCCAGAAGGATGGGGACGCGGGCATTTACCTTCGCGGTACTCCCCAGGTACAAATCTGGGATACTTCGCGGGTGGATGTGGGAGCGCAGGTAGGGTCCGGCGGTTTATATAACAACCAGACAAACCCGAGCAAACCGAGCAAGCTGGCTGATAATGCGATAGGCGACTGGAATACTTTCCATATCACCATGATCGGGGACCGGGTGTCGGTGGACCTGAATGGAGAGAATGTTGTAGATAATGTGGTGCTGGAAAATTACTGGGACCGCAAGCTGCCCATTTTTGCAATGGAACAACTCGAACTGCAGGCGCACGGCAACGTGATCAACTACCGCGATATCTATGTTCGTGAAATTGAGCGACCCAATCTTTTCACATTGTCTGATACCGAGAAAAAGGAGGGTTATAAAGTCCTTTTCGATGGTACCAACATGTTTGAATGGGTTGGTAACAAAACCGATTACTTTATTGACAATGGTGTACTCACCGTCGATCCTAAAAAAGGCGGCAAGGGCAACCTGTACACTAAAGACGAGTACAGTGACTTCGAGTACCGCTTCGAATTCCAGCTCACGCCCGGTGCAAACAATGGATTGGGCATCCGCACGCCCATGGAGGGTGACGCGGCTTACGTAGGCGGCGCAGAGATCCAGATTCTGGACAATGATGCGGACATTTACAAGGATTTGCAGCCTTACCAGTATCACGGTTCGGCTTACGGCATCATCCCGGCCAAAAGGGGGTTCTTAAAGCCCATGGGCGAGTGGAACTATGAGGAAGTACGCGTGCAGGGTTCCAAAATCAGGGTTACGCTCAATGGTACCGTGATCCTCGACGGCGACCTGGCCGAAGCCAGCAAAAATGGCACGGCAGATCATAAAGAGCATCCGGGCCTTAGCCGTACCAGCGGGTACCTGGGTTTTCTGGGACACGGCTCACCATTGAAATTCAGGAACATACGAATACTGGATCTTTCCAAAGTTCCGGTAACCGCTACGGCTTCGAAAGCAAAATCGAAAAAGAAGAAATAATCAGGAGCATCAGCAAAAAGCGTCCCGGTCAGCTGACCGGGACGCTTTTTTTTATTTTATATAAAATTAAAAAGGGCGCATGGCCTTAACAAACCGGCCTTTGAAATAACTGGAAAAAAGGTTGTCCTCCCGCACCCCTTTGGAGGTGGAAGCATGGATAAACATGATTTCCTGCCTGCTGACCACGTCTGTGACAATGCCTGCATGGTTAACATACCCTTCCTTACCCGCCTCCGGTACAAAGAAAACCCAGTCGCCGGCCCGGAGATCCTCAATGCGATTGATTTCCTGTCCGTATTCCGATTGCTGCCATGAGATGCGGGGTACTTTGACGCCGATCTCGGAGTAAACGGAACAGATCAGGCCTGAGCAGTCGATCCCGTCCTTGTCGTTTCCGCCGGAGCGGTACGGCGTGCCGGCGTACGTGCGCGCAACTTCCACCACTTTCGGAATATTTCTGGCCGGGGTGGTACCAGGACGTGTATACGCAGGCCGGGAGGCAACAGCCGGTTTCCGGGCAGGTGGCCTGGCAGGCGGGCGGCGGGTGGTCGTACTCGGACGCCTGCGGGCGGTTGTTGGCCGGCTGTCAGGTGTTTTGCGGAGTGTGTCACAGGAGATCATGAGCAGGGAGCAGGTGAGAAGGAATAAAACGGCAAAATGGCGGGGTAAAATCTGCTTCTTCATGCGCACAAACTATGATACTGGAAAAATCCTGTTCAACTTATCTCCTGACAAATAACGCGCATTCCAATAAAAATAGTAAAAACCGGCAGCTGAATTATGCGTCTCACTGGCATTGTCAGTAGCTTTGTGCTGGCTGTCATGGGGTTGGTAAACATCAGAATGCCGGCCTCAGCATTTCTCCATTACACGTTTTTACAGATGAAAATTATTTGTGTAGGCCGCAATTACGCGGATCATATCGCCGAGCTGAACAATGCAAAACCTGATGCGCCGGTCATTTTCATGAAGCCTGATACCGCGCTGCTGCCTCTGGGCGATGCATTTTACTATCCCGACTTTTCTAAGGATGTGCACCACGAAGTAGAGCTTGTCGTCAGGATCAATAAGGTAGGGAAGAACATTGAAGAAAAGTTTGCGCATAAATATTACAGTGAAATCGGCATTGGTATCGACTTTACCGCCCGCGACCTGCAATCAGAGCTCAAAGGAAAAGGCCTTCCCTGGGAGCTAGCCAAGGGATTCAACGGTTCGGCGCCCGTATCGGGCTTTGTACCGGTAACTGATTATGACGATATCCAGAACATTAGTTTCAGCCTGGATGTAAATGGTGAAACCCGGCAGAGCGGCAATGCTTCCATGATGCTTTACAGGATCAACTACCTGATCGCTTTCGTTTCCCGGTACTTTACCCTGAAAACCGGTGACCTGATTTTTACAGGTACGCCCAAAGGTGTGGCTCCGGTGCAGCCGGGCGATCACCTCACCGCATTTATCGAGGGCAAAAAAATGCTTGAATTTCACGTTAAATAATCCTCTTTCCCGGCAGTCGCCATTTTATCATTGTTTTTGTTTTACATGAGTCAACAGCGCTGGACCCGCATTCGCTTCGTTCTTCTGATCCTTCTTTTCCTGACCGGCAGCCGACTTTTTGCCCAGACACAGACCTATCCCAAGGGTTATTACCAGTTTCCGATCCGGCCGGGACTGCCCAACTCGCTGGCGGGCGGACTGGGGGATTTGCGTTCCAATCATTTTCATGCCGGTTTGGATATCCGTACCCAGCAGCGTGAAGGCCTGCCTGTGTATGCCGCCGCCGAAGGTTACGTGTACAAAGTAGCCGTGCAGCGCTCGGGTTATGGAAATGTGATTTACCTGCGGCACCCCAATGGGCAAACCACCGTGTACGGGCATTTGCTGAAATTCAGCGGACCACTGGGTGATTACGTGCGGCAGGAGCAATATAAAAAGCATACTTCCGAAATCGAGCTTTTGCCGGATGCGGGAAAGTTTGCATACAGGAAAGGGGAGGTGATTGCATTGTCGGGTAACACCGGCGGTTCGGCCGGGCCGCACCTGCATTTTGAAGTACGTGATTCCAAAGACAACTTTCTGAATCCATTGTATTTCGGTTTCAAAGAAATTACCGACGTGACGCCGCCGAAGTTTGTGAACCTGGCAATACGGCCGCTGGACATCAATGGGCGTGTGAACGGGCAGTTTGACCGCGTGGTATATCCGGCGATTAAAGTGAAAGAAGATGCTTACCGCCTGGCCGATACCATTACTGCCACTGGCATAACCGGCCTCGATCTGGTCGCTCATGACCAAATGACCGGCACGGGCTTCCGGTACGGGCTGCAATGCATTGAAATCAGGATGGATGGAAACGAGCTGTTTTCTTACAGTATGGAGATCTTCCCCAATGCGGCCACGCGCGACTACAATAACCTGATCGACTACGAAACCGAGCAAAGGACCGGACAGCGGTATCTGAAGTGCTACGTTCCTGACGGTAATAACTTTAATTTATATAAAACAGACCTTTACAAAGGCAAGCTCAATATCACGGATACGCTTGTCCACGAAGTGCGTATCCGTATTTCGGATTCATACGAAAATGCTTCTGAGCTGAAATTCTGGGTGAAGGGAGAGAAAAAAGGAGCAGAGCTGCCGGTTTTTGACACCGAGGTTAATCCTGAATATGTGCAGTCGGAAGTGCGGGAAAATAATCTGGTGGTGAAAGCCAGATATTACCGCAGCTCCCTGCCGGTAGCGACCTTCTACACGGGCGGAAAAGAAGTAAAGCAAAAACCTGACTACTTCGGAAATGAGTCGGCGGTGTTCCTGACCGACCTTCGCGAATATATCCCGGACTCCGTGCGTGTGGGAAATACTACCATCCGGACTTACCTGCGAAGCCAGGTTTTACCCGGCGTACCGGTTACGTACAAGGCCGAAAAATGGTCGGCTGATTTCGGCAATGAGAGTTTGTTTGATACTTTGTTCCTTGCAGGACAGCAAACATTCAATGCCATCACTATCAACAACCGCGGTACGGCATTAAAGGATTTCATCACCGTTACTTACCAGCCCGAAAAAATTCCTGATAATAAGGACCATGCATTTGTATACCGGTACCTCGACGGGTACTACCGGTTTGTGGGCGGACAATGGGACGAGGACGTGATCCGCTTTGAGACGCGCGAACTGGGCACGTTTGTTGTACAGGCTGATACAGTCGCGCCCAAAGTCAGGCTGACTGAGCACAGTACCAGGTACATCCGCGGCTTCATCAGCGATGCCATGTCCGGCATTGATCATTTCAAAGCATTGGTAAATGGTGAGTGGGTATTGCTGAATTATGATTTCAAGAAAGGCTTAATATGGTCGGAAAAGCTGGATGAGGCCCGTCCGTTTGAAGGTGAGCTGGTACTGGAAGTGACCGACAGGGCGGGAAATAGTACTATCTTGCGAACAGAACTGACGGATCCTGTTGTTGTTAAAAAAAGCAATGTGAAACGTAAAAGAAAATAGCATGAGTCTCAATGTTGGTGATATAGCACCCGATTTTACAACCACCGATCAGGATGGGAATGAGGTAAAACTTTCCGCGTTCAAAGGAGAAAAAGTGATTTTGTACTTTTATCCCAAAGACGATACCCCGGGCTGTACTGCCCAGGCATGTAACCTGAGAGACAATTATGACCTGCTGCTCAGCAAAGGATACAAAGTGCTGGGTGTGAGTGCGGACGATCATAAGTCGCACATCAAGTTCAGGAAAAAGTATAACCTGCCATTTCCGCTGCTGATTGATACCGATCACCAGATCGTGGAAGCATATGGTGTATGGACTGAAAAAACGACGTTTGGCCATAAATATATGGGCATCATACGCACTACATTTGTGATCAGCGGGGAAGGCATGATCGAGGAGATCATCCAGAAAGTAGATACCGAGCATCACACCGATCAAATTGTAAGTAAAAGTGAATAATAAACAGTCATGTTGACGGGCTGTTTATTTGCAGATTCACAGGTTGGTTGGCGCATCGCCTGTTTAGCATATCCAATAGAAAACAGAAACAAATGGAAATTGAACAATTAGAGAAAATTGCATCCCAGGTTCGCCGGGACATCGTCCGGATGGTGCATGGCTGCCAGTCAGGGCACCCTGGTGGTTCGCTGGGCTGTACCGAGTTATTCGTAGCACTCTATTTCGAACGTCTGAAACTGAAAGAGCAGGACGGTAAGCCTGTATTTGATATGAACGGAAAGGATGAGGATATTTTTTTCCTCTCCAACGGTCACATTTCGCCGGTTTGGTACAGTACGCTTGCACGGCGCGGGTACTTCCCGGTTTCTGAACTGGCTACTTTCCGCAAGCTTGATTCGAGGCTGCAGGGACACCCTACCACGCATGAGCATCTTGAAGGTATCCGTATCGCATCGGGCTCACTGGGTCAGGGACTTTCGGTAGCACTGGGTGCAGCCACCGCCAAAAAGCTCAACAACGACAAAGGACACATCTTTGTACTGATGGGCGACGGCGAGCAGCAGGAGGGACAGGTTTGGGAAGCAGCCGGTTTTGCACCGCATCACCAGATCGACAACCTGGTTGCGATCATTGACCTGAACGGCCAGCAGATCGACGGACCGACCGTTAAAGTAATGAACAACCGTGATTTGGGTGCCAAGTATGAGGCATTCGGGTGGGAAGTGATTTCCATTGAAGAGGGCAATGATATGGCCGCGGTACTGAAAGGCCTTTACGAGGCACAAAGCCGCCTTGGTCACGGTCGTCCTATTCTTATCCTGCTGCATACCGGCATGGGCTTTGGCGTGGACTTCATGATGGGAAGCCATAAGTGGCACGGCGTAGCACCTAATGATGAGCAGCTTGCTGCCGCGCTGGGTCAGCTGGAAGAATCACTGGGTGACTATTAAGCGGCCCAAGGCTCACGGTTTTATCAAAATATTGAACATCCTACAATGAAAAAATACACTTTCACCGAAAAGAAAGATACCCGCTCAGGCTTTGGTGCCGGCATGCACGAGCTCGGTCAGAAAAACCCTGATGTGGTGGCACTTTGTGCCGACCTCGTGGGCTCGCTCAAACTGGAAGCATTTATCAAGGAAAATCCTGATCGCTTCATTCAGTGCGGTATTTCGGAAGCAAACATGATCGGCGTTTCGGCTGGTCTGACGATCGGCGGTAAAATTCCGTTTGCAAGTACATTTGCGAACTTTGCAACCGGCCGTGTATATGACCAGATCCGCCAGAGCGTTGCATACTCGAATAAAAATGTAAAAATATGCGCTTCCCACGCCGGCCTTACGCTGGGTGAGGATGGTGCTACCCACCAGATTCTGGAAGACCTGGGCATGATGAAAATGCTGCCGGGTATGACCGTGATCAACCCTTGTGACTACAACCAGACCAAAGCTGCTACCATCGCGATTGCAGATTATGACGGCCCGGTTTACCTGCGCTTCGGACGGCCGGTAATTCCTATTTTTACCCCCGCTGACCAGAAGTTCGAAATTGGTAAAGCATGGATGGTAAACGAAGGTGCGGATGTAACGATCATCGCAACAGGCCACATGGTTTGGGAAGCTATCCAGGCCGGAGAGCAACTTGAAGCGGAAGGCATTGATGCAGAAATCATTAATATCCACACGATCAAGCCATTTGATGAAGAGGCAGTTCTGAAGTCGGTTACCAAAACAGGCTGCGTAGTTACTGCCGAGGAGCACAACCGCATTGGCGGACTAGGCGACAGCGTTGCACAGGCACTGGTGAAAAGCCAGCTGGCACCTCAGGAGTATGTAGCCGTTAACGATAGTTTCGGCGAAAGCGGTACCCCGGCCCAGCTGATGGAAAAGTACGGACTTACTGCCAAACATATTGTTGAAGCAGCCAAACGCGCCATTGCCCGCAAGTCCTGATTGCCAGGATAGCAGAAAAAAGAAATACCTGAGTCCTGCACGAGCAAGCGTTTTTTGCACCGTGCAGGACTTAATTTATTTGGCGTGGACTGGAAAATGAATTATTATTGGTTTGCGTTGATTCCGGATTAGGAAGCTGCGGCGCTACCAGCCGTCGCCTGAAATCCGTTATCAGGTTTCTTGTTTTAAATGTCCGACGAAGAGTTACTATCCCTTTTTGAGAATCCCGAAACGCGCAGGAACGCTTTCAATCAGCTGGTGCGTAAGTATCAGCAGAAGGTGTATTGGCTGGTGAGGAAGATGGTGGTTGACCATGATGATGCCAATGATATTACCCAGGACGTATTCATTAAAGCCTGGACCGCGCTCGACAATTTTAGGGGAGATTCCAAGCTTTATACCTGGCTGTACAGGATCGCGAGCAATGAGGCCATCAACTTTCTCAACAAAAAGCGGAAGCGTTTTTTTGTGCCGATTTTTGATGTTGAAAATGACCTGAGCGAAAAGCTGGAAGCTGACCCGGTACTGAGCGGAGATACCGTACAGCTCAAATTACAGAAAGCCCTGCTCAAACTTCCCGAAAAACAGCGGCTTGTTTTTAACCTCAAATATTTTGAAGAACTGCCGTATGAGGAAATATCCGAAATTACCGGGACTTCTGTGGGTGCGCTCAAAGCTTCCTACCACTGGGCGACCAAAAAAATAGAGGACTTTTTAAATGAAACGGATTAAACTATTTGTACGCAGCAAAGTCAAATACCTGAAAGTTAAGGATACACATATCAATGGATAAGAAACGTATAAGGTTGGATGATCTGAAAAAAGAGGTGCCGTTTTCGGTTCCTGAGGGATATTTTGAATCCCTGCCTCAGCTCATTCAATCAAGAATTCCCGCGGAGCCTGCCCGTAAACCCGTTATGGGCTGGTCGTGGCAGCGGTCATTGGGGCTTGTATCAGCCATGGCATTGATCCTTGTGCTGATTTGGGTAACGGTACCGGAGCGCCAGGGTTCGCTGGGGCAGGAGCCCCTGAGCGGCATCAGCGATGCATCAATTGTGGACTATCTGGAAGATCAGAACATCAGCTACTATGATCTGAGTGAGCATAAAGTAGTACAGAAAGCATTTGATACGGACTCAACCATGCTTTATTACCTGGATGACCTGGACGACGAAGTGCTTCGCCAGCAATTACAGGAAACAATCCCATTATCAGAGACCATCTGACCCTAACATTTAACCGAAATGAAATCGAATACCATTTACCGGCACCGGACTGCAGTACTGTTGATCGTCGCACTCCTGCTTTCAGTTACCTGTACTTTTGCACAGCGGCGCTCCGAGGAAGAGATCAAGAGAATTCAGGATGCCAAGGTGGCTATTATTACCAACCGCCTGAATCTGACGCAGGAGCAATCCGCGGGTTTTTGGCCGGTGTATAACGAATATGCCCAGAAGAGACGTGAAATTCACCGGGAGCAGCGCAAGATTATGAGTGACCGCAAGGCTGATGGCAAGACGGATGATCAGGTACTAGGCAACCTGAAAGAAGTGCAGGCATTGCGGCAGGAGGAGCTGGATCTTGAAAAAGAATACCAAAACAAATTTCTCAAAGTAATTACCGCAGCCCAGGTCATTGAGCTATATAAAGCCGAGCGAACTTTCAACGATATGCTCCTGCAAAGGTTGAAACAGAAAAACTGATCGCTGACCGGCTGCATTGATTAGAAAATGATAATCCCACGTCTGATTCAAACGTGGGATTTATTATTTATACTCAAATGGAAAAACTATTCTAATGCATTGCTACGGCCTCCGTTTCGCCAATGCCCCGTGTTTCAACAGCAATATTCCGGAGCGGGGCAGCATGTCGTCTGAATTCCTGGATGATTTCAAGCACATCGTAGTCGATGTCAATGGACCTGCTGCCATCGATGATCACGGTACATCCATCGGGCAGGTTATCCAGCGTTGCACTGATGCTGCCTTTGTTCAGAAATGTAACTTCTTCTGATAAAATCAGCCTGATCACATCGCCATCCCGGTGCGTCTCTTTTACATAATGGTAGGAGTGCCGTGAGTTTTTGCTCAGGATAAAATAAATAGCCACCACCATTCCGATCCCTATCCCTTTGAGCAGATCTGTGCTGAGGATCGCGACAATGGTAATAATGAATGGTATAAATTGCTCTTTACCAAGCTTGTACATTCCGGTGTACAGAGACACTTTGGACAGCTTGTATCCTACCATCAACAAGATCGCCGCGAGTGACGCCAGCGGGATGAAGTTGAGGTACCATGGAATAAACATCGCCGAAAGCAGCAGTATGGTACCATGAAATATCGTACTCATCCTTGTTCGTCCGCCGGAGTCAATATTGGCCGAGCTCCGGACGATTACCTGCGTAACCGGCAAACCTCCCAGCAAGCCCGACGTAATATTTCCGATTCCCTGCGCAACCAGTTCCCGGTTGGTGGGAGTGCTTCTTTTAAATGGATCCAGCTTATCGGTCGCTTCCACGGAGAGCAGAGTTTCCAGGCTGGCTACGATGGCCAGTGTTACCGCAACCGTGTACACGTTGGTATTGGTGATGGCAGAGAAATCCGGCGACTTGAAGAAACCGAAAAACTCGTTCACACTACCCGCAACGGGCAACTGTACGAGGTGGTCGTTTTTCAGTGTCCATTCAGGCATAAACGCACCGAAAAACAGGTTGAGCAGCACACCGAGCAGCACCACAAACAAGGCGCCGGGAATGAACCTGAACAGCTGCATTCTTTTCATAAATGGTTTATCAAAAAGAATGAGCAGTACCAGCGAAATCGCCGAAATGATGATAGCGCCGGTGCTGCTGTATCTTACGGCATTGTAAAGCTCGGTAATGGTATTTTGCCCATCTTTCTGATTAAATGCCTCGTCGCCCATAAAGTCGGCATCGTACCCGAATGCATGTGGTATTTCTTTGAGGATCAACGTAATGCCGATGGCAGCGAGCATTCCTTTAATCACAGCTGAAGGAAAATAGTACCCGATGACCCCGGCTTTGAGCAGGCCCGCCAGTACCTGCAGGATTCCTGCCATAACAACCGCTAGCAGGAAAGCCTCAAAGCTGCCCAGAGTATCCAGTGCATTGAGCACGATGACTACCAGTCCGGCAGCAGGCCCGGCCACACCCAGGGCCGAGCCGCTGAGTGCTCCAACCACGATCCCGCCGACAATGCCGGCGATGATGCCGGAAAAAAGCAGGTCCGACCTTCCGGTTGAGGCAAGTGCTATACCGAGGCATAGCGGCAATGCCACCAGGTATACGACCAGGCCGGACGGCAAGTCGTATTTCAGGTTTGAAAACAATTTGTTTTTATCGACTGACATAAATGAGGTTCGGATGAGAATCTGGGATGGACCAATTACCGGCTATACATTCAGGTTTTACACCAGTTCCGGTGCCTGCAGACGATACACGTCTTCCACCTCGCTCATGTCGTCGATCGACACATTCAGGTCGACAAGCCTGCCATTTTTGACGTCGTACACCAGTCCATGCACGTGCACTTCCTTTCCGTTAGACCACGCATTCTGTACAATCGAGGTTTTTGCAAGATCCCGCACCTGCTCCTTCACATTGAGCTCCACAAACCGGTTGGCGCGCTCATGCGGGTCCGCAATGGCATTCAGTTCGTTTTGGTAAAGACGGTATACGTCTTTGATGTGGCGGAGCCAGTTGTCAATCAGTCCTACCTGCTTGTTGCTCATGGCTGTAAGCACGCCTCCGCAGCCATAATGCCCGCAAACGATTATGTGTTTCACACCCAGTACATTCACGGAGTAGTCGAGCACGCTGAGCATGCTCATGTCCGTGTGTATGACCATATTGGCAATATTGCGGTGAACAAAGATGTCGCCCGGCATGGTGCCGGTAATTTCGTTGGCAGGTACCCGGCTGTCGGAGCAGCCGATCCAGAGGTATTCAGGACTTTGGCCGGCAGCCAGTTTGTTAAAAAATTCGGGGTCTTCCTGATTTACACTGTCAACCCATTTTTTATTATTCTCAAAAAGTTCGTTATACGAGCGGATCATGATTTCAGATAAGTTATGATAAATAGTAATAAGAGAGTGGCATATAACGACGTAAGCCCATAGCGGGTCGTGACATACCATTCCTGGAAAAAAAATTACTTACAAACTGGAATCAGGCCCGTTCGGGCGGGGGGGAGTAGAGGTTCCGGTAAATCTCGCTGTGAAACGTTACCGGGTGTGAGAAGGTATTTCTCAGCAGGATGGTGAGGCATGACCTGCCGAAGTGCACAGATACAGAAGTGATCATCTGGTCGTCGCCCATTTTTTCAGCTTCTGCAGATTCTTCATTGTCGCATGTACCGCTTTCACAGACCACAGAAGCCTTTTCCCTGAATTGGAAAAGACTGATCACATCTGTGGCCTTACAGATGAGAAAGGTCGTAAGCAGTATAAGACAAAGTTTTCTGAACACTTTAAAAGTTATTAAGACCTTTTCGGAACATGGTACCTGCCTTAAACGTTCGGCACGCCAGGTTTTATTGCGGCTTAAAGCGAATTCGAAGGAACCCGTAGGTTCCCGGACATAAAAAAAGGCTGTTAAAAACAACCCTTATTTAGACTTCCATCCTTTTTCATGATTTTCCAGCCAGCGGCCTACTACGAAGGCAGACCCCAGGAGAAGCACATAAAAAATGATCATAATAATGGTCATTTGCATAATAATCTCTGATGCTAGTTTTTAATTTGACTTAAACAAAAATATGCAAAATATGGCTTGGTCGACGCCCGGCATGCAAAAAATTACAGCACACCTTTTGTAGATGGCATGAAATCCAATGCTTTAACATCTCTTTTTACCGCCATTTTAATAGCCTTGGCAAATGCCTTGAAGATCGACTCGATCTTGTGATGCTCATTCTGGCCTTCTACTTTGATGTTCAGGTTGGATAATGAAGTGTCGGAGAAGGACTTGAAAAAGTGGTAAAACATCTCTGTCGGCATTTCACCAATTTTTTCCCTCCTGAACTCAGCTTCCCAGATCAGCCACGGCCTGCCTGAAAAATCAATGGCAACCTGGGCCAGGGCTTCGTCCATCGGTAGCAGAAATCCGTAGCGGCTGATTCCCCGCTTGTCGCCCAATGCCTGCCGGTAAGCTTCGCCGAGGGCCAGGGCTGTATCTTCAATGGTATGGTGTTCGTCTATATGCAGATCGCCTGCTACCTGAATGCTCAGGTCGGCGCCGGAATGCCGCGCGAGCTGATCGAGCATATGGTCAAAAAAGCCCAACCCGGTATGGATGTCCGAGTGACCAGTGCCATCCAGGTTCAGCGCCACGCTGATCTGCGTTTCTTTGGTATTGCGCACAACAGAAGCTTTGCGCGCAGGCATTTTCAGAAATTCATAAATCTGGTCCCAGTCTGTGCTTATCAGGCTTACGGCCGATGATAATTCCTGCGAAATATCATTCTCCGTGAGTTGTTCCCTAAACAATACAGCCTTTGCGCCCAGGTTGACAGCCAGCTGCACATCGGTCATACGGTCGCCGATCACATAGCTGCCGGCCAGGTCATATTGGTCGGAAAAATAGTCTGAAAGCATTCCTACTCCGGGCTTGCGGGTTGGAAGGTTATCTTCGGGAAAACTCCTGTCGATGTAAATTGCTTTAAACCGGACATTCTCACCTTCCAGCGTTTTCAGCATCTTTTCATGAGCGGGCCAGAAAGTATCTTCCAGGAAAGAGCCGGTACCCAGCCCGTCCTGGTTGGTAACCATCACCAGCTCATAGTCGGTTTCTTCTGCAATCTTCCGTAATGCAGAGATGGCTTTCGGAAGAAATTCAAGCTTTTCCAGCGAGTCAACCTGGAAATCGGTAGGAGGTTCAACAATGATCGTTCCGTCGCGATCAATGAACAGGACTTTTTTCATTCAGCAAATGGGTAGATAGGACCGGAAATGTACCAGCCTCTGGTTGGCTGCAAAGTTCGTAAAGTATATGGATTTGAAAAGTTATGCGTGAGAATAGTGATGATATGCGTTTACAAATTGTTACTATCCGCAGTGAGAACACGTACCTTTGGTACAAAAACAGATATTTACACCATGTTTACGGGAATTGTCGAAGCTACGGGTGAAATCCTGGGCATCACCTCCGAAGGCACCAACAAGACCTTCACGTTTAAGTCTGACATTGCAAAGGAATTCAAGATCGACCAGAGTGTCAGCCACAATGGAGTTTGCCTCACAGTGGTAGCCGTGGAGCATGATACCTACCAGGTGACGGCCATTGAGGAAACCCTGCTGAAAACCAATCTCGGTCAATTGGCACAGGGCGACAAAGTAAATCTGGAACGTTGCATGCCTGCAAACGGCCGCTTTGACGGACACATTGTGCAGGGGCATGTGGATCAGACTGCAACCTGTATTCGCCGGGAGGAGCGGGATGGAAGCTGGCTTTTTGATTTTGAGTATGATGCAGGTACCGGCAATATTACGGTCGAAAAAGGTTCGATCTGTATAAACGGAGTAAGTCTCACCGTTTTTAACTCGGCTGAAAATTCATTCCGGGTGGCTATAATTCCTTATACTTATTCCTTTACCAACTTTCACGCATTGCAGTCCGGTCATTCGGTAAACCTCGAATTTGATATTCTGGGTAAATACATCCGGAGAATTCTGGGGCAGGCAGGGGTGTAGTATATTGGCTTCTTGGAATATAACTTTTATTTTTACCCGAACATCATCATTGCACCAAGTTCATTCATGGCGAAAATAAGTACGCAATCCAGAACGGACCTTCTTATCCATATTGGCATTATCGTTTCACTCCTGCTGGTTCTTTTTTTAGGATTTTTCTTTGTTTACCTCCCATTTACAACCAATCACGGGGAGGCGATTACAGTTCCTGACCTGAAAAAGATGAATGTAGAGGCGCTGGAAGATTTTCTGGACACCAAAGACCTGAACTATGAAGTGGATTGTACTTTTGTCGCCAATGTGCCTCCGCTAACCATTATTTCACAATACCCGCTTCCGGGTGCGAAGGTGAAAGAGGGCCGGAAAATATACGTGACGGTGGTTTCCCGTACTGCGCCGCTCATCAAAATGCCTAAACTGACCGATATGACACACCGGAGTGCGCAAATGCTGCTGAAAAGTGTGGGTCTGGCGGAGGGAAATATCTCCTATGTGCCTGATATGGCACAAAATGCGGTACTTCGTCAGATGTATAATGGCAAGGAAATACTACCGGGACAGCCGATTGCGAAAGGATCAAAGATAGACCTTGAACTGGGTGAAGGTTTGGGTACTGCGCAGTTTGCGGCTCCCTCTGTCATCGGAATGCCGCTGGATGAAGCCAAAATCGCCATTATTGGTGCCGGCCTGAAAGTAGGGCAGCAAATGGAAGTAGCAGCCCAGGAAGATCAGGCACCCGGCTCCGTCGTACGGCAAAACCCCGATGCAGGCAGTAATGTCAGGATTGGCGATGTAATTGATCTTTGGATAACCCCGCACACAGGTGAACCTGCTGAGAATGAAGATATTCCACAATAATTTTTTTGTAAAACAAAAGTTTGCCGCACTTGCGTGCCTGCTCTTTGTAATGACAGGCCACATTACTTTCGGGCAGCTCAGCCTGGTGCCGCTGGGCAGCGATCCGGAGCAGCAAAGCCAGCCTGATGAAAATATGCGCACAGCGGCTTCGCTGGCGCTCCCGTTTTTTGATGATTTTTCTTCCACTAAAGATACCCGGCCTGCCACAGCCCGCTGGGTTGCAGGCAGCGGGGTTTACATCAACAATTCACTCACAACCGATCACCCGTCTGTAAATGTCGCAACCTTCGACGGTTTAAATGCCGGCGGCCTGCCGTATAATATTGTTAATCCATTAACCCAGGGCTTTACCGATACGCTCACCTCACAACCTATTAACCTTGCTAACCGTACACGGGCGGATTCTTTGTATATCAGTTTTTACTGGTCGGCGAAAGGTCTGGGTGAGTTGCCGGATTCAAGTGATTTTATGCAGCTGGAATTCCTGAACAGCAGCAATGAATGGGTAGTAGCCTGGAAAAAGATCGGATATAATGTTCCGGCTGGTTTTCACCAGCAATTTGTCGGTGTAAGCGATGCGGCTTTCTATCACGGCGCATTTCAGTTCCGCTTCCGGACTTACGGCCGGAGTTCGGGTCCGTACGATACCTGGCACCTGGACTATGTTTATCTTAATACCAAACGCAGCTCCCGGCAGCCCTATATTTTCGATGTGGCTATGCGCAGGCAGGTTACACCTTTTTTGAAACGGTTTACCGCCATGCCTTTGCGACAGTACCTGTACGGTCCGGCTGCCGTCATAGCGGACTCGATGACGACGGATATTGCCAATAATTTCAACAACTTCAATGTACTGACAGGTACCGTAACCATTTCCGATGCCAGAAGCGGCAAAGAACTTGCCCGGAATGTGCAGCGATCATTATACATTGAATCGCTGAAATCGAAGTCACTGGGCATTAAGCTGGCTGCTGGCATTGTGCCGGCAAGTACCCGTGACAGCATTCGGCTGATCAACCGTTTTTACATTACTACTACGGACACGATCCCCGGTGTGAACCTCAAATACAATGACACGATCACATCGGTCACGAACCTGAGCGACTATTATGCCTATGATGACGGTACCGCCGAGTATGGTATGCAGGTAAACCAGAAACTGGCCAGGGCGGCAGTAAGGTTTGTTCTGACAAAGCCTGATACATTGGGCGGCGTACGGATGTCGATGGTTTCCTTTAACAAGAACATTGCGGGGCAGGGATTTGTGGTACAGCTGCTGAGCAACAAAAACGGAAAGCCCGACCAGGTGATCACCCAGCGATCCGTAGCCGTCCGCTACTCCGCCGAGCGGAATGGTTTTGTTGACTATTCCTTTGCAGTGCCGGTGGCGGTGAAAGACACGTTTTATATAGGCTGGATGCAGTTCAATGATGATCCCGTGATTGTGGGATTTGACCGTAATTCGCAGCTGGGAGCTGGTCATATTTTTTACAATCTCGGCACCGAGTGGGTGAAGGAAGACCGGTTTAAGGGAAGCATTATGGTTCACCCGTATCTGGGGTCTCAGGCAGATGGTCTTGTGACCGGCGTGGAGCCTTCAGTAGAAAGTGTCTTTTATCCCAATCCTGCAAAGGGAAGTATTCATTGGGATAAAAATGATTTTTCCCGCATTGATGTTTATGGTGCAGATGGTAAACATATGCATACTATTACCCCTGAAAAGCATGACCGCTCGGCCGCAATTCCGGATTTGCCGACAGGGCTTTATTATTTTCGCGGAAGCTCAGGCAAGCGGACTATGTCACAGCAGATTTTAATTTACAAGTAATATAAAATTCAGAGATATGGACATTACTGTTGAAGAACTCAAAGAACGCCTTGACAAGGGTGAGGACCTGCACTTTTATGACGTCCGGGAAGAATATGAGTATGAAGAGGATAACCTGGGGGCCAAGCTGATCCCTCTGGGTGAATTGCCGGATCATCTCGACGAACTTGCGCCCCTTAAAGATGAGGAAATCATCATTCACTGCCGGTCCGGTGCGAGAAGCGGAAAAGCTGCTAAGTTTCTGGAATCACAAGGTTATACCAACGTACGCAATGTACTGGGAGGAATACTGGCTTACCGCCAGCTGGAAGAAGAAGCGTAGAAGAGCATTAGACAGCATACAGGAGGTAACTATCGTGACGGTAGTTACTTTTTTTTATGGCTATTAATTTCATCCTGAATGTACCGGAGTACCCCGTCAAGGTTGTCTGCATGAAACCAATGGAAGTTTCCCTGGTGCCGGAACCACGTCAGCTGCCGCTTTGCATACCTGCGTGAGTTTTGTTTTAACAGCTTCTCCATCTCGGCCTCATCATACTCACCGTCGAGGTATCCATATACTTCTTTGTACCCAACTGTTTGCAGCGCGTGATGTGACCGGAAGCTGATGAGGTCGCGCGCTTCCTGCACAAGCCCGGCTTTGAGCATGGTGTCCATCCTGTCATCAATTCTGCGGTAAAGCTCGGCACGGTCTCTGTCCAGCGCGATCTGAATCTGGTGAAATGGACGTGCTGATTGTTTCTGTCGCTGAAAACTGCTGATCGGCATGCCGGTGGTGTGATATACTTCCAATGCACGAATCACACGCTGAGCATTCAGGAATTCTGTTGAGGCTGCAAAAACAGGATCAAATTGGCTGATTTCGTTTTGCAGCACACTTAGACCTTCGTGATGCAGCCTGCCCGTCAGTTGTTGCCGCAACCTTGGGAGCGGGGAGGGGAGATCATCCAGACCTTCCGAAACAGCCTTGATGTAGAAGCCAGATCCGCCTGTAAGCACTACATAATCGTATTTGAGAAACAATTTCTCAAGTAACCTGAGTACATCCCGCTCGAAATCACCGGCACTGTAAGATTCAGAAATAGTGTGGGAGTTAATAAAATGGTGCGGCACAGCTGCCAGTTCCACTGCGTCCGGTTTTGCAGTACCGATATTAAGTTCTCTGAAAATCTGGCGTGAGTCGGCGGATATGATCTCTGTACCAAGCTCCCTCGCAAGCTGAACAGACAAACTTGTCTTGCCCACAGCAGTAGGGCCGGCCAGGATAATCAGGTATTTAGGGGTCGAAAATTGCATCTTAGATTTTAAACTGGCGCAAAAGTAACTATCCCTGTTGTTTCTGCTCCTTAAATCCGGTTGGTCTTTGCTGATTTCGGATCAGGCGAATCTGTGCCAGTAGAAGGATTCTGACTTTTTTTCTATAATTTATAGCGCTAAGACAGGCATTTTCATCAGTTTAATGCTTTTGTGCGTACTTGCTACTTGTATTCCTATTTTTCCAATCAATTTAAACATTACAGTTATGTTCAAAAAATTATTGCTTCTTGCCTGGGTAAGCCTGGTAGTTTTTGCTGTTAGTTGCAAGGGGCCTGAGGGTGATGTGGGACCAGCCGGGCCAAAAGGTGATACAGGAGCCGCCGGTCCTCAGGGACCAGCTGGTGAGAATACAGGTTCCGGTGCAATCGTTATTTCTTCTGGTGCAGATTCAACAAATGAAGAAGGAGGCTATGTAACGGGTCTTACGGGTATTACCCCGGCGCAGGATAGCGTGTTACAAGCTTCGGCAGTTTTGGTTTATATCAAATCAGGCGGTGTATACTGGCCTTTGCCGGGTGTTGTTCTGTTTGATGATGGCTCTACTGTCAGCAATTTTACCTTCGTAAATGGAATGGATGGAACTAACTTCTTCATACAGCTTCTTCAGACCAACTGGTCCGAGGATCAGGACACTGCGCCTGTACGCAAGTTCGAGGATGTGAAGGTAGTGATTGTGCCAGGTAACTTGCTCAGGATGAATGCAGAAGTTCTTAAAAGTTATGAGAAGACAATTGCTGCACTCGGCATTACTGATAAAGATATTATATCCAGCAAAAAGCTGAATCTAAAAGCTTTGAAGAAGTAGTATCAATGCATAAAAAAAGAGGTCGTTTTGGCGACCTCTTTTTTTATGCTCTTATATTCTGATTAGTATTCCCACAAGCCGTGTTCAAGCTCCATAAGCTCCTGCTCGTAGTTCAGCGACTTGATCAAAGCTTCTTTTTCTCCATTGTAAATGTCAAGAAAGGCCCGGTCATTTGCATTGGAATACTTGGTAATCCGACCATAGAACAAGCGCAAGTCCATTGCATCCGCAAGGTTCTTGTTTTGCGCAGTATTATGGGTATTATACCAGATGTATTTTTTAGGATCACTTCTAAACAACCGCTCCACATCCTTGTAGCGGAAAGATGCTACCGGAAGTTCCAAACCTGTCGCTGTTTGCTCTGCCGGCAACACGATCGTGATCGTCTGGATGTCGTTATACTGACGTGATCTTTTCTTATCAAAAACCCAATCCTCTTTCAGCTCGATAATGCTAAGCTGGTCAGGAAAGTATTCCTCTTCGGTTACTGCCACCTGAGTCGAGAAAGTAGAATCCACCTTTGGCTTTTCTTCTACTGCAGGCTCTTGCTTGGCAACTTCCGTGTTCTTGGTACTTTTCTTTGCTTTCTTTTTAGGAGGACCCCAACCGTCATCTTCTACTACGGCTTCTTTTGCTGGTTTTTTGGCACCCCATCCATCATCAGCCGCAGCAGGTTCAGCCTTAGCAGCATCTGGCTTTTTGGCAGCTCCCCAGCCTTCATCTGTGCTGGCAGGTGTACCAAACCCTGCCGCAATTTCATCTGCGGACAAGCCGGCAGTCTGATTCGGGATCAGGATACGTTTGTGGATATCACCTGCGCTGATCTTGGTTGCGCAGGAATCATTCGTATATGCATCGATTAATCCCGCTTTTGCAGCATCCAGCAGGTATCGTGTTATCTCATTGTTTTTGGAAAACATCGAGATATTTTGCTTCTCTTTCAGGTCTACTCTTCTCCACAAAGTCCGCTTCATCATCACATCCTCGTCACCGATTGGGCGGGCTGAAAACAAGTTGGCTGTAGAGTCTTCCTTTTCCTGAGCAAAGGCAGTGCCGGATGCCAGGGAAAGTGTCAGGAGTGAGCATGCAATCGTTTTTCCGGTCAGTCTTCTCATATCATGCAAGTGTTCTATTGTCTATCAAACGAGCGGCTTAGGAAATTAGTATAGTGTAACGGAACGGGTCTGATTTCCCATTTCTACGTCGCTAACAGCACCTTTGAAGTTCTGACGTTCAACTTTCAGAATTGAAATTACGTAGCGGTCGCCGGGCTGTGCCTGCTGTGCAAGGGAAGAGATAGATCCTCCTCCGCCATTCAGCGTAACACCATTGATCCTTCTTGAACCTCTCGCCAGTGATATCTCCACCTGTGATACCCTGAATTTCGCATCTTCGGGAGAGAAGTTCTTAAAGCTTTCGTCAGGTACTGCAACAATCTGGATACTTCTTGCTCCGGCAGCAGGTGCACCACGGCGCTCGTCGAAAACGGCACCATTTACACGTACTTCCAGCGATGGTTTCGGAACGCGGTTTACCCGGAAAGGCTCACTTCCAAGCTGGTTACCTGCATTGAACACGTTGATGTTCAATTGAGCTTTATTAGGCACAATGGTAAACTTACCTTTCTGGCCACTTGGAATAATCTCACCGCCGTCCGTAGTAAAGTTAGGGGCCCACAGCGGGCCGAGTGCCGGGCTCTGAATGCTCAGCTTGTTGGCACAACCCAGGTATAACGGAGGAAGTGTTCCTGTTTCAATCTGATACGAGGGTTTCACAACAAAGTACTCCTGGTTCATCGTGTAAGTGGTATCCCTGCCCGACGGAGTAGGAATTGTAATCCGTCCCTGCAACTCACGACGCGCAAGACCTTCTGCATTATAGCCGCCACCCTGAGCCGTAAATTCAATGAGACCTACACCATTTTCAACTTTGACCGGCGCTCCGTTCAGACTCATGCGGGGTGTAATACCCGAGGCCGATGCTGCGATAAACATCTGTCCTTTAAATTTAGTACCGGCAACAACAGTTTTTGCATCAGCACTTACCATTGCAAGCACGCGGTCAAACTTAATGTCAGCGGCTCCTACCTTGCTGGCCAGATACGTTAGTACTTCACCTTCCATCCGGCGGATATCAGTTTGTTTCTGGCTTAGTACAGCAAGTGCAGCAGCAACGGGAGTCGATTCAAAATTTAGCTCAGCAAAATCCTTGTTACGCTGTTCTTTGTTGCTTTTCGCCACAGGATCTTCCTTTCCATCCAATGCAAGCATTTGGAATTTGTTAGGAGATACCCTGTTTAGTTCAGCTACGTACGAGTTCAAGGTTTGCTGCAATTTGTAAGCTTTTCCATTTTTGCCTACGCCAATCATCATCTCGCCGACTTTAGTTTCTTCCTGCGGATTTTTGATACCACCTTCTTCATTCAATCCTCCACCTGCTTTGGTGATGATTTCCTGTTTCAGTGCATTCAGTTCGTTGGTAATGTCAGAGGTAACTTTGCGAACCTGATCAGCGTCCTTCATGACAGCTACATCAGCAGAACGGTTTCCGGACTTTTCAACAGCTGCCTTAATCTTGAGTGCAATTTCCTGATTAAGCTTATTTGCTGCTCCGGAGGATAGTTCCAAAGAATTATTCAGAAGAATGAATTTTTCAATAATGGCTGAACTCACCTGCAATGCAAGCATCGCGGTAAGTACCAGATACATCATGCCAATCATCTTTTGACGGGGTGTTTCTTTTCCACCTGCCATATTATTCTGTAATCGGTTTTTCTGTGAATGAATAGTTTAAAAACAACAATCGTCAAGCCTGTTCATGCAAAATCCCAGGAATGACGATCGTTTCAATCCGATAATCAGGCATTTCCTCTCATCGCGGTAAGCATGTTACCGTAGATGTTGTTCAGCGATGAAATGTTGGTAGTAAGCTTGGTCATCTCACCTTTAAACACCTGTGACTCCTTGGTAGCATCAGCCATGTTTTCCATCGCAGCTGTCAAATTGCCATAGAATGCATTCATTGCTTTCAAGTGCTTGGTTGTATCCTGCAATTCAAGCTCGTACACTGCATTAAGTGCACCCATATTCTTGGTAATCTGCTGAAACTGCTCGCGATAGGATTGTGCATCCTTGGTAGCATCCGCCATGGAAGACATTGCGTTGATCGCCACACCGTAGGATTTATTCATATCGTTGATGGCCGTTGATGCGGATTTTACATTACGCGCATAATCGTTGGTAGCAACAGTGGCATCTGTAAGATCGCTGATCTTGCTCACAGTATCAGAAAGGTTTCTGAATCCTTTACCCAGATTATCAAAGATTTCAGGTGAGATCTTCGCATTGTCCAGCATGTTGTCAAGCTTCGCAGTTGTGCCGCTTGCACTTGTAGACATCCGGCTAATCGCAGGTCCGTTATAGTCGTCAGCCAATTCAGGGTAAACACGTGTCCAGTCCGGATCTCTGTCTGATGATTGGGTCAAAGTTTGTAGTGCGTACAAAATAAAGATAATTACCTCAGTACCTAGCCCTGCAGTAAGCATCGGGCCTCCTCCATCCCAGTGCTGAATTTTAAATAAAGCTCCCAAAATAACAACGGCAGCACCAGCGCTGTATATGGTTGGTACCAGTTTATCCCAAAAAAAACTAGGTCCGCTATTCTTAGCCATACAAATTAAAATCGGTTACAGTGAAAAATAAAAGGTTGTTAGAAATGATCGTTGGTTCAACGTGATTGTAAAAAAGAAGCAGGGTTGTGAACGCTGCTTCTTTCAGATAAGTAAGATTTTTTAGCGACGACGGGCTCGGGCACCGCCACGGTCATTTACATTGTCCATGACACACCGGAAACCGATAAATGCACGGCGCTCAGTCTCATATTCGTAGGATCTTGTACCTGTTTGCAGGTAGTATGCAATGTCTTTCCAGGAGCCGCCTTTGATAACCTTCCGGGGTTCATCCGGGTTGTTGTACTCCGGGTTCATATCCCATACAATGGCAGTCGCATTGTCTGTGTAAGCATCGGAAGTCCATTCCGCAACGTTTCCGGCCATATTGTACAAGCCAAAGTCATTCGGGTTGTATGCATTGGCTGGGGCAGTGTATGGATAACCATCAGCATCGTAGTTTCCGCGCTGCGGTTTGAAGTTAGCCAGGAAGCAACCTTTTGCATTCATGGTATATGGATTACCCCAGGGGTATTTCGCTACGGCACGACCACCTCTTGCTGCCCATTCCCATTCTGCCTCTGTCGGCAAGCGGAAACCGGTTGAGTTAAACTGGCCTTCCTTGTTTTGATAATCATGTAGCAGATTGGTACGCCATTTTGAGAAGTACTCCGCCGCAGTCCAGCTCACACCTACCACCGGATAAGTATCAAAGCCCGGGTGCTGATAGTAATATTCCACAAAAGGATCACCATTGGAGTATGCAAAATCTTTTTTCCAAACAGTGGTATCCGGGTAGTACTTGGACATAATTTCTTCCTCGCCCAGCACTGAAACAGAGTCAACCATCAAAGCATTCACAAACTGGCGGTACTCATTATTTGTAATTTCAGTATCATCCATAAAGAATGAACTGATTGTTACACGCCGGTTCATGTTATTCATGGAAGATGCAATATCCTCATCGGCTTGTCCCATCACAAATGATCCGGAAGGAATTACCACCATTCCTGCAGGAGTGGTCTGCTTGTATCCTTTGCGGGCGGTAGCTGTGATCTCTCCGTTTGATATACCGCTTTCTTCTTTTCCTCCCTTGCCAAACTTGCTTTTGATAAAACCGCAGCTCTGCATCAGCATTAGAGCGGCAACCAAAAGCAGGCTTTTGACCCCATCCCGATAGAACACGTTCACATCCATAGTGGTTTGTAAAATTTGAATTATAAAATGTTAGCCTAAAAACGTCAGTTGATAATCTATAGTATACTGGTATTACAAACATAAGCCAAATCCAATGCAGGCTTTTGCAAAGGATTTGAAGGCGTGCTTTCCACGTTTACAGCGGGCTTTCTCGACCATCGTTCTAACGCAGGAAAATCATAAATGTTATTGCACGCCACTATTTTACAAATATAAATTAAAGTTTCTCAAACTGACTCACAACTGTTTTTGCCTGATCTGAAAAGAGCCAGGTAAATGTTGTAAAATCTATATATTTTACTATTTTTTGCTGAGCCTCAGGATAAAACCTTTTAACAAATTTCCTGTCAGAATCGGAAGCGTGGTGTTCTGATGATCGCTTTCTTTCCAAATTGAGGCGAAGGAAGGGCATATGACAGAAGCACCTCAAATGAAGAGGGTGCCTTGGTACGATTGCCACCCAGTACGAGATCATAGGCGCCCGACAATCTCAGCGATTGGTCAGGAAGCAGGTAAACACCACCCATGATGATGAAGTAGGTATCTTGTTGCCTGTATGTTCCTCCGATCCAGTAGCGCTTGTTGTACGTAATCGTCGCGCCGCCTTCCGCTGAAATGGTGCTGATATCCGATTTTACCAGTACAATCGGCTGAACGTCGAGAAGGTAGCCGAGCTCAATGTTCACACCGGCATTGAAATATAATGTTCTTGGTAATGGATTTGTAGCAGTTTCTGAGCCCAACTGGTACTTGGGCTTCAATAAGTGGTTAAGTGAGACGCCGGCATAGAATGCGTCATTTTCATACCGGGCCCCTACTGCAAAGTCAGGATTGATCTGGGAAATAACACCCGTCTGAATCAAAGGATCGTCCGGATCACGGGCGCGGAGTTTTCCATAGTCAATCGATTGGCGAAATAATCCTCCGCTCGCACCTACCTGCAGGTTCCCGCCTGCCATAGGAATCTTGTAGGCAGCAGATATCTTGAAGTCCTGGTCGTTGCGGGGACCGCTTTTATCATTTAATGCATAAAACCCGATACCAAAATTCTTCAGGGGCATACTGAATGAGAACAGCTGCGTGGATAACGCTCCACCCGCATCATCTACATTAGTACCCTGATATCCTGCATATTGAGTCCTGTGAATGACATGGAATTTGGTAAGGCCGTCAGCGCCTGCTGCGGCTGGGTTCAGGTAAAGCTGGTTAAGAGAAAACAGGCTGAACTGGGCATCCTTCTGAGCGAACACGCCAGGCGATGCCAGCAGGAAAATAGCCAGTAACTTTCGGTATCTGCCATTACGAAAAATAAAAGTCAAGGTCATGCCTGCAAGTTTAATGAAATAGCACCAAGGGTCATTTGACGGACATTTTATAAACGCATATTGCTCAAAAAAATTGATATGACCACAAAAAAGCCCCGAAAAATTCCGGGGCTGAATGGCTGTCTGAATATCAGGCGTTATTGGCTTTTTTAATGTAAACTTCAAGCGCACCTGTCATAGACGGTGCATTGGGGAGAGGCGCCTGAATATCAAGTATTAAGCCCGCATCTTCCACAGCTTTGGCTGTTGTGGGGCCAAATGCGGCAATACGCGTATTGTTTTGTTTGAAATCCGGAAAATTCTCGAACAGTGACTTGATACCGGAAGGACTGAAGAATGCAATGATATCGTAGTACACTTCCCCGAGATCCGAGAGGTCAGAGGATACCGTCTGGTACATGGTAGCCTCCGTCAGGTGAAATTCCTCAGTATCCGCAAACTCGGGAATATCATTCCTTCTGACGTCAGAACAAGGATAAAGGAACTTCTCCTTTTTGTGCTTGCGCATGAGCTCGATCAGCTCGGCAGCAGTTTTGGTCCCTGTAAAGATTTTGCGCTTGCGGATAACAATGTATTTCTGGAGATAATTGGCTGTTTGTTCCGAAATACAAAAGTATTTCATTGTAGCAGGTACCTCAAGGCGACCTTCATTGCAAATCCGGAAAAAGTGGTCAATGGCATTACGACTCGTGAAGATTACTGCCGTATGATCCAGGATGTTGACTTTTTGTTTGCGGAAATCTTTGTAGGAAACCCCTTCAATATGAATAAACGGCCGAAAATCAACTTTGATATTATACTTCTTGGCCAGTTCGTAATAAGGTGAATTCTCGTCTGCTGGTCTGGACTGGCTTACCAAAAGGCTTGTCACTTTTTTAAGCCGCTCCTGATCAAAATTGATGGTATCACTCATGTATAATGCGCAGTGGTTTTATTCCCGATTCATTTGTTACCGGCTACAAGGCAAACTTTATACCTATAATGAGCGGGATAATTTCTATGACGCAAAGGTAAGAAAATAAATACAGATTAATCAACGAACCCGAAGGCCGCGTGACAATGTACAGGGAGATAAAACGTGAGAAGTAAAACAATACAAATGGCAGTGCAAGGTAGGGTCGCATTTCGGCTGTAAGGTTCACATGATTGAAGTTCAGGAAGAAAACCATCAGAAAGCAAAATGCGTAAAACAGGTAAGATGACTGTATAATTTTGATAAAAATAAGGTCGACCTGCTTGTCCAGGTTGAGCATATTTCCTGCCATCACCATGCAAATGTATTTGGCATAAATCAGCAAAAAGAATACAATGGTCAGGACGGAGAAGTCGCCCAGCAACTCGGCCGTACCCGACTTCCCGGAAAATAACGTACTGAATGAAAACAGGTTAAATCTGTTCACAAGCAGGAATGTCGCAGCAAATGCCATCAGCATCGCCAGCGCTACCACAAAGGTGATAACGGTATTGCTTAAAGGTTTGTGATTTTTGGAAAGCTGATCACGCGGATCGTTGTTGAAAAAGTCAATAGGACTGATCAAGCGGACAAAAGAAGGTGTATTGGTGTTGTAAAGCCATGCATTCAGAACGAGTACAATCAGCAACACGACCGCGGCAAAATTCCCGAATGGGGAGAATGAAACAGGTTTCATATTAATAAAACCTGATCGCGAATTTTCTGCCAGGCCCACATCACCCCGCGCTTTTTTATTGCACAGCAATACCGTTTTGTCAGCAATGCCCGGCCTGCCGTAAAAGGTAAACAGGAGCTCGTCTTTCTTATAAATCCGGAAAAGACTGTCTATACTCATTTCCTGCCATTTGCCGGCTTCAATCTTGTTCTGTAATGCACCTTCGAGAAACAGGTAGCACTCGCTCTCGGTTTTCAGCAGCAGTGCGTAGCGGCGGTTTTTCAGCAGATCAATATGAAGGCTTATGTAAGGAGCCGCCTCATTGATTTCCTGTGAAAAGGGGACATAGTTTTTGTACTGACTATTATATACCAGCCAATCATTTTTGAAGTCGTAAACCGGGAAGAACCGGGCAGGAGGGGATACCTTCGAAACGTTTTGCGCCAATGCTCCCAGGCTGAGCATCAGGGAAAGGAAAGCCCAGGAAATAGATCGGAAAACAGATTTCATCCGGTATGAAAAAGGGCGGGGTTTCCCCAGCCCTTTTGTATTTAGAAGGTATGCCGTATTATTTTTTGCCAAGTGCAACCAGCATGGTCTCTCCGATGAGTGCCGGCGACTCTGCCACATAAATACCTGATTCTTTCATGATTCTGATTTTGGCTTCTGCTGTATCATCAGCGCCGCCGATGATTGCGCCCGCATGGCCCATACGACGTCCTTTTGGTGCAGTCTGACCGGCAATAAAGCCGACGACAGGTTTCTTGTTTCCGGTCGATTTAACATATTCCGCAGCCTCAGCTTCCATGCTTCCGCCGATTTCCCCGATCATTACGATAGCTTCAGTTTCAGGATCTTCCATCAGAAGTTCAACCGCCTGTTTGGTTGTGGTGCCGATGATAGGGTCACCGCCGATACCGATTGCAGTAGTTTGTCCCAATCCGGCGCGTGTCAGCTGATCTACAGCTTCGTAGGTAAGCGTACCCGATTTTGAAACCAGGCCGATCGTACCTTTCTTGAATATGAATCCCGGCATGATCCCCACCTTACATTCTTCCGCGGTGATAACACCCGGACAGTTGGGGCCGATCAGGCGGCAGTTTTTAGATTTGATATATTCTTTTGCCTGCATCATATCTTTGGTAGGAATACCTTCCGTGATACAAACAATCACACCGATACCAGCGTCAGCAGATTCCATAATAGCATCAGCAGCAAATGCCGGCGGAACAAAAATGATCGAAACATCAGCGCCGGTTGCTCTTACAGCCTGGTCAACAGTGTTGAAAACGGGCCTTTCAAGATGAGACAGACCGCCTTTTCCAGGAGTTACACCACCTACCACTTTAGTAGCGTATTCAATCATCTGCTGGGCATGGAACGACCCTTCCGATCCGGTAAATCCCTGAACTATAATTTTGGAATCCTTATTTACTAAAACGCTCATGTTGGTAAATCAGTTTTTTCGGTAAAAGTAGAACGAAAAGCACGAAGTAGCAAAATGTAGCCGGAATTTGTAAATTGCTTTTTCTGACATTCCTACGCCTTTTTATGCACCTGCTGACCAATCCGCATATATTTTCGAACATCGTTTTAAGCTTCACCAGTTTGTTCATTTTTTTCCGGCACTTCAAGGGTCAGCCAAAGATCGCAAAGTGGCTCTGGGGCGTGTTTTTGTTCAACATCGCACTGGTTGCGCTGGCAGATCTGCTGGTATACGCCGGGCTGCAGAGCCTGGAAAGCGCCAGTGAAATCCTGATGGCAGGCGAGATGACACTGGGCTCGCTGTGCCTGGTCTCTGCCTCGTGGTGCCTGATCATGCGGTACAAAGGCGGCGATTTCCTGTTTGTTTCCACGGTATGTGTCGGCTTGCTGCTCTTTTACTGCATTATATGGTTCCGGGTAGAGTATGTCGGACTCATCATCAAGTCTCTCTGTATTCTCATCGCGCTGCTGATCTCCTGCGTAGGCCTGGCAAGCCGTCAGAAAAGCGCATTATGGGTTGTTTTTTCGATGATGCTGCTGGCACTGTCCACCAAATCGGGCAAGCTGCCGATCCCTATGGACCCTGTGGATATCAACCATTATATGATGGTACTTTCGGTCATCTGTGTGGGCAGGGCAGTCCGTGATCAGTACAAAATCCTCTTCTAGGTATTAGTTTTCAAACAATTGTTAATGGATTATATTTTTATAAACCCGTGTAGTAACTTGCAGGGGTTAATTTAAAATCAAAAGTTTACTAATACTCTTAATATGAAAAGAACCAAGTTTCTTCTCGCCTCGGTGATTGCTTTCGGAGCGCTTACAATGAATGCTGTTGATGCAAAAATCTCCCCTGCAACCGGAGTTGTGAACGATGTAAAGCAAACTAAAACCATCGTTATCAAAGGTACGGATGCGATGCAGTTTGACCTGAAAGAGATCAAGGTAAAAGCCGGACAAAAAGTAAAGCTTACCCTGACGCATGCAGGTAAACTCGCAAAAGCGGCTATGGGCCATAACTGGGTGTTACTGAAACCGGGTGTTGACATTGCTGCATTTGGTTCCAAGGCAGCAGCTGCCCGTGAAAGCGAATACATCCCTAAATCAGAAGAAGGAAACATTATCGCACATACCAAGCTGGTAGGCGGTGGTGAAAGTGATACCGTTGAGTTTACAGCTCCTGCAAAAGGAACTTACACTTACATCTGCAGCTTCCCGGGCCACTACGCTCTGATGAAAGGCAGCTTTATCGTTGAATAATCAAGACGCTTGCGAATACTGAAAACCGGCTTTATGCCGGTTTTTTTGTTTATGCCAATCCTGAGCCGCGCATAATCCGCAGCCTGCCTTGCCTGTCGGCTGCCTTAACTTGCATTTTGCCTGAAATTCCCGCCCCGATGCGTATTGAAACCAAGTAGGAATTTGAATACTTTTATGAAATAATTCAACGATCATTTGATTTGAGGAAAAGGTTTACTTTCATGAAGGTTTTATTGTCAGGCATTTTGGGCCTTGTTCTTCTCTCTTCCCCATCAGTCACCTTTGCCCAGCGTTCAGCAGCTGAATATTTTGAAGAAGGTAATACCAAAGCAGGTACCGGCGACTTTACCGGTGCATTGCAGGCATATACCACCGTCATTTCCATGAATCCGGAGCATGCCCCCAGCTATTTCAACCGGGGACTTGCCAAAGCCAACCTCAAAGATTACCGCGGGGCGGTGCTGGATTACGACAAAGCCATTGAGCTGAATGCGCGTGAACCGCTCTACTATCAAAGCCGGGGCGTGAGCAAGAGCATGCAGGACGATTTCAGGGCTGCCATTGAAGATTATACCAAAGCCATCGAGCTCAATCCCGAAGATCCCAAAGCTTACTACAACCGGGGCGTAAGTTATGCCAAACTGAAAAGTCACCGGAGTGCCCTCACCGATCTGGATAAAGCATTATCCATTAATCCCGACGAGCTGGCAGCATTGTATGCACGCGGCAACTGCAAGCAGGATTTACAGGAGTACGCCGGCAGCCTTGCGGATTTTACAAGAGTAATCGAACTTAGTCCCAAGCGTACAGGTGCGTATGCAGGGCGCGGCATGGCCAAGCTAGAACTGGGCGACTACCAGGGGGCTGCTGCCGATTTTACCAAAGCCATCGAACTGAGCCCTAATGATGCCGAGTTTTATGCAAGCCGGGGTTTCGCTAAAAGCAAAGTCGGGGACTTTACAGGAGCAGTGATTGATTTTGATAAAACCATTCAGCTAAATCCGGAGCATTTTCAGGCATATTATGGAAGAGGGTTCGCTAAAAACAAGCTTAATGACCAGCGTGGTGCGATTGAAGACCTTAACCGGTCCATCGAATTGAAAAACAGCTACGTAGGCGATCCTAAAAAGATTACCTACAGCGGAAAGCTCAACAAGGAAACCTTGGACGGTTTACGTGATCAGGTCAAGGAAAACATACGGATGGACAATTTGACCGGTGAACGTGCCGAGGCCTACTACATACGGGGTATCAGCAAGTCCAAGGTAGGAGAGGTAAAAGCGGCCATTCAGGACCTGACCACTGCCGTAGAGCTTAATCCGACCTATTCCAATGCATACTTTTCACGCGCAATGATCCGCTCCGCCAGCGGCGACCAGATGGGTGCTGTACTTGATTTTACAAGTGCCATCAAACTCCGCTCCGACTATCCGGAGGCGTACTACCTGCGGGGAATCCTGAAAAACAGCCTGGGAGAAGTCAATGACGGCTGCCTCGACCTGAGTAAAGCCGGAGAACTGGGCTATCAGCAGGCTTATAAGGTGATTTCGAGTTATTGTAATTAGGAAGAAAGGAGGAAGGAAAGAAAGGAGAAAAGGGAGGAAGGAGGAGAGTAAACTTTAATTTAGCTCCGTCCTCCATCCTCCTTCCTCCCAATTTTGTCACCCTGAGCGCAGTCGAAGGGCTCCTTCTAAGCCTTCTTCAGGTTTTCTGCTACCTTATCCCAGTTCACAACTTCCCAGAATGCTTTGATGTAGTCAGGACGTTTGTTTTGGTATTTGAGGTAATAGGCATGTTCCCAGACATCAAGGCCCAGGATGGGCGTACCTTTAAAATCGGAAACATCCATCAGCGGGTTGTCCTGATTGGGTGTGGATCCGATTGCCAGTTTGCCGTTTTGAGCCACCAGCCATGCCCAGCCGGAGCCAAAGCGTGTGGTTGCAGCTTTGCCGAACTCTTCTTTGAACTTGTCCATTGATCCGAACTGACCATTGATTGCATCGGCTACTGCGCCGGTAGGAGCTGCGGTCTTCTTGGGACCAAGTACCTCCCAGAAAAACGTATGGTTCCAGTGACCGCCTCCGTTGTTGCGTATAGCCACAGGCGCTTTGCCGATGTTCTTGATAATTTCTTCCAGTGTTTTCTTTTCCAGATCAGTCCCTTTTACCGCATCGTTCAGGTTTTTGACGTAAGTAGCATGATGCTTGGTATAGTGGATTTCCATGGTCATCTTATCAATGCTGGGTTCAAGTGCAGCAAAGTCGTAAGGCAGCGGAGCCTGTTTGAATGGTGCCATTTCAGCCGCAGCTTCGGTTATTGATGAAGAAGCAAATGAATAGTTTGTCAGGCTGCTGGCAGCGAAAGTTCCGCCTGCCAAAGTCCGCAAGAAATCTGTTCTGTTCATAACTCAGGAATAGAAAAATGGTTAGTGATCAATCGTAAGCCACCCGGCTTACAATGCTTCTGCCGAGGGTGATTTCATCCGCATATTCGAGGTCGCCCCCGATGGGGATGCCCCGGGCAATGGTACTGATTTTAACTCCTGTCGCTTTTAGTTTCTTTTGAAGATAAAATGCAGTGGTGTCTCCTTCCATGGTAGGACTAAGCGCAAGTATAATTTCCTTCACAGGATCTTCACCGCTTTGCTCCACCCTGGTCAGCAGGGAATCGATCTGAAGATCGGCAGGTCCTACACCTTCCAGGGGCGAAATAATCCCGCCCAGTACATGGTACAGTCCCCGGTATTGATTGGTTGATTCAATGGCAAGTACATCCCGGGTATCCACCACAACGCATATAATGCTGGTATCCCGTTTGGAATTGCTGCAGATGTTGCACAGTTCGTTATCGGCAATATTATGGCATTTTCTGCAGTAGGTGGTCTGGGTACGCATTTTCAGGAGTGCTTCGGAGAGCATCAGGGTTTGCTCCTCGTCTCTTTTCAGCAAATGCAATGCCAGCCGCAATGCGGTTTTCTTACCGATACCCGGCAACCGGGAAATCTCGGTGACGGCATCCTCAATAAGGCGTGAAGGATAATTCATGGATTAATGGATTTCTGCGGAAATGCCTCTTCTGCAGATCTCGTTGCGCATTCCTGCCAGTTCCTCAAAAGATCCTTCCTTAACGGAGCATTTGCCTTTGTAGTGAATGATTAATGTGCATTGTTCAGCCTGCTCACTGGAATGTCCGCAAACCTCCATCAGTGTATCAATAACCCAGTCAAATGTATTGACATCATCGTTGTACACAATAAGCCGCCTGACATCGACCTCAATCGTTTCCTCCAGTACCTCCTCTTCCGTTTCCGTAAGCGCTTGCATAACAGCCAAATTTCTCTTTGATTAGCAAATCTAATTAAAAACGCACATTTTAGTGCTCAGGAGGCATCTAATCTCTCCCTGGTATCGTTCAAACCCACTTTTTGATGAATCCATACGTTTCGTTACTGATCCTGGTTGTTTACTTTGGAACACTGATTACCATATCCATTTACACATCACGGGGAGCCGACACGAACACGTTTTTTACGGCCAACAGGCAGTCTCCCTGGTACCTCGTTGCTTTCGGCATGATCGGTACTTCCCTATCGGGAGTCACGTTTGTGTCAGTACCGGGTGCAGTGGCCAATATCCAGTTTTCCTACTTTCAGGTAGTGATCGGGTATATATTGGGTTACCTCGTGATAGGTACAATTTTGATGCCACTTTACTACCGGCTCAATCTTATCTCCATTTACTCGTACCTCGAACAGCGTTTTGGCTTTTGGTCTTACAAAACCGGTTCCGGCTTTTTCCTGCTTTCGCGTACCGTGGGCTCGGCCGTCAGGCTGTATGTGGCGGCACAGGTATTACAGCTTGCATTGTTCAAGCCGCTGGGTGTTCCATTTGAGGTGGCCGTGGCCATTACAATTTTCCTGATCTGGATCTATACCTTCAAAGGAGGCGTCAAAACCATTATTGTTACCGATACCCTTCAAACCTTTTTCCTGATTACGGCAGTCATCCTGACAATAATCCTGGTTTCAAAGGAACTGCGCCTGGATGGTATAGGCGAAATATGGAGTACCGTAAAAGGAAGCGGATATGCTCAGGTTTTCTTTTGGGATACCAATGATCCCAAAAACTTCTTCAAGCAATTTTTTGCGGGTGTTTTCATTGCCATTGTTATGACCGGCCTCGATCAGGATCTAATGCAGAAAAACCTGACCTGCAAGAATATAGGTGAAGCACAGAAGAACATGTTCTGGTTTACGATCGTGCTGGTGATCGTTAATTTTCTGTTTCTTTCGCTGGGCGCGCTGCTGTATGTATATGCCCAGGCGGAAGGCATTCCGTTTACCGAGCGTACCGATGATTTTTATCCGATGCTGGCACTAAACCATCTGGGCCTGCTGGTGGGGGTTACATTCCTTCTCGGGATAACCGCGGCTACCTACGCCAGTTCCGACTCCGCGCTTACCGCGCTTACAACTGCGTTCTGCATTGATTTTATGAACATTGAAAAGCAGCCCGAAGACAAACGTGCTACCATTAAGTTCTGGGTTCATGTGGGTTTTTCTGTGCTTTTTTACCTGGTGATCCTCGTTTTCAATAAGCTCAATAACAAGGAAGTAATCACAGCCGTGTTCGACCTGGCCGGTTACACGTACGGTCCCCTGCTTGGGCTTTTTTCTTTCGGAGCTTTTCTGAAAAGGCCGGTGAACGATCGCTGGGTGCCGCTTGTCTGCATTATTGCGCCCATTCTTACGTACGTTATCAATGCTCACTCTGCCGAGTGGTTCAATGGTTACCGTTTTGGTTTCGAGCGTCTTATTATCAATGGTCTGATTACCTTCATCGGATTGTACCTCCTGAAAGCGCCGGATCATGCCTCCCGCTATGCCGCCCGGTCCTGATCCGGCGTTCGGTTTCAGGCTTACTCTGTTCGGTTCCGAACAACTTCTCAGCTTATCCGGTTACATCTGAATCAGTCCTGTATTTTTCATGAACAGTTGATTATGAGCAGTTTATAGTGTCTATTTTTCTGATTTAGAATACAGACCAAAGCATTTGGCATATCCTTTTCTGGTTTAAGGTCATCTATGCAATTGTGTAGTGTCAACCAGAAAATATATTAGCCATGAAAACTTCAATCATTTCAAACCTGCTCTGCGCTGCTGCGCTTTCCTTGTCGCTCAATGCATTAGCCGCTGACAAAAAGAAAAACAACGAGGCCGATGCGGTCACTTACAAGCTGGATGCAGCCATTTACAAAGTTGCCAACACCAGTAAAGTGAAATTGTCTGTCGATAAAAATCCGGATACCAAACTGAGAATTTTGCTGAAAGACCGCACTGGAAAAGTCTACTACTCGGAGATGTTCTCGCAAAAAGCCGACAAGTACCGCCGCGTTTTCGACCTGGAAGATATGAAAGACGGCAAGTACTACTTTGAGCTTTATAACAAACAGCAAAAGCTGGTAAAAGAAGTAAAAATTGAGAGCAACATGGAGCGTTTGATCTCCCTGCAATAAGGATTGAACTGAAACAAAAAAAGGACTTCTCATTTCACGTGAGAAGTCCTTTTTGTTTCAGCCAAGTTCTTTTTCGGGATCCCAGAAACATGTTTCCCAGTCTTGAATCTGATCGTCCCTGACTACTATGCCTTCGCTTTCCAGCCGTTCCTGCATGATAGTAGGTGTTTCAAACAGATTTTTTGCACTCAGAACACCCGCCTTGTTCACCACCCTATGCGCAGGGATATCGTGATAATTGTAGCTGCTGCTCATGGCCCAGCCTACCATGCGGGCACCTCTTTTAGAGCCAAGGTACGCGGCAATCGCACCATAAGATGTAGCGCGGCCCGCGGGTATCTGCCTGACCACGTCGTATACGTCATTGAAAAAGTTGTTTTCAGAAGCCGGCTTATGCATTGATCCTGGCTTGCTGGCGTTCGTCGATTTCATGCGTCAGCTGCTCATACCAATGTTCGCCATACGCCCGGATCAGCGGTGCCTTCAGGAATTTATAAACAGGCACGCCAAGTTCACTGCCGAGCGAGCAGGCCGGGCTGCATATTTCCCACCGGTCGTAATTCAATGCATGAAATTCTTCGTATTTGGTAACCCGGATCGGGTACAGATGGCAGGAAATCGGTTTTTTGTAGCTGATCTTGCCGTCATTATACGCTTCCTCAATCGCACATTTCAGAATGCCGCGCTCATCGTAAATCGCGTAAACGCATTCTTTTCCGTCAATGATCGGCGTCACATAATCACCGTCCAGGTCTTTCGTGTAGGTACCTTCTCTGGCTATTACCTGTTTTCCGGCTTCTGTAAGGTAAGGGGCTACCTGCGGGTAAATTTCGTCCAGTATGGCCAGTTCCGACTCATCGAGCGGCGCACCTGAATCTCCTTCCACACAGCAGGCACCTTTGCATTTTTCAAGATTGCAAACAAAGAGCTGGTCTTCAATATCGTCACTAATGCAGGTATTCTCAATCAGTATCATGGGTCTGACAGACTATTGTTGCGGGATTTTAAGTTTTTGTCCTACCATAACACTGTTTCCCGACATATTGTTTAATTTTTTTATGTCCGCCACATTGGTATTGTAAGTCTGCGCAATGCGGAACAATGTTTCGCCGGGAGCCACCGTATGCGTCTGACTGCCTGATGCTACTTCCGATGTACCCGCCTGATCGTCTGATCCTTTCCGTACACGCAGTTTTTGGCCGCTTTTAAGCCTGTCACTGTCGGTCAGATTGTTCAGGCTCATCAGCTCGCGTACCGAGATGCCGTACATTCTGGCGACACTGTAATAAGTCTGTCCACCTTGTACCACGTGGTATCCCGTGCCTTCGCCTGCTGCCGTACTGCGGCTTTCTTCCCGTTCTTCCTGAGGTGTCTTAAATGTAGAAGCCGGTACCGGCCGGTTTACCACCACACGCTCAGGCGCTGCACTGGTCGACGCTGAGGTCTCATTTACAGGATCTGCGGCAGCATCCTTGCTGACAATAAGTTTTTGCCCCGGAGCCAGGCGGCTGCGGCTATCGCGGTCATTCAATGCAAGCAGCTCTTTCAGTGAAAGATTGTACTTGGCGGCAATGCCAAAGTACGTATCGCCAGACTGTACCGTATGATAGCTGGCCTTCGCAACGGATGGCGCTGCCGCTGCCGGAGCAGCTGTAGGTGCAGCAGCATCATTGTTTGCTGCCGCTTCCCGCGCCGCCTTCTCTGCCGCAGCTGCCCGTTGGCGCTGGTACACAGACATAGGCGCAGTGGTGCGGGTATCATTCGGGGTGATCACGCGGGTAGGTGCATTGCTCTTTACTTCGCGTTTTTCTTCGTCCGTTGATTTAAAAGAAGCATCTGCATTATCCTGCGTGATAATAACTACTCGGTCATTGGTTTCGGCGGTGGGCTGCTTTGTAGGGGTGCCTGCATTGGATGCAGCTGCGGGAGTAGTGGCTGGCGTTACAGCCGGAACCACGGCACCGGGTTTTACAGTACCGTCACTTTTTTCCACCAGTACAGGCGTATACTTTTTGCGCCCTGCTGCATTGGCAGGAATGTTTCCCGAAGCGGCTGTGCCGGCAACCGGAGCAGGCTCGCTGGTCGTTGCGGAAGCAACTGCCGGCGCGGTTGCAGCAGGTGAGGGCTGGGGAGGCGCAATGATTTCAACAGGCTGTTTTTTGGGTCGTTTTTTAGTTAAAAACAAAACCTGGCCCGTCTGTATCGGATAGTTGCGGCTGGTAGTGCGGTTGTATTTCAATAAATTAACAAGCCTAACACCATATTGCTGTGATACACTGTGCCAGGTGTCACCCGGGCGCGCCGTATGAAATGGCGTTGAAGCTTTCTTGTTTTTACGGGCGAGGTAATACACTTTACCAGGTATCAGCGGCATATCGGCCACCATATCATTGTATCGCATAAACTTCGGCATGCTCAGGTCGCCAGCTTTTGCCAGTGTCTTGGGCTTGTCGCCGGCCCTCGCTTCTACGCCCGGCAGACCGTTGATCTCATACAATGCAGGTCCGTTCGGGTCAGAGGATTTCTTCGTGGATTTTTTCAGAACAGGGAAACCGCTTTCCTCATATACCGATGCGACAGCTGTCTGAGCCGGTGGAAGTGAAAGCTTTTCACGAACCGATGCCACCTGACTTACAGGTACAGGTATGGTGATCAGGTATTCACGGTCAGAAGGTACCTTGTCTTCATTGAGCCAGCGGTTATAATTTTTGAGGTCAATGGAAGCTATTCCCAGGTCCCGGGCAATCTCGTCAAAGCTTTTACCTTTTCCATAGTCCGATTCCATTAATACAAATGCATTCGCAGTCTTGTACTTTTCGATCCCGGATTCAAGCGCAATTTTATGTGCAAAAAAGCGCAGTACGTAGCGGTCTGTTTTACCATTAAGCGTCACTTCCCTTGCGTATGCCCAGTTTGCCGGAATTACTTTCTTAACACCGCCTGCACCCTGATAATAGGAGTAAAGTGTTGTAACCCAGTTGTTGAATTGCTGATTGTTTTTCT
The DNA here is from genome assembly GCF_016894445.1 of Dyadobacter sandarakinus. Taxonomy (NCBI): domain Bacteria; kingdom Pseudomonadati; phylum Bacteroidota; class Cytophagia; order Cytophagales; family Spirosomataceae; genus Dyadobacter; species Dyadobacter sandarakinus. The sequence goes on from NZ_CP056775.1 coordinate 5,612,425, forward strand.
TGAGATACCAGGCAGCAGCATGGGTCGAAGAGCTGATATTCTTACGTTCGTCTACATGATCATCTACCCGGAGATTCAGCTCACGGGCGGTCTCGGGCTTCATTTGCCAGTAGCCTACTGCATTAGAGGTGGATACCACATCGGGGCGAAATGAGCTTTCCTGTACTGCCAGGTACTTGAAATCAATGGGTACTTCTTCGTCCATCAGAATGCCTTCCACGATCGGGAAGTGCAGGATAGCCCGGTCCAGTTTTTCTTCCCAGAACTTCCGGTTGCTCATCAGGCTCTTGATATCTTCCTCAATAATATTTTGTGCATTACGGTCAAACTTCACCGTGATGCCGCCAAAGGAAACGCTTGAAGGAATATCAGGTACACCCTGCGCTGCAATCTGGCCTATGCTCAGCGTCAGCAACATGCAGGCTGCACATACAAATCGGAAGTTTGTGAAGAAAATTCGGGCCATATCTATAGGTACTTGGCTGTAAGTTTTTCTATTATAGTTTTTGTACGATCATCAGACCGTCGCGAACGGGCAGCAGGATGTTGGATACCCTCGGATCGTCCTGGATCATCTTGTTGAAATCCACCATAGATCGGGTATCCTTATCGGTTTTTCCGCTTTCTGCGGTGATCACCTTGCCGCTCCAGAGTACATTGTCGGCAATAAGAAAACCACCTTCGCGTACCTTGTCAAGGCAAAGATGGTAATAGTTGGCGTAATTTAACTTGTCCGCGTCGATAAAGACGATGTCGAAGAACCCGTCAAGGGTCGGAATGATGTCTGATGCATTCCCGATGCGGTAGTCGATCTGGTGCTTGTACGGAGACTGGTCGAAGTAGGAGCGGGTAAAGGTTTCGAGCTCTTCATTCACATCAATGGTAATCAGTTTCCCATTTTCAGTGAGTCCTTCACAAAGGCATAAAGCGGAGTAGCCGGTATAGGTGCCGATTTCGAGAACCCGCTCGGGACGTATCATCCTCGACATCATGGACAGCAATCTGCCCTGCAGGTGGCCTGAAAGCATGCGCGGACTGAGAATGCGGGCATAGGTCTCGCGGTTCAAAGACTTCAGCAGCTCACTTTCTTGATCCGTGTGGCGCACGGAATATTCCTCAATTTCCTCTGCCAGAAACTTCATTTTGATGATACTGTACCAAATATAATTTGATCAAGTTAATCAAATATTGGCAACGATGCGTTCCAGGTAAGTGCCGTAACCGCTTTTTACCAGTGGTTTGGCAATTTCACGCAATTGTTCTGCATTAATAAAGCCCATGCGATAGGCAATCTCCTCAATACAGCCGACCTTCTGTCCCTGCCGTTCTTCAATGACCTGTACAAATTGTCCCGCCTGCATCAGCGAAGTGAATGTTCCGGTATCCAGCCAGGCAGTACCCCGGTTAAGAACTCCCACTTTCAGCTTTCCTTTTTCAAGATACACACGGTTTACGTCCGTAATTTCAAGTTCGCCCCTGGGGGAAGGATCAATGGTTCTGGCAATTTCGACCACATCATTATCGTAAAAATAAAGACCTGGTACCGCATAGTTCGACTTCGGTTTTTCCGGCTTTTCTTCTATTGTCAGCACGGTATTGTCTTTGTCAAACTCCACCACGCCGTAACGTTCCGGATCATGAACCTGATATGCGAATATCACACCACCGTCGGGATCATTGTTGGATTGCAGCAGGCGTGACAGCCCGGATCCATAAAAGATGTTATCTCCCAGAATAAGCGCTACTTTATCATTTCCGATGAATTCTTCTCCAATAATAAAGGCCTGCGCAAGTCCGTCCGGGCTGGGTTGTACGGCATAGCTGAAAGAGCATCCGAGGCGACTGCCGTCTCCGAGCAGCTTTTCAAAATGCGGCAAATCATGCGGGGTGGATATGATCAGGATTTCCCGGATACCCGCCAGCATCAGAATGGACAGCGGGTAATAAATCATGGGCTTGTCGTAAACAGGCATCAGCTGCTTGCTGACAGCGAGGGTGAGGGGGTGCAGCCTCGTGCCGGAACCGCCGGCCAGAATAATTCCTTTCATGAATGCAGTGGTGTTAAAAATGGAGAAACTTACCGGTCAAGGTACATTTCGTCGTAGTATTTCTGGTATGTGCCTGAGGTGACGTTGTTGAGCCAGTCCTGGTTGGTGAGGTACCATTCTACAGTGCGTTCAAGACCTTCGGCAAACTGCAGGGAAGGTTTCCAGCCCAGTTCTTCCGACAGCTTGGTAGCGTCTATTGCGTAGCGCAAATCGTGTCCTGCACGGTCTGTGACATAAGTAATCAGCTTTTTGGATTCACCTTCGGGCCTGCCCAGTTTACGGTCCATGATGCTGCAGAGCAGATGCACAAGGTCAATGTTCTTCCATTCGTTATGCCCGCCGATATTGTAGGTTTCCCCGTTTACGCCTTTGTGGTAGATGACATCAATGGCGATTGCATGATCCTCGACAAACAGCCAGTCACGGATGTTTTCACCTTTTCCGTAAACAGGAAGCGGCTTCTGCTGGATGATGTTATGGATCATCAGCGGGATCAGCTTCTCAGGAAAGTGATTGGGACCGTAGTTGTTGGAACAGTTGGAAATGACCACCGGCAGCTTGTAGGTATTATGGTAAGCCCTTACAAAATGGTCGGATGATGCCTTGGAAGCTGAATAGGGCGACCGGGGATCGTATTTGGTAGTTTCAACAAAGAAAGTACCCGGATCATGCAGCTCTCCGTACACCTCATCTGTTGATACATGGTAAAATCTTTTATCAGAAAAATCGTCTTTCCATGCTTTTTTGGCCGCATTCAGCAGGTTAACAGTACCTACTACATTGGTCAGCACAAACGACATCGGATCCGAAATCGAGCGGTCCACGTGGCTTTCAGCAGCAAGGTGCACCACACCTGAAAAGTCGTGCTCTTCAAAAAGCCTGTCGATGAATGCAGCATCTACAATATCCCCTTTGACAAAGGTATAATTGGAAGCCTGCTCCACATCCCTCAGGTTTTCGAGGTTTCCAGCATAGGTAAGTGCGTCAAGATTGACAATGTGGTACTCGGGATGAAAGTTGACGAAACGGCGTACGACATGCGAGCCGATAAAACCAGCCCCTCCGGTGATCAGTATCTTTTTCATTTCTCGAAAGTTATCTTTTTCTGCCAGTTCCAGGCATCCCGCAGTGCCTCTGCAATGGATTTTTCGGCACGCCACTTCATCACATTGTTCACCTTGTCCGCCTGCGCGTAAATTTTCTCCACATCACCCGGCCTACGCGGTCCGATGGTATAATTAAGCTTCACGCCCGATACTTCTTCAAAAGTACTGATGAGCTGCAGAACCGTGTATCCCTCGCCGGTGCCGACATTGAATACATCATAATAATCCTGATCCGTTTGCTGGTCAAGCAGTTCCAATGCTTTTACGTGTGCCTTGGCCAGGTCGACCACATGGATAAAGTCACGCACACAGGTGCCATCGGGTGTATCATAATCGCTGCCGAAAACAGTAAGCGAAGGCCGTAAGCCCGCGGCGGTTTGCGTGATAAATGGTACCAGGTTGCTGGGCACACCATTAGGCAACTCACCGATCAGTGCAGACTCGTGTGCACCGATAGGATTGAAATAGCGGAGAGAAATGGCTTTCAGTCCCGGTTTGGAATGAACGTGGTCGCGGATAATATCTTCGGCGATGGCCTTGGTATTACCATAAGGCGAAGTAGCCGGTTGCCTTGGGGTACTTTCGGTCACCGGCAAATGCTCGGGCTGACCGTAAACGGTACAGGAAGATGAGAAAACAAAACTTTTCACATTAAACTCCTTAGCCGCACGCAGCAGCACAAGCAGTGAAATCAGGTTGTTTTCGTAGTAATTAAGCGGCTTCTCGACAGACTCGCCTACCGCTTTGTAGGCTGCAAAATGAATGACACCGTCAAACTGCTCTTTCCTGAACAGTTCCCTTACCTGCTCGGTGTCATTGCAGTCCATTTCATAAAATGGAAAGTCTTTGCCGGTGATTTTCCTGATACCTTCCAGAACTCCGTGATTGGAATTATAAAGGTTATCAATAATGACGGGTTCGAACCCCGCCTGATGCAACTCTACTACTGTGTGAGAACCTATAAATCCGGCTCCGCCGGTCACCAGAATTTTCATGCGCGCAAGCGTGGTAAAATTGTTTGTGGTATAGCAAGTAAGCGATAAAGTGGATAAAATCCTCGATGAAGCGGAAATTTTGACGCATTTTCGTCATAGGACTATCACGCTCGGTCGCATATTTTTATGGGCAAAAGTAGAAAATATGATGTCTATAAAAAAAATTTGTTTTTATTTAAACATTGGTTGTTAAACGAAGATTTGAGGAAAATGAACCAGCGAGAAATTAAAGCATTGATATCCCTGCTCGATGATGAGGACAACGAAGTAAGCCAGCATGTGGAGGGTAAAATCCTGTCGCTGGGAGGGAATGTGATCCCTTTTCTTGAAACGGAATGGGAGGAAAATTTTAACCCGATATTGCAGCGTAAGATTGAGGAACTGATTCATGAGTTGCAGCTGGGGATCATGATAGAGCGCCTGCAGGTATGGAAAAACGGGGGCGCACTCGATCTGCTGGAAGGTATGTGGATCATTGCGACCTACCATTACCCGGACCTTTCGCTCGATAAGCTGCGTACCACCGTCGAGCAGCTTTACTATGATATCTGGATACAGTTTCAGGAGGAGATGAATGCGGTGGACCAGGTCAAGCGCATTAACAGTATCTTTTTTGGAACAATGAATTTCTCGGCGAATACCAAGAATTTCCATTCGCCTACCAATTCCATGGTCAATGTTGTGCTTGAAAGCCGGCGCGGTAATCCCATTTCCCTGTGCGTGATTTACATGCTCGTAGCGCGGAAGCTGGGTATGCCTGTGTATGGTGTTAACCTGCCCAATTTGTTTGTGCTGACCTACAAGAGTGATCGTACGCAGTTTTATATCAATGTTTTCAACCGTGGAATCATCTTTTCCAAAACGGATATCGACCACTACATTGCCCAGCTCAACATCAAGCCAAAGGACATCTTTTATCAGCCGTGCTCCAATCTTGAAATTGTGCAGCGTGTATTGAGGAACCTGATCCTGTCGTACGAAAAAACAAGTGAGCAGGAAAAGATCAGCGAAATTGAGAAGATACTGAAAGCGACCCTCGACGAGGATATTGCAGACTAGCGGCTACAATGCAATTGCCAGGCAATGTCCGTCAAACCAGCGGAGGTGAATGTCTGATTTAATAATTGTCAGTTCGTCTGTGAGGATACCTTTCAGCTGCGGATGTTTACCGGTAAAAGGCTGGATGAAAATGGACTCCCGGAAACTCACCTTCTTTCTTCCATACATCTTGTACAAGGCCTCCTTGGCGCACCAGTACATGCATAGTGGCGATATCTCATCAGCCGCGTGGGCGTATTCAGAAGGAGAGAGGTACTTCCTGGACGTTCGTCGCAGTTTTTCGTCTTCCTTCTCCATATCAATGCCTACGGACGAAACAGGATTGATCGCTACGGCCACGAACTCGAAAGTATGGGTAATGGAAATGTGGGAGCTGTTATTGACAAGGTATGCCTTGCCGTGCTCATCTTTGTGCAGGCCCATGTAATCGATCCCGAATTGCTCTACCAGTGTTTTCACAAGCATCCGGCTGGCTAGCCACTCACGTCTTTTCTGCGGGTGTGAGATCAGGCCGAGCTCGTCGGAGTTGAAGGTGCTTCCCAGGCTTTTCCTTAGTACATCTTCCGTTTCGGTCAGTTTCCAGAGGAGCAGCGTACAATGCTCCCCGATCGTCTCCGAGTGAACGAGCGGCATATTTATTCTGTTAACAAATTCTATTTTTGACAACCGGCTGTCGTAAGTATCGGCTTGCCGGCTTTTTTTTACCCTTACTCACCCAATGAAGGCATGATTGTCCGCAAAGTAGATACTTTTTCCGGTCATAGAGACAGTGTTTACACAATTATTTCAGATCGTTCCGGGCAGGGTTTCTACTCGGCAGGAGCGGATGGTTACGTGATCCACTGGGATCTTACCCGGCCCGATCTCGGCAAGCTGGTGGCAAGAATCGGGGCGTCGGTTTACGCAATGTCCCTGCATCAGGAAGGCAATGCATTGTGGATCGGTCAGAACTATGAGGGAATCCAGGTGCTTGATCTTGAAAACAACAAAGTGGAGCGTACCGCCCGGATCACAAGTGCCGCTATTTTTGACATTAAGATACATGAAAACATAGCCCTGATCGCTTTGGGAGACGGGGTGATCGTGGTCATGGACATTCCATCGTTCGCTGTAAAAAAGCATATCAAAATTGCGGGTAAAAGTATCAGGTCACTGTCTGTCAATCCTTTGACGGGAGAGTTTGCGAGCGGGGACAGTGAGCATAATGTTCACATATTTGATCTTGCCGGTTTGACCCTGAAACGAACCATCCGCTCGCATACCAACTCCGTCTTTTCGGTTCAATACTCGAAAGATGGCCAGTACCTTTTTTCGGCCGGGCGTGACGCGCATCTCAAAATCTGGGACGTGGGGCAAGGGTACGAGGCCGCAGCAGACATACCGGCGCATATGTACGCAATCAACGATGTGAAATTCAGCCCGGACGGGACATTGTTTGCGACGTGCAGCATGGATAAGTCGGTGAAAGTGTGGGAAACATCTTCATTCAAGCTCAGGAAAATAATAGACCGGGCACGGCATGCAGGGCATGGAACCTCGGTGAACAAGCTCCTTTGGACAAGCTTTGAAAATCAGCTGATTTCGTGTAGCGACGACCGGATGATCTCGGTTTGGGAGGTACTTTGAGGGCGTACATATAATATGGTAATGTAGGTCGATACTTTGAAAAATGACACATATATCTTTAACTTACACCACCATTGCCAATTAAACCAAAGCAGATACCGCCCCATGAAAATTTCCGCAATCGACATACGCAAGCACACTTTTGAAAAGATTTTCAGAGGTTATGATCCGGACGAAGTTGATGCTTTCCTGAACTCGTTGTCGCAGGAATGGGAGCGGGTGTCCAGCGAAAACAACCTGCTCAAAATGCAGCTGGAATATGCGGAAAAAGAACTGGCCAAGCTGAAAGATATTGAATCGACCCTATTCAGGACGTTGAAAGCGGCAGAAGATACCAGCCGCATGATCGAGAAAGAGGCGAATGAGAATGCTGAGAAAAGGATAGAAGAGTCGCGGTTGGCGGCGAATGATCTGGTGGCTGAAGCGGAAAACAGGACCAACCGAATTGTTCAGGAGACCGAGGAAAAACTGAAACGCTTCAAGGATGACTTTGCGGCAGAAATCAGGGTGCAGGAGCGGGATTTCAAAGCAATCGAAAATTTCCGTGAAAACCTGATCGTGCAGCTTTCGTCCCTGGCCAACAGTACGATGGAAACGGTGGAAAGGTTTGAGCAGAAGTTTGATAAAGAGTCTGTGCTGAACCGGATGGAAGAGATCCGCAAGCACGTATCCGACATTGAATTGCCTAAAAAAGGAATAGCCCAAATGCCGGCCCCGGAACCAGCTGCGCCAGTGGCTGAAAACGAGACCGAAGAAGAAGTGCTGGTGGTGTTGAATGATGAAAAACCGGATATCATTTTTGATCTGCCCGAGGCAGAGCCGGAGATAGAAGACACTGAACCAGTAGCGGAAGAAATCCCGGAAGTTCCTGTGGAAGAGCCGGTATTTGCTGAACCTGTGGCCGAGTTTACGCCTGAGCCTGCTGTAAACGTAAGAGACGAAAAACCTGCAAGAACAGCCGCTGATGAGGCCAATGAAGCACTGGCCGAAATGCACCAGTCTGCCGAAAGAGCCCGGGTGACTTCTCCGGGAATCAACCGGCCGAGAACACCCGAAAGTACACCCGCCAGGAAGACAACCGGGGGCGGATCATTTTTTGACCAAATCTGACGCACTTTGGGAACGATCAGCCTTGAAGGACTGGAATTTTTTGCATACCACGGCTATTATCCGGAAGAGCAGCGTATCGGCAATAAGTACGCGCTCGATATTACCATTACCACTGATTTTATCAAAGCAGCACAGCACGACAGGCTGAGTGAAACCGTGAATTACGAGACGATCTATCAGATTGCCTCCAAAGTCATGCAGGAGCCTGCCAAGTTGCTGGAACATATCGGATTTACCGTCATTGAGCGTATCCGTGAGCATTACCCGCTCGTGGCAACGATTACGGTGAGAGTATCCAAGTTCAACCCGCCGGTAGGAGGCGTATGTACACGGGCGGTGATTACGATGGAAGGGTAGGTAGGTTTACAATTTTGAATAACATTCCTCTCCCTCTTTTATCACCCTGAGCTGTCACCCCTCTTCTGTCACCCTGAGCGCAGTCGAAGGGCAGACGCGGCAGCTAAAATGCTTTTCGAGCCAACCCTGGTGCAAAAAAATCTATAAAGTAACATGATCGCTAGTTCCCCCCCCTTCGACTGCGCTCAGGGTGACAGAAGAGGGTACAGCAGGTGATTAATACATTATAAAAGCAAAAAGCGGCCATCCGGCCGCTTTTTGCTTTTAATATCAATACTCATGCGGTAACTCCACATTTACCTGCTCGTTCCAGGGTAATCCGTGAACATTGAGTAGTTCCATAAACGGATCAGGGTTCAGCTCTTCCACGTTGTAAACGCCCGGCTTCATCCATTCTTCGTTGGTGAGCATCAGCATAGCACCGATCATGGCCGGTACGCCGGTTGTGTAGCTTACGGCCTGCGCACGTACTTCACGGTAGCATGCTGCATGGTCGCAGTTGTTCCATACATAATATGTTTTATCCTCACCATCCTTGATACCCTTGATCTGGCAGCCGATGGAGGTTTGTCCTGAATAATTTTCTCCCAGGCTGTCCGGTGCAGGCAGTACTGCTTTCAGGAATTCAAGCGGTACAATATCCTGTCCCTGGAATTTGATTGGCTTGATGCTGGTCATGCCCACATTTTCAAGCACATTCAGGTGGGTAATGTAAGCCTGCCCGAAGGTCATCCAGAAGCGTGCGCGTTTCAGGGTAGGGAAATTTTTAACCAGCGATTCGAGCTCTTCGTGGTAGAGCACATAACTTTCCTTGGGACCAATGCCCGGGTAGTCAATCGGCTTATGCACGGACATGGCAGGAATCTCGATCCACTCACCGTTTTCCCAGTAGCGGCCAGGCTGGGTAATTTCGCGTATGTTGATCTCAGGATTGAAGTTCGTGGCAAATGCCTTGCCATGATCACCTGCATTACAGTCAATGATATCCAGATAATGCAGCTCGTCGAAATGGTGCTTGTTTGCATAAGCTGTAAATACCTGCGTAACACCCGGGTCAAACCCACAGCCGAGTACTGCCATCAGGCCGGCCTCTTTGAAACGTTCCTGGTAGGCCCATTGCCAGCTGTACTCAAACTTGGCCACATCTTTGGGCTCGTAATTGGCGGTATCCAGGTAATGTACGCCCGTCGCCAGGCAGGCTTCCATAATGGTAAGATCCTGGTAAGGCAGCGCTACGTTAATCAGCATTTTAGGCTGAAAACGTTTGATGAGCAGGACAGTCTCCGATACAATATCTGCATCCACACGGGCAGTCTGAATGGTTACACCGTGCATTTCCTTGATTTCGGCTGCGATTTTATCACATTTAGCCTGTGTACGGCTGGCCAGCATGATTTCTGTGAAAACATGACTGTTCATGGCGCATTTGTGCGCAACCACGCTGCCTACACCTCCCGCTCCAATGATGAGTACCTTGGACATTTTCTTTGATTTTGTTGAATGGCAGGCCGGAGCAATCATGCGCAGGCCGGAATGATTTTCCGGCAAATATAGAATGAGCGCCTGGGTTTTCTACACCAGATGTTTCCAAATTACATCATAAACATCCGGCCCGAGAAGCTCGGATTTCTCCGCCGGCGTATCGGTGATACAAATGGGGTAGTATTGTTTTGGAACGTTAGGACTGCCGTGCGATCCTTTAACCAGTGTCGCATCCAGCGGAATGACGTCCATCAGGTAGCGGAAGCCGAGCAGCTTGCGGGCCAGCTTATAGCCTGCCCTTACCTTGATCAATGGATTTTTGGGGTCCATAAACATTTCTACCGGGTCGTATCCCGGCTTGCGGTGAATGTCTACCAGATGCGCATAATCAGGTGCTTTCTCATCATCCAGCCAGTAGTAATAGGTAAACCAGCTGTCGGGTTTGGCTACCACCACGATGTCGCCTGCGCGTTCATGCTCAATGTGGTATTCTTTTTGAGCTTCACGATCCAGGATCAGGTCAATGCCCGGGGTATTCTGCAATGCTTTGATCACCTGCTGTTTTACAGTTGGATCATTCAGGTAAATATGGGCAATCTGGTGATCGGCAGCGGCAAATGCTTTTGAAGCGCCTGCATCCAGCAACTCGTACCACCGTTCCGTACGGACGGATATCAGTCCTTCATTCCTTAAAATACGGTTGATATGAATCGGGTTACTCACCGGATTGATCCCGTACTCCGATAGCAGAATGATCTTCGCATTTTTGGATTCATAATATTTCACCAGATCAGCCACAACCGTATCAACTTCGTTCAACTCCTTGGAAATATTAGAGAAGTCCGGACCGAACTTTTGCAGGCAGTAATCCAGGTGCGGCAGGTAAATCAGCGTAAGGGTAGGGTCATGTTTTTTGTCCACCCAAACAGAAGCATCCGCAATCCATTTGGTAGACTTGATATTTGCATTGGGTCCCCAGAAGCTGAACAATGGAAACTGCCCGAGTTCCTTTTGCAGCTCGTCCCGCAAAGTAGCCGGATATGCATAGCAATCAGGCGCTTTTACGCCATCGGCATGGTACTGCGGCCGGGGCGTAACCGAGTAGTCGGCTGAGGAGTACATATTATACCACCAGAACATCTTGGAAACCGTAAAGGACGCGTCCACCTTGCGCGCAGCATCCCAGATTTTTTCACCCTGCACCAGCTTGTTGGACTGCTTCCAGAACTTCACTTCCGCATCGTCCCGGTCGTACCATCCATTGCCGACGATGCCGTTTTTGGAAGGCCAGGTGCCGGTTACGTATACACTTTGCGCAGTAGTAGTTACAGCGGGCAATACCGGCCTCACGGGTGTAAGATGTCTCTTTTTTACATATTCAGCCAAAAAAGGTGTATGCTCGCCGATCAGGTTTGCACTCAGGGCAACAATGTCTATGACTACGGTTTTATTCATGATTCAGAATTTGCTCTACCCATTGAAGCTCTCTTACGATAGATTCCCCAATCGGTTTTTGAATGTCTTCGGGCAGCACACCCCAGGTATAGGTTTCCACCTCCATGTAGGCTGAAAAAGGCTTCTGCTTCTGCAGTGCCAATGTTTTAACAATATCACCTTGTGTAGAGTCGAGTACCCCGTAGGATTGTATAAAAAGCGGCACATGGAAATGCACCCGCCACTCCTGCTGGTCTTCACTCCACCCTTCCAGGGCTTCGTTAAGATCCGGGTAGTGCGTAGTGGAACCATCATGCTCACGGGCCACTACCTGGTGCAGGTACACAGGTTCGTTAAAGGTTTCAATAGCCTTGCGTTTGATTTCTTTTTCCGAAGAAAAATCCACGCGCAAGGCAGAGCTCACCTGAATGCGTCCTACCTGAATGCCCGTTTCTTCCAGCTCCTGTATCAGTGTTTCCGGATCTTCGTAGCCTACCGCAGCGTGGCATATGTCGTAGCAGAGCTGAATATGTTTAAAGATCAGCTCCCTGGCTGCATCTTCCGAAACGCCGTACTTTTCTGTCAGGTAGGCGGTAGCTACGGGCAGCAAGGTCTTGCGATACCAGGTAATAAACTCACCAATGTTGTCCAGCAGGCCGTCGGGTTCGGGTTCAATGTCGAGGTGCATGAGCTGCCCCTTCTCTTTTTCAATGGAAATCAGCTCGTCCAGCAATTCCATGATATGCGACATGGCGGCACCTTCTGCTTCTTCCCGCTCTGCGGGCGTATTCCACCACAGCCGGTAGGACAGCGGGGGTGTTGAAACGCCACCATGCATTCCTTCGGGAAGCAGTTCAGATAAAATCCTGAAAAGCCTGATGGTATATTGGAGCCGGTCGCGGGTAGTCCAGTCGGGCGTATGCACATCGTCCTTAACCACCGTATTGTGAAAGCCTCCGTACGGAAAACCATTGATTACGAATACATACACATTCTGGGCGGCGAGCCATGTTTTGAATGCATCCATCACTGCCGGCCGGGAAAGTTCCAGGGAAGCTTCATTAGCCACGCGCAGGCCCAGCGCAAAGGGTTTGCCGGGCGCCAGCTGCTCGCGGATAAAAGGAATATTGTCCTGCAGGCTCTGGAAATGTTCAGCCCAGCTCTGACCCGGGTGAATGTTGCTGCAGTAAGTTAAATGTCCGTACTCGGTGTTCATAAGGGGTTCAGGAGCGCGCCTAGCAGGGTGCGTGCGGTTTTTTTAATGAAGAATGCGGGATTCTGTCAGCTGGGGTAGTGTTTCAAGATAGTCCACGGCCTGAGCGATCACCTCTGTATCGAGCTCGTGAACCTCTACTCCCTTACCGATCTTTTCCAGTAACATAATGGTAAGCTGGCCACCCAGGTGCTCTCTGAACTCCTGAATACCGTTTCTGAGGTTAATTTTATCGTTTTCTGACAGTCTTGGATGGTAAAGCTCAAAACCCAGCCTGGCAAGAACATCCAGGATGCGCTGCAAACCGGCTTCCGGAAGCATGTTGATTTTTGATGCATATACACAATCCAGTGCAATGCCGATCGCCACTGCCTCGCCATGACGTACCTCAAAGTTGGTCAGGTATTCCAGCTTGTGAGCAGCCCAGTGCCCGAAATCGAGCGGGCGGGAAGAACCGAATTCAAACGGATCACCACCCGCAATATGGTCTGTGTGCATTTCGGCACAGCGGTGAATGAGGTAGGCCATCGCCTCCTCGTCACGGCCTGCGAGTGCTGCAGTATGCTCTTCAATCCATTCAAAAAAAGCGGCATCCTTGATCAGCGCTACCTTGATCGCCTCTGCAATGCCGCTCCGCCAGTCACGGTCGTCGAGGGAGCGCAGAAAGGTAAGATCGTTGAACACCGCCACCGGTGGCGCAAATGTGCCCAGGAAGTTCTTTTTACCCTTGTAGTTAATGCTGTTTTTCACCCCTACACCGGAATCGTTCTGCGAAAGTACGGTAGTCGGAATCCGGATCAGCTTAATGCCCCGGTGCGATACGGCCGCGGCATAACCCACCAGGTCCAGCAAGGCACCACCGCCGATACCGATTACAAAGGAATGCCTGTCAATGCCGAACACGTCCACAGCTTTCACCAGTTTGTCAAACTGTGCAACATCGTTTTTGCACGCCTCTCCGCCCGGAACAGTGATGATCTCGGGGGCCAGCTGTATGTGGGGGATCAATGTTGCAAAATACTGGGAAAGCTCCCGTCCCAGTTCAGGATGATGTTCTGAAAAGCCTTCGTCCACCACTACGAGCGCCTTGCGCTGGAAGCCGGTTTCCGTATTTGTTTTTTCAAAAAATTGCTGAAGCAGGGGGTTGGAAAGGGAGAATAAATGCTGGGTGAAATACACAGCATAACTGTATTGTACTTGGAAGGTTTGCTCTATCGTCTGCATCGAAATCTACTTCACAGGTTTACCAAAAAATGAAACGTTGAAACGAGCTACGCTGAGACAGCCTTGCTCAGATCAAATTTACTTCTATATGACTTTGTATATGACTTTTTTACCTTAAAAAACCATTATAATGTGGTATATCAATCTGCTATGTAACCGCAAATGCCTTTCCTAATCCGATAGAGAGTGGAAGCAGGGCCAGTACCGCAAAAGCCAGCGGCCAGTACCCGAATGCCATGCACCACGATGCATTCATCACGATCAGCGAGATCACCCCTGCTTTCACAGCTTTTCCGATCAGCGGACCGATGGGGTTTTGTACTGCATTCCAAAGGGGGCGGCCGATCAGCCAGGCATGTAACAGTACAAAAGGCAGTGCAAACAGCAGGTTACCCAACCCGTGGGCAATCAGGAGCTGGCTGATAAGCACCAGCAGGTACAGCAATGCAGCAATGTAAAGCGTCCGGCGCTTGCCGCCGTGTACTTCATCCTGGCTGATGAGGGTGATTGCAAAAATGTATGCAATAGGCAGGAGTGCGATCCATCCGTACCGGTCAAAAGACTCGGGTACGGCGCTCATGCCGAGGATCAGGTTGCCGCCCCGGCAGAGGCCCATCGTAAGCGGGCCCAGGAACACATGGTGTTTGGCAAAACGGTTGTAAAGGATCGTCAGCATGGCTACTACCACCGCGATCATACCACTGTTGATACTGAACAGGGCTGCCGCACCAATGCCGGCGAGGAGCAGCACAATGCCCATGGTAGCTGCTGATGGCAGCGGAACCCTGCCGCTGGGTATGGGCCGCTCGGGCCGCTCTACCGCATCAAGCCGGGCATCGAACACATCGTTCATGACCACCCCGCCCCCGTAAAGGCCAAGTGTGGACAGTACCAGCAGTGCCGGGTTGAAGTCTGAAAAGGTAAATTGGGCGATGGCAAGCCCGGCCAGAATGTCGGAGACCGCTGTGACCAGGTTGGCAGGCCGTGTAAGCTGAAGGTATGGTTTGATGCTGCCCACTTTAACGGATCAAAATGGATTCCTTAACCGGAGAAGGCTGCTGTCCTCCCCTCAGAATACTGTTACCATAGAATTTTTCAGACTGGTCTATCGAAAAGCCCGATTCAAAATCCGCCACGTCGATCTGCCCGCTTTTACCGAAAGCTTCAATGGCATTGGTATAGGTTACCAGTTTAATCGCCTCGTCCGAAATGCCGCGCATTTTCATCAATGCCGCGGTTTTCGGGATTGCCAGCGGATCAGAGATGCCCCAGTCGGCAGCAGAGTTGATCATAATCCGCTCAGGACCGTACTGTTCCACTACTTTCACCATCCTTTCATTACCCATTTTAGTAAACGGATAAATGGTAAATGCAGCCCAGAATCCCTTATCCAGCACGCTCTTGACGGTCTCTTCATTATTATGGTCCACAATCACCCACGAAGGATCGATCCCATGCTCGATAGCAATAGCCATGCTGCGC
The DNA here is from genome assembly GCF_016894445.1 of Dyadobacter sandarakinus. Taxonomy (NCBI): domain Bacteria; kingdom Pseudomonadati; phylum Bacteroidota; class Cytophagia; order Cytophagales; family Spirosomataceae; genus Dyadobacter; species Dyadobacter sandarakinus. The sequence continues at coordinate 5,627,561 of NZ_CP056775.1, forward strand.
TCGGTACCTTTCTTCTTGTCGCGATGGGGGGTGTGGATCTGCACGGGCAGCCTGGCTTCCTTGGCGAGTTCGAGTTGCAGGCGGTAGTATTTTTCCTCAGCGGCTGTCTGGTCGTCGAAGCCGATTTCGCCGATCCCTACCACGCCTTCTTTATAAATGTAAAGCGGCAGTATTTCCATTACCTGCTCTGCCAGCTGCTCGTTGTTGGCTTCCCGGGAGTTGAGGCCCATGGTACAGTAATGTTTGATGCCAAACTGTGAAGACCGGAACCTTTCCCATCCCACCAGGCTGCTGTAGTAATCTTTGAAGCTGGACAATCCCGTGCGCGGCTGACCAACCCAGAAGGCCGGCTCGATCAATGCCACGATCCCTGCCTGGTGCATGGCCTGGTAATCATCCGTAGTACGCGATACCATATGGATATGCGGATCGAAAAAGCGCATGCCTTTGATCAGCTCACGGTAATCATTCCAGGCAATATCCTGATGCGTGGCTGGCGCAGCTGCCTGCTCGCTTTCTTCAAAATGCGAGGGATTGGTGGTGGTTTCGTTATGGTTAATGCACATAATTCAGCATTTTCAATGTTCAAGATCAGCCCAGGTAAGCTGGCCGGATTTTACAGATTTTTCGAGATCACTATATTTCGCCAGCAGGTAGTTGGCCGACGGAAATGTGGCTTCATGGCATACGAGTGCCGCCGCCTGCCGGTCTTCCGGCCGGCCCGACTCAAACAGGTACTGCATATCTCCGAGCAGCGTGGTGTTCATAAACTTGCTGGTGAGCTTCCACACACCGGGAGGTACAGACCGGCCTGCTGCCCAACGTTCATGCGCAAAATCCGACAGGGTCAGGGCAAGCTTTTCATTGGCGCGGTTTTCAAGACCTTCAATCAGGTACACGGGCTTGTCGTTGAAGATGGTTTTCAAAACCAGCTGGTTCCAGGCAAGTTCACTGAAATACTTTTCAGGATAAGGATTGTGCAGTGCAATCGCATCAAACACGAATCCCATGTTGGAACGTACCGCGTCCGTGGCCCTGAACAGCCACTGCTCGGGGTAGGAGAGCAAGGGCAGTGCTGAGTAGAGCGCTACAAGCTCATTCATTTCCGCCGTGTCAAACAGGGTTTCAATGTGATGGACATACACTTCCTTGTCCGAAGGGTCAAGCTGGGTGAGAAGCCATACCCGGGCAAGCCGTACCAACGACCATCCTGTAATTGAAAATCCGGGTACTTCTGTGCTGAGCGTCCATTCATCTGCCTCTTCGGGGGCGACAATTCTTTTGGGCAAAAATCGCGGGCAGGATACAAATGCGGTCATCAGTTCCAGCGGGGGCGCTACCGCTTTTTGCAATAGCCAGGCTTCTTCTGATGGTGATATGTGCCGGGTGATTATTTCCCGGAGCTTTTCTTTGACAAGGTCTGACATAGCAGTTCTACTGTCTGTGCGGAGCCGAGGCTCTTCCTGGTTAGGGTTATTACTTCAATTTAACTAACAAAAATGGAAAAGGATTCCTTCCCCACGGAGCAATTTGATGATGATATTCCGGCTTAACGATGCATCAGTTCTTCAATTTCCTCCGCTTCGATCGGTATATTCGCCATCAGGTCAATATTGCCGTCAGCGGTGATCAGAATGTCATTTTCCAGACGGATACCCAGTTTTTCTTCCCGGATATAAATACCCGGCTCGCAGGTAAATACCATACCCGCCTCAAAGCGGCGGTACTTGTTACCAACATCGTGAATGTCGAGGCCCAGGAAATGCGAGGTACCGTGCGGAAAATACTTTTGGTAGGCAGGCCGTTCCGGGTCTTGTTTTTCAATATCTTCCCTGGTTATCAGTTGAAGGCCGATCAGCTCATTTTCCATGATCCTGCCAACTTCCTGATGATATTCGTCCCAGAGATTGCCCGCCACCAGCATTCCTTTCGCTGCTTTAAAAACACGCAGTACCGCATCATATACTTCCCGCTGGCGCGGTGTGAATCGCCCGCTCACCGGAATGCTCCGGCTCAGGTCGGCCCCGTAATTGGCATATTCAGCTGCCACGTCAAGGAGCAGCACGTCGCCAGCCTCACAGGTACGGTCATTCTGGATATAATGCAGCACGCAAGCATTGGCACCCGATGCAATGATCGGCTGGTAGGCAAATCCCCTCGATCTATTGCGGACAAACTCGTGCAAAAGCTCGGCCTCCACCTCAAACTCCTGCACGCCCGGTTTTACAAACTTCAACAGACGTTCAAAACCCTGACCTGTGATATCGCAGGCTTTTTGCAGCAGTGCAATTTCGGCTGGCTGCTTGATCGCCCGCAGTGCATGCATGAGCGGCGCGAGCCTAAGTAGCGTATGCAGCGGGTATTTGATTTTAAATTCTGTTAAAAAGCGGCTTTCACGGGTTTCAACAGGCGAATCTTTGCGGGTATGTTCATTCGTATTGAGGTAAACCTGCTCACTTTGAAAAACGATATTGCGGAAGACATTTTCGAACTGGTGCGTCCAGAAAATGCTCTGGATACCCGATACTTCCGTGGCCTGCGCTTTGGTGAGCTTTTCACCTTCCCATATCGCAATCAGATCATTGGTTTCACGTACAAACAGCACCTCACGCAACTTAGGGTCGGGATGCTGGGGGCAAAGTACGAGCATGGTTTCTTCCTGGTCTACGCCCGTCAGGTAAAAAAGATCGGGATTCTGCCTGAACCCCATACTGCCATCGGCACTGGTTGGCATGATGTCGTTTGCATGGAGGATAACCAGAGATCCGGGCTTCAGAAGCGCGACAAGGCGGGCGCGGTTTTCAATAAAAAGTGCCTTGTCAATGGGAGCGTACCGCATAGCTATATAATTTGTAACTGCTAATTTATTTTGTAAAATTACGTTTATCTTATTTGAAAATTATGGGAAGCGGTGGACATAATGTCAACCGTCTTTGATATTTTAGGAGCATTGTACATTCATCAAACCTTATTTTTTTAGGGCAAACCTAACCAAAAGCCATTCATGAAAAGACTTTTCCTGCTCGCGCTGCTGCTATCGCCTGCTTTCACATTCGGCAGTACCAAATACTGGATTTATCTCAAAAGCAAGGACCTGAATGCCGCCCCGGCCGTATCCAGGCTCACTTTGGAGAACAGGGAAAAACTGGGCCTGGCGCAGCAGGAAGATACCGACCTGCCCGTGAATCCGGCGTTTGAGGCAGTATTAAAAGGGCAGTCGGTGAAAATACTCAACCGCTCCAGGTGGCTGAATGCGGTATCGGCAACCCTGACGGGCGAGCAGGTGGAGCGCGTGAAGCAGCTCGACTTTGTAAGCGACATTGTTCCCATTGATCCTGGATTTTACATTGCCCGTACCCAGCCCGTTGAAAAGGCGCAGATGGCGCCCGTGATGTCCCAGGTACAGGCTGACGCATTTCTGAAAGAAGGTATTACAGCTAAAAATGTAATTATCGGCGTCATTGATGCAGGTTTTTATGGTGCTGACTCTTCTCTTTCGCTTTCACAGGTTTTTAAAAACAACCGCATACTCGGCATCCGTGACTACGTAAAGCGCGGCCGGCCGGGAGACCTGCTTTTCAGTACGGCAGAATCTTTCTCAGATATGCATGGTACCGAGGTACTTGCGGCCATTTCAGGTATTGATTTTCAGGATCAGATCCAGTACGGGATGGCTACAAATGCGAGTTTTTATCTTGCCCGTACAGATTATTCGCTGCGTGAGTACCGGGGAGAAGAAGACAATTGGATTGCGGCAATGGAGTGGATGGACAGTCTGGGTGTACGCCTGATTAATACTTCGCTGGGCTACGCCAAAGGCTTTTCGGACCCGAAAGAGAATTACACGCCCTCTCAAATGGACGGAAAAACAAGCGCAATAACCCGCGCCGCACAGATTGCTTCGGACAAAAAGGGCATTATGCTGATTGTTTCTGCTGGCAATGAAGGAGATGACAAGAGCTGGGGGATCGTGTCAGCACCTGCCGATGCGAGAGGCGTGCTCTCGGTAGGGGCCACCAACGGAAAACTTTGGAACCGTATTGGTTACAGCAGCGTGGGACCCGAATTTTTGAACTATGTCAAGCCCAATGTTTCCTGCTATTCGCTGTACGGTACATCCCTGTCGGCTCCTGTCATCACGGGCTTTGCGGCTTGTTTGCTGCAAGCTAATCCTTCTCTTACCAACAAGGAACTCCTCAGCCTGATCGAAAAATCTTCCCATTTATACCCTTATGGAAACAATTTCGTAGGATACGGTGTGCCGCAGGCTTCCCGTGCGCTGGCGCTGGCAAAAGCTCCCTACCTGCCCGAAAATGGCAAGCTGATCCGGTCGGCAGGCCGGGCATGCGAGGTGGAAGTAGGTAGCAGCGAACCTATGGTGGCGATTTACCGTAAAAAGAACCAGAAGGACGTGATGTCACAGCAGGTAGCCAAGGTACAAAACGGCAAAATCTCGCTGAAAAGGCAAAATGGCGAAAAGTTTACAACCATCGACCTGCGCGACTCGGTGATCGAGGTAGCGTGGGATTAAGGTGAATCACGGAGCCTGGCTTCTTCCAGGTCAAGTTCACGCTCTTTGGAGCGGATCAGCTCGTCGGGAAAGTCCTTTTCCCGCCGGAGTTTCTGAAGTTCAATGCGTTTAACATTTACAATTTCCAGCAGCATTTTCCGGTAAGTTCTCACGTGTTCCAGTGCGGGCATGTCGGGATCATTGTCACGGAGCCTAGCTTCGGCAGTATTGACAATGCGTTCATACCGCTCCTTCAATGAGGTAAACGGCCGGAAGTTGATGATCTCGCCGTCGTAGGCAGAGGTCATATAGTCCAGGCTCACGGTAGCCAGCTGAAGATTGATCTGCGTATTCTGCTCCTTCACATTATCTTCATCATCCTCTACTTTCAGCCACCGTATGATCAGCGGCAGACTGAGCCCTTGCGCTACCAGGGTAATCAGGATCACCACAAAAGTGATAAACAGGATCAGGTCGCGCGCAGGAAAGGCATGCTGGCCCAGGGTGAGCGGAATAGCCAGCGCCGACGCCAGCGAGACTACGCCCCGCATACCGCTCCACGCCACGATGAATACGGCTCTCCAGCTGGGAGCAGGTTCTTTTTCCTTTACCTTCCGGGAAAGCATACGGGGAAGGTAGGTTCCGGGAAAAACCCAGATAATACGGATGATAATGGAAACAATGCTGATGACCACACCGTAGCCGATAGACTCGGCGATAGAGTAGTTTCCCAGTCCATTCGTAACTTCCTGCAGTTGCAACCCGATGAGAATAAATACGATACCATTGAGCAGGTAGGTGACCGTATCCCACACGTAGGTAGTTTGCATGCGGGAGTTGTAGGTAAATATTTCGTGGGAACGGAAGCTGAGGAACAAGCCGCCGCTTACCACCGCCAGTACTCCCGAGTAATGGAAGTGCTCGGCCGAAATGTACATCAGGTATGGCGCAATGAACGTCAGTGCGGTGTCAATGCTGGGGGTAGTCGGAAAAAAACGGTGTACCACGTACATGATATGTGCAATCACGAGGCCGATCAGGATTCCCATTAGCGACACCACCAGGAAGTCTTTGCCGGCCTGCCAGAAAATGAAGTGTCCGGTAGGTACGGTTGCCAGTGCTACGCGAAAGACGATCAGGGAGGAAGCGTCATTCAGCAGACTTTCACCTTCCAGGATCGTGACCACGCGCTTAGGGACTTTAAGGCCGTGCAGTACCGAGGTGGCTGCCACGGCATCCGGTGGCGAAATGATTCCTCCCAGCAGGAAGCCCAGTGCCAATGTGAAGCCGGGAATGATCATGTATGACACAAATGCAACCGTACTGGCTGTAAACACCACCAGCCCGACGGCAAGCAGGATAATGGAGCGGCGTGCTCTCCAGAAATCTGTCCACGAAGTATTCCAGGCTGCTCCGTACAGCAGTGGCGGCAGGAAAATGAGGAAAACCCAGTCGGGTTCGAGCTGCATATGCGGCGCGCCGGGTATAAAGCTGATGACCAGCCCCGCGATGACGAGGAAGATCGGGTAGGAGATGCGAAGCTTCTCGCTGAGCATGGTCAGCATGGAAACAACAAACAAAAGAGAGATAATCAGGAGCAGGTTGTCGTGGATCATGGAAGGCACTGTTCTTGGCCGGAAACGGGATATAAATGTACATCATTCAAAAAAAAGCCGGCATAAACTTTTGCGTGTTAACGAGCACGCAGAACTAATTTTTGGCTTATCTTAGCAGAAAAATCGGAGGATTTGCTATCTTTATTGCACTTTGTGCCCGATCCGGGGTTTATATATTCATCATCATTAGTTGGTTAATCTTCACCTAATCCTTAATCAAAATGAGTACTTCTCGAAGAGACGTTTTAAAATTGGCTGGGGTCGCACTTGCCGGCAGCACATTGCCTACTGTGGCTATCCTCAATCCAAACCGTGCCTTTGCAGGCGTGAACGCTGAAACGCTCAAAGTAGGTTTGATCGGCTGCGGCGGACGTGGTTCCGGTGCTGCCAACCAGGCTCTTAAAGCTGATCCTAACGTAGTTCTGTGGGCTATGGGGGACATTTTTAAGGACAAAATGGATTCTTCTCTCGAAAACCTGACCAAAGTTCACGGTAAAAAGGTTACAGTGGATGAAGGCCGCAAGTTTATAGGATTTGACGCTTACAAAAAAGTGCTTGACTCCGGAGTGGATGTGGTTTTGCTTGCAACTCCTCCTCATTTCCGTCCCGAGCACCTTACTGCTGCCATCAATGCAGGCAAGCACGTATTCTGCGAAAAGCCGGTTGCGGTAGACGCTCCGGGTGTTCGCAAGGTACTCGATGCTGCCAAGCTCGCCAAGCAAAAAAATCTTTCCCTGATGTCAGGCTTCTGCTGGCGTTACCATGAGCCGAAACGTGCGAGCTTCTCAAGAATCCTCGACGGTGCGGTAGGAGATATTACGGCTATTTACAATACCTACGATACCGGTACACTCTGGTCGTTCCCGCGCGTGGCAGGATGGTCCGATGCCGAGTACGTGTTCCGTAACTGGACATACTACACCTGGCTGGCAGGTGACCATATCGTGGAACAGGCTGTACACAGTATCGACATGATGTCGTGGGCGATGGGCGGCAAGCTGCCCGTGTCGGTGGTAGGTACAGGCGGTCGCCAGGTACGTACCGATTCGCTTTTCGGTAATATCTTTGACCACTTCGCAGTTGTTTATGACTACGACAATGGTGTGAAAGGTTTCCATCATTCAAGACAGCAGGCTAACTGTGAAAACAGCTACCTGGTACAAACACTGGGTACCAAGGGAAGCGCCATGGTAAACTGTGCGCGTAACGTTCACGAAATTACCGGAGCCAACCCTTGGAAATACGAAGGTCCGTCCAATGATATGTACCAGACTGAGCATAACGAGCTTTTTGCTTCTATCCGCAGCGGCAAGCTGATTAACGATGGTGAGTTTATGGCGCACAGCACGCTGATCGCCATCATGGGCAGAATGGCCGCCTATACAGGTAAACGCATTACCTGGGAAGATGCCATGAATTCTTCAGAGAGACTCGGACCGGATTCTTACAGCTTTGACATGAAGCCGCCGGTAGTAGAAGTAGCCAAACCTGGTATTACTGCTTTCTCCTGATCTTATGCTTAGAAGAGACTTTTTGAAAAACACTGCCGTGGCGACCTCCGCCATGGCAGTGGCTTCTTCGTTCGTGCCCGACCTGCACGCCGCACCTGCCCCTGCCGCTATGGTTAAGAAAAGCCTGAAATGGGGAATGGTGAAGGAAGATTTGTCGATCATGGACAAATTCAAGCTCCTGAAAGACCTGGGCTATGACGGCGTGGAGCTCGATTGCCCGGATGTACTGGATATGAAGGAAGTACTGGCTGCACGTGATAAAACGGGCCTCGAACTGCCGGGTACCGTCAACTCCATGCACTGGAAGCTTCCACTCTCCGATCCTGATCCCAAAAAGCGGGAAGAATGTGTAAAGTCCATTGAAAAAGCATTGCGCGACACCAAACAGTATGGCGGTACCACGGTGCTGGTTGTGCCGGGTGTGGTAAATGCCAATGTGACGTATGCCGAAGCTTATGAGCGCTCGCAGAAGGAGATCCGGAAACTGCTTCCGGTAGCCGAACAAACAGGCGTAAAAATTGCTTTTGAGAATGTCTGGAACCAGTTTCTCCTGAGCCCGCTGGAAGCTGCGCGTTTTGTGGATGATTTCAAACACCCCATGGTGGGCTGGTATTTCGATGTAGGCAATGTGCTTCGTTACAGCTGGCCGGTATCCTGGATTCAGGCGCTGGACAAACGTATATTGAAGCTCGACCTGAAAGAGTTCAGCTTTAAAAAACAAAATGAGCAGGGACTCTGGAAAGGCTTTGATGTGGAGTTTATGGAAGGCGACTGCAATTGGTCGGAAGTAAACAAGGCATTGCAGAAGATCGGCTACTCGGGCTGGGCCTCGGCCGAAGTTCCCGGAGGCGATCGCAAGCGCCTGCTTACGATCCGTGAGAAAATGGACGAAGTGTTTAAAGCGTAATACAGCTGTTACATATTGTAGAAAGCCCGGCATTTGCCGGGCTTTCTTTGTTTACATACGACTGAAATGCACCGCTGAAAGATCCGGGTAAATTGTGCATCTTGCATTTGTCAACTATACCACACCGTAACAATGCAACACTGCGAATTTGTAAGTGCCTTTTCGGGCATGATCCCTGCCGATGCGGCCATACCGGCCGGTTTCCTGCAAGCTTTGAAAATGGTTCGTGTGCCCAAGGGCAGGCTGCTGCTCGCAGATGGTGAAATATGCGATAAGCTCTGGTTTGTGCAGGTGGGCCTGGTACGTGGGTTCCACCTGCGTGAAAACGAGGATGGAAACTTCGGCGAAGTAACAGAATGGTTTGCAGCAGAACGTGAATTCTTCCACTCGGCAGCCAGCTTTCTGATGCAGGTACCTGCCTCGGAAAGTATCGAAGCGCTGGAAGATTGCACACTTAATTACATCCGGCGCGAGGATCTTTACCAGCTGTACCGGCAGTATCCGGAGATTTGCTGCCTCGGCCGGACCATTGCCGAGCGGTCGTGGCTGATGCACAAAGAGCTGCTCCGCGACATGCGTTCGCTTTCGGCGGCACAAAAGCTGGAAGCCTTTCGTATACGGTCAGGCGAACTGCTCACGAGAGTACCTCAAAAGTACATCGCATCCTACCTGGGCATCTCCGAAAACTACGTCAGCAAGCTCAAAGCCAGGTACTAATTTTCTTCCTTTTTACAGGTCAAAAGCTGTCATTTTCCAGAATTAGCATCATTATTCCTGTTTTCATTTGTATAAAAAATACAAATAATATGAGAAACTTGATGAAAGTAGTTGGATGCAGCTTCTTCGCGCTGCTATGCGCCGCACAGACAATCCGCGGCCAGCCCGCCAAAGCATTGAAAGACAGCGTGCGCGGCAAACCTGTAAAGGCTTACATAGATCAGGAAGTGGAGCGGCACAGGTGGGAGATCAATGCGAATCTTGGTGTATTTCTGAAGATTCTTTCTGCTGAGTCCGGCAACCATCCTTATCTGGTTAAAAGAAATGTAGGTACTGGTAAGAAAACACGTGCATGGCGATTTTTTGCAAGTCCGGTTTATGAGCGAAGGAGGGATTTTCTGGCGCATGATACGATTTCAACCTTCGTCGTTCCGGGAAATACCAGAAAGTTTGCACCGGTAATTATGATTGGGCACGAGTGGCAGAGAGTGCGGGGACGTACTGCATTTTACATTGGAATTGATGGAGAAGTGCAGCTCCAATGGGGATCCAATACAACTGTTACAATATCCCAGGTTGATAACCAGTCTGAACCAGTTGTGAGTGATCCCACTATTAACCGCTATTGGTCTCGATCCTTCGCATTGGTGCCGCTGGCAGGTTGGAAATTCTTTATCAATCACCGGTTCGCTGTTTCTGTTGAAGCAAATCCTCAATTTATTTTTAATACAAACATGAACAGGGAATATTCACAGAACACTCTGATATGGGAAGATCGGGTCCGTTGGTTATACAGCATGACTGCTTCCCGCCACTTTCTGAATCTTAGTTACAATTTTTAAACTCTACACCCAATAAGCTCAAAGCGCGTTACTGATTTTCTTCCTTTTTACAGGTCAACACCTGTCATTTTCCAGAATTAGCATCATTATTCCTCTTTTTATTTGTACAAAAACACAAGTAATATGAGAAACATAATGAAAGTAATTGCATGCAGCCTTCTTGCACTTCTTTGGGCCGCACAAACGATCCGCGGCCAGCCCGGCAAGACATTGAAAGACTCGGTGCGCGGCAAACCTGTGAAGGCCTACATGGATCAGGAAATAAAGCGGCACAAGTGGGAGATGGGTATTAATGCCGGAAGTCTGTTCCATCCGGGCAGCCCGGGCACTTACCAGTATCCGTACCTGATTAAGCGAAACTTTAAACTTGAGAAAACGGGCATGGGCAAGGCCTTGCGATTCTCCTTAAGTCCCGCAGCTGCAACATCGAAGCAACTTTTTCCAGGTGATACAATGCCCGACGAAAAGTCAAGGGTTAACAATTACACGTATTCGCCCCGGTTTACGCTTGGGTTCGAATGGCAAAAATCCCTGGGACGAACCATGATATTCGGAGGCGTTGACGCATCCGGAGTGCTGTTTTTCAGCAAGGAAACAATGCATGGTACGCATTCTCCCTGGGATGACAATGTAATTGGAAATACAGTAGTCAAATATCACCGGAACATGTTGTGGCTGGGTCCCTTCCTGGGGGCAAAGATCTATATCGATCATCGGATATCATTATCCGTCGAAAGTCACTTGAAATGCGGGTACGGAGTGGATGGCACAAGAGCCTGGTTTGATGGGATGTTTGTTTCAAGAGGTCTGATGACCTGGAAGCAGATAGAACCGATGCCTATTCACCTCATTAATTTAACCTATAATCTCTGATTCTTAGCATTATGAAAAAGTCTTTGATCGCTACATTACTGTGTTAAAGAAGTCAAATCCGTGGATATGGCAAAGTACCCGTCAAATTCTGAAAGTACGTACCCGATCGCAGTAGGGGATTTGCCGAGAGGCATCTACTATGTGCATTTGATCTACGAAAACCAACCCACCCAAACAACCAGGATCATATTGGAATAACATTTACGAACTGCATTCAACTCATCATTCCTCTATTTGGAAACCTTGTAGCGCGTCCGCGCGTAGTGTCTCAGGGTCGATATTTTTAGCTGGTTGTTTTTTACTGCCACCAGTTTCTGCTCTTTAAAAATCCCGTTTTTGTCCAGGAAGCCTACAATGCATGACCGGTCTTCCGACCCCTTTTTCAGTTGTACCTTGGGCATAATGCCGAAGTTGGGTACTTTCAGGGTGTCTTCCCCTTCCACTTCCATATATTTGATTTTAATCAGAAACCGGAACGTTGCAGGTGTTTCGTACACATCAACCGCAAATTTCCAGTCATTCAGCGGATCTTCCACCTTCTCACTATAACTCGCCACCGCACTGCTGGCAACATCTTCTCGCATTTCGGGAATGGTGTCGTTTACCACCGTTTCGGTACCATTGCCGGCCTGATCCGGCTTTTCCTGCTGACTGCAGGCGGCTGCAAGAAGAAATAAAACCGCAAAATATTTCATGGCATGAGATGGTTATCGTGATCAGTTTAACAATTGCAATATAGTTTTGCGGCATTGGTTAAAAGAAATTATTATTTCTTAATTTGGAAAGAAGTGTCACCACGGTTTAACATTTTACAAATACCCCCTGCCTTCCCGGAACCCGCTCTATGGTATTGAATTATATTTTTGTCGCCTTCTTTGTCATTGCATTTATAGTTGCTTTTCTCAAATTCATCCTTACAGGCGACGTACTTACATTCAAGGCCATTACGGAGGGCATGCTTGACATGGCCGAAACTGCCGTGATGGACATTGCCCTGCCGCTCACCGGCGTGATGACTTTTTTTCTGGGTATCCTCAACATCGGTGAAAAAGCCGGCATCATCAATGTGCTCGCGCGGATCATTGGCCCGTTTTTCAATAAACTTTACCCCGAAGTTCCGAAAGATCACCCCGCCAACGGGCAGATGATCATGAACTTTTCTGCCAATATGCTGGGGCTTGACAATGCCGCTACACCTTTCGGATTGAAAGCAATGCAAAGTTTGCAGGAGCTCAATCCCAATAAGGACACTGCCTCCAATGCCCAGATCATGTTTCTTGTGCTGCACACGTCTGGCTTGCAGATTATACCGCTCACCATCATTGCCCAGCGTGCGATTCTTGGTGCAGCCAGCCCGTCTGACGTGTTTATTCCCTGCGTGGTCGGAACCTACATTACAACGGTTGTCAGTATGATTATCACGGCCAGTTGGCAGCGTATTAACCTTTTCAACCGGACCGTAATGCTCGGTCTGGGCGGAGTAACCCTCTTTATTGCACTGGTACTCTGGTACTTGTCCGGCCTGCCCAAAGAGCAGATCGAAAAAATCTCCATTCTGGCGGGTAACTCTATCCTGCTCTTCGTTATTGCCAGCTTTTTGTTCTGGGGTTTGTATAAAAAAGTAAATGTCTTTGAAGCATTTATCGAAGGAGCCAAAGGCGGCTTTACCACTACTGTAATGGTGATCCCTTACCTCGTGGGCTTGCTTGTAGCCATCAGCGCATTTCGTAATTGCGGGGCAATGGACTATATGATTGACGGTCTGAAATGGGCATTTTCACTCACCGGCATGAACACCGACTTTACCAATGCGCTGCCCGTGGCACTGATGAAACCGCTGAGCGGCAGTGGCGCGCGCGCACTGATGATTGATGCGATGAAGGAGTTCGGGCCGGATTCGTTTGTGGGCAGGCTGGTCTGCATTTTCCAGGGATCAGCGGATACCACCCTGTATATCGTGGCCCTGTACTTCGGCTCGGTAGGGATCAAAAATACCCGCTATGCAATCGTAGCTGGCATTATTGCTGATTTTGTTGGTGTTATCGCAGGCATCTGGCTCGGATACCTCTTCTTTCACTAAGCGCCTTTCAGGCCTTTGTGCCAACGGGCCTTTTAGCCAGCATTGCAACCGCCCGTACCAAATGGATGGTTGTTCTTTTTGTCAAACGTTAATATTGGTCAACTAACTGAAACCGGAATATGCGTAATTGGCTACCTCGCTTAACCCTTGTTTTACTGGTTTTAGCGGCCCTGCCAGCTCTGGCACAAAAGGACGTTACCCAGCCGCCTAATACCTACTCGCTTGAAGACTGTATCCGTATTGCCCTGGAAACCAATCCGCAGGTCAAGCAGGCTGAGCTTCAGGTACAGTTTGACGGCAACATTTACCAGCAATCCAAATGGCAGCGCTGGCCCAGCGTCAGCTTCAGTGCCGGGCAGGGTTTTAGTTTCGGTCGTAACATCGACCCTTTTACCAACCAGTTTGTTCAGCAGAATATCAGCTCCAACAATTACCAGCTGGGGGGGCAAATGACCCTTTTCAGTGGGTTTCAGATCAGTAATTCCATTAAAAGAAACAATACCAATTTCCAGGCAAGCAGCAAGGATCTGGAAGCTGCCCGCAACGATATCATGCTGAATGTAGCATTGTCGTATTTGCAGGTGATCACCAATGAAGAGCTGATTGAAGTAGCCCGACGGCAGGTAGAGGCCTCCGAATTACAGGTGGCACGTACCGGCAAGCTTGTGGAGGCAGGTACCCTCGCAGAAAGCAACCTGCTCGACCTCAGGGCACAGCTTGCCAATGATGAACTTACATTGGTAAATGCAGAAAATAACCTGGAAACCGCCAAGCTGAACCTCAAACAACTCATGAATATGTCGGGCAGCGAGCCCATCAGCGTGGTGAAAATTCCGGTGGCGGATCCCAGCCTTCAGGCTTATAATGCTTCTATCCAGGAAATATATGAGACTGCGCTTGGCAACCTTCCGCAAATGAAAGCAGCCAATCTGCGCATTGATGCTGCCCGTACCAATGTGGAAATTGCAAAAGGTGTAGGAATGCCCTCACTCACCCTGAGCGGCGGTGTTTACACAGCATTTTCGAGTGCAGCTCCCAAGCAGCGGTTCGTATCCGATGGTTCCGGAGCGAGCACGACCGAGGTGATATCGTCAACAGACTACATTGTTTACAATGATGAACAGCTGCCGATCGTGCAGAAAGTATCGACGCCCAATGGTACCCTGCGTACTTTCAATTACATCGATCAGCTTAACTTCAACCGCAACTCCGCCATTAACCTGAACCTGAACATCCCGATATTTTCGAACTTCCGGGTCAAGTACAATGTGGCCAATGCAAAGATCCAGCAGAAAACAGCCGAGTACCAGGCGCAGCAGGTACAGCTGACGATCCGCAAAAATGTGGAACAGGCTTACATTGATATGACCAATGCAGCTAAAAGATACTCCGCTACTGCCAACCAGGTGCGCGCCCTGACTGAAACTTTCCGCGTTTCGCAGGTCCGGTTTGATGTAGGCTCCATCAATTCCGTGGAGTACAACATTGCCAAGGCCAACCTCGACCGCGCAAACGGGAACCTGGTCCAAGCCAAGTACGACTATGTTTTCCGGACCAAAATCCTCGACTTTTACCTGAACAGGCCACTATCGGATTTCTGATGCCGGCACTACCAACACATAATCACGATTAGCTACCCGAAACTTTTATGGCACGTAAATCTTCAAAGAAAGTCCTGTGGATCACCCTTGGCCTCGTTGTTCTGCTGGCCGCCGGGCTTTTTGGCGCTAAACAAGCCGGGTACATTGGCCAGCCCACGCCTGCCGAGGTAGAGTACACCGCCGTAAAACGTTCCGAGATCGTTGAGCGTGTAACTGCCTCTGGGAAGGTGCAGCCGGAAGTGGAGGTAAAGCTCAGTCCTGATGTGTCCGGTGAAATCATCAGCCTGAACGTTGCCGAGGGCGATTCTGTCGTAAAAGGGCAGTTATTATTGAAAATCAGACCGGATAACTACGAGTCGCTCATGGCTCGTGCACAGGCCGCGGTCAATTCCAGCAAAGCCAATTACGAGCAGACCAAAGCGATGGTCGCCCAGTCGGAAGCCCGGCTGATCCAGGCAAAAGCCAACTTTGAGCGCAACCGGAAGCTGTACCAGGACAAGGCAATTTCAGCGGCTGACTATGAGCAGTTTTCGTCCACCTACGGTGTGGCCCAGCAGGATGTGGAGTCTGCAAAAGCCAATGTTTCGGCAGCATTGTTCAACATTAAAAGTGCTGAGGCAGGCTTGCGCGATGCAGCCGAAAACCTGCGCAAAACAAGCATTTTCGCCCCGGTAAGCGGTATTGTATCCCTGCTTAATGTAGAGGCAGGCGAGCGCGTGGTAGGTACCTCTCAGATGGCGGGTACCGAAATGATGCGCATTGCCAACCTCCGAAATATGGAAGTGCGCGTGAATGTAAATGAAAATGACATTGTGCGGGTATCGCTGGGCGACACCGCCGAGATAGATGTGGACGCTTACAGCGCGTCGGGAAGGAAATTCAAAGGGATTGTGAAAGAGATTGCCAATACCGCTGCGGGACTGGCAACTGCCTCGTCCGCTGCGTCAGTATCCAGCGCATCTGCCGATGCCGTCACGGAATTTGAAGTGAAGGTCAAAATCCTTAATGAATCGTTTGAAGACCTGTTTTCCAAAAAGTCTAAAAAAACGTATCCGTTCAAACCCGGCATGACGGCTTCGGTGGAGATTATTTCAGACCGGAAAACGGGTGTGCTGTCCGTGCCTATTGCCGCAGTGACAACCCGGGGTAACACGCCGGCGCCGGATGCCAATCAGCCCCCGGCAGATGAAAACCAGCCACAGAAGCCGAAGAAGGAAGAAGCCGTCAAGGAAGTAGTATTTGTGGATGTCAATGGAAAAGCCCAGATGAAGGAAGTGAAAACGGGGATTAGTGACTTCGAGAATATTGAGATTCTGTCAGGTCTGAAAGAAGGCGAACAGGTGATTTCAGGGCCATATATTGCCGTGTCCAAGAACCTGAACAACGGCGATCTGGTAGGCAAAAAGAAAGAAGCCGAGAAAAAAGACACTAAAAAATCAAATTAAAAGCGGAAGTGTTACGTTCTAAACCCGTAATAAGTTCGATTTAGTTTAGGTTAAAAAGGAAAATCCTTGCGGCTTTGCTGCAAGGATTTTTTATTTGACCCGCATCCAAGTAGTTGTCTTACAGCCTGTTTTTTCATTTTTACAAAAGGTTGTTGCATAACCTCCCCGCAGCTTCCGATTGTTTTCTCTCAAATTCTTCTCATTTTTGAATAAGGAGGCTGCAAGCCTCCGCGGGCAGATTTCGTGCATTCGCACGGCATCGCTGCATTACCGAAGCAAACGCTCAAGATGAGTCTTTTAAATACAACCAAAATTGCCGTCATAGGAGGAGGCAGCTGGGCCACGGCGCTCATCAAAATCCTGTGTGAGCAGCACAACGTGCAGGTACGCTGGTGGCTGCGCAACCAGCATGATATAGCGCATATCCGCAAGTTCCACCACAATCCCAGCTACCTCAGCGATGTGGTGCTGTCGCCCAAAAAGGTCAGGGTTTTTGAAAAAACCACCGAAGCTGTAAAAGGTGCCGACTACATTATCCTGGCTGTACCCGCAGCCTTTGTGCAGGAATCCTTACAGCACCTTAGTGCCCGCCATCTGCAGGGCGCCCGCGTGGTTTCGGCCATCAAAGGCATGATTCCCGACCGCAATATTCTTGTCACCGACTGGGTATCGCAGGAGTACGGGATCAAAATGGAAGATACCTGCGTCATTGCAGGGCCATGTCATGCCGAGGAAGTGGCGCTGGAAAAACAATCATACCTTACCATCGCATCCACAGCATGCCCGGCTGCCGAAGATTTTGCCGGATTGATGACCTGCCGGTATGTCAGCGCGCATGCGCTCGATGATCTTTATGGTGTGGAGTATGCTGCCGTCATGAAAAATATAGTAGCCCTCGCCTGCGGCATCACGCACGGGCTGGGCTATGGCGACAATTTTCAGGCGGTATTGGTATCCAATGCCATGCAGGAAATCGGGAACCTGGTGACGGCCATGGATCCCCGCCAGCGCAATATGAGCGCATCTGCCTATCTGGGGGACCTGCTGGTAACCGCTTATTCGCAGTTCAGCCGTAACCGCCTTTTTGGAAATATGATCGGTCGCGGGTACAGTGTAAAAGCCGCCCAGCTCGAAATGAAAATGATTGCGGAAGGTTATTATGCCACCAAAAGCATTCACGAACTCAACAAGTTGCACCAGGTCAATCTGCCCATTGTAGGGGCTGTTTACAGCATATTGTATGAAGACCAGCACCCGGCGGCGATCATGGAGCAATTAAAGAAAGTACTGAAGTAAATGGCCTGATGCCATTTTACAGTGGTATTTGTCAAAAATTAACGGATTAATAAACCTTATGAACCTACTCAGAAGTACCCTGGTGGCATCGTGCCTGCTGGCAGCCTTGCTGCTTTCCTGTAATTCCAAAAAAACTGAAAATGCCGGTGAGGTAACCACGGACACCCTGGCAAGTCACAGGGATTTTGTTTTCGGGGACGACAGGCCTTTTCCGCAATGTCACGCCTCCACGCTGGTACGCCTGGACGATGGCCAGTTTCTGGTAGCCTGGTTCGGGGGTACAGAGGAGAAGAATCCTGATGTAGGCATCTGGCTGTCCAAAGGGCGGCCGGGGCAGTGGAGTGCACCCAAAGAGGTGGCCAAGATCCGGGAAGATGCGCACTGGAATCCTGTTTTGCAAAAAACTGCCGACGGTACCATTTACCTGTATTTTAAAGTAGGTAAAGAGATCAAATACTGGGAAACATGGGTTAAGAAATCGACCGACAAAGGTGAAACCTGGTCTGATGCCTACGAGCTGGTAAAAGGGGACAAAGGCGGTCGCGGACCTGTGAAGGATAAGCTGATCGAGCTTTCGGACGGATCGTGGCTGGCAGGCGCTTCCAATGAGCTGAACCGCTGGGAAGTGTTTGTGGATAAAAGTACGAACCAGGGCAAGACCTGGACGGCAAGCCCGTTCCTGAAAATTGATTCCACAAAAATCAAGGGTAAAGGTGCCATACAGCCCACCTTGTGGGAAAGTGCTCCCGGCCAGGTACACATGCTGGTGCGCACAACAGGCGGCGTAATCGGACGGGCCGACTCAAAGGATTATGGGAAAACTTGGACCGAAATCACCCCGACCAGTCTGCCAAACCCAAACAGCGGCATTGACCTTACCAGGCTGCCGGACGGTACGCTTGTACTGGCCTATAACCCCGACGATCAGGATTGGGGCTCACGCTCGCCATTGTCACTCAGACTGTCCTATGACGACGGGCAGAACTGGACCGACAAGGCCGACATTCAGACCGGAAAAAGAGAGGATGAGTTTTCATATCCTGCCATCATCAGCTGGGGTGATTCCGTAGCCGTGACGTATACCTGGAACAGGCAGAAGATCGCTTTCTGGCTGGGGAGTAAAAAGGATATCATTGCATTGTCAGCTGCGCAGAAGAAAAAGTAGCTAGTGTAAACAGCACATGCCAGACAGAGTATATTCAGGAATCCGGATTATTTTAAAAAGAAACTATTCTTTCTGATATGAAAACCGACCGAAGGGAATTTTTGCGCGGGATCGGGGTGGGAGCATTGCAGCTGGGCATGCTCAGTACGTTACCTGAGTCCGCCTGGGCAATGTCTTTACAGCCGGGCCGGTTGCCGCGGGCCACACCCGAATCCCAGGGAATGTCCTCCAAAGGTATCCTGGAATTTGTAAATGGTGTGGAGTCGGGCATGCTCAACCTGCATAGTGTAATGGTGCTCAGGCAGGGCAAAGTAGTGGCCGAAGGCTGGTGGTCACCCTACCGCGCCGACCTGAAACATACCCTTTATTCCCTGAGCAAAAGTTTTACTTCCAGTGCCATCGGATTTGCGGTGGCCGAAGGCAGGCTTACGGTGGAAGACAAGGTTTTGTCTTTTTTTCCTGATCAGAAACCGGCCGAACCTACCGCCAACCAGCAGGCCATGCGGGTAAAAGACCTCCTGACCATGTCCACCGGTCACGATAAGGATGCTACGGCAGCCGTGCGCCAGGGCCCGGACGAAAACTGGGTAAAAACATTCCTGGCGCTGCCGGTGGAACATACACCGGGTACATTCTTCGTGTACAACAGCGCCGCTACCTACATGCTCTCGGCCATTATCCAGAAAGTGACCGGCAAAACCCTGCTGGAATACCTGAAGCCCAGACTGTTTGATCCGCTCGGCATTGCAGGCGAGGATTGGGAGACAGATCCTAAAGGAATTAATACCGGAGGCTGGGGACTTCGCGTCAGGACAGAGGACATTGCCAGGTTTGGACAGATGTACCTGCAGAAAGGCATGTGGAATGGCAAGCAGCTGCTTCCGGCTGCCTGGGTGGAAGAAGCCACCCGGTCGCATATCCAGTCAAAGGGTGGGTCGCGTCCGCAGGAAGAAAACGATTGGCTGCAAGGCTACGGTTACCAGTTCTGGCGTTGCCGCAACGGAGCATACCGGGGCGACGGAGCTTACGGCCAGTATTGTATTGTCATGCCCAAAGAAGATATCGTGGTAGCAATTACCAGCGAAACCAGCGACATGCAGGCCATTCTGGACAATGTATGGAAGCATATTCTGCCGGCTGTAAAAGGTACAGGCGTACCGGCCAACAAAGACAGTCAGGCTCAGCTGGTGAAAAAGCTGGCGTCACTGGCATTGCTCGTGTCCAATGTACAAGCAGCATCGGCCATGCTCCCGAAAGTGAGCGGGAAGAAGTTTGCGATCAGCGAAAATGAATTGAAGATCAGTCAGGTATCTGTTGATTTTTCGAAAGATTCCTGCCTTTTGAAGATTAAAAATCACAGTGGGGAGCATACGTTAACGAGCGGCCTGGGCAAGTGGAAAGAGGGTACCACCACCTTGTCGGTAATGCCGCTGAAGCTGGTACTCACGCCGGTGCCGGGCGAAAAGATCAGCAAAACAGCTGCCAGCGGAACGTGGACCGACGATGCTACCTTTGAGATCACCTGCCGGTTTATAGAAACTGCCCACTATGAAACAATCAGGCTGCATTTTGAAGGACAAAAAGTTGGCATTGACTTCCGGCGCAGCCTGGCTATACTGGCAAATACCAAAGATCCGAGGCCGGCACTCACCGGTACCATGCTTACCTGAAACATAGCTTTTAACCACCAAATCCATTCATATGAAGCGCCTGAGTTTTTTTGCATGCATGTTGTTGCTGACGGTAAATGCCGCACTGGCCCAGCAATTCCGACCCGTGGACAAGAGCCCACGTGGTATTGCCTGGTATCCCGACCATTTTGCACATGACCGGAAAGAAGGCGATAAGGCCCTTGTCAAGGTGGTGTACAGCCGCCCCGGTGCCAATAACCGGGAGGTTTTTGGTAAACTGGTGCCGTATGGCAAAGTATGGCGCACCGGTGCCGATGAGGCCACGGAGATCAGGTTTTACCAGGATGCTACTTTCGGTGGAAAAAAGGTGAAAGCGGGCAGCTACTCGTTGTTTACCATTCCGGGAGAAAAAGAATGGACGATCATCCTCAATGCCGATCTGGATTACTGGGGAGCATACAAATACCGCGAAAGTGCGGACGTACTTAGGGTAACGGTACCCAGCAAAACCACAACCACGCCCGTCGAAAATTTCTCTGTTGTTTTTGACAAAGGAACCGGTAAAGAAACCAAGATGTACCTGGGCTGGGCAACGACCGTAGTGGAGGTGCCGATCAGCTTCTGACGCTGATTTTACCTGTGCCCGGGTGGCACCATTATTGCATGAGTAGGTTGGGAGACAAACTCCTGACCTGCTTTTTTTATAATCAACAAACTAAATAAATGATGAGAAATATGCGCCTGATTGTGGCAGGGCTGCTGGTTACCGGACTCATGGCCAGCTGCGGCAATAAGAAAGAAGAAGAAAAGGAAGCAGCTGCGAGCGGCCCGGATTCAGTGGTAACCAAAACAGACAGCCTCGTAATGCCCGCGCCATTTGCAACGGAATCTGTTGAAAACCGGCCGGAAGAGGCTGGCTGGCCCGAGGGCAAAACACCTGTTGCTCCCGAAGGTTTCACGGTGACACGGTTTGCCGATAAATTTGAAAGTCCGCGCTGGACGTACGTGGGCCCCAATGGAGATATTTTCGTGGCCGAGGCTAATACCAAGAAAAGTGCCGACCGCATAACCGTTCTTAGAGATGTGAACAAGGATGGAAAGCCGGAGATGAGGGAGGTTTTTCTTGAAAAACTCAACAAGCCCCTGGGTATGCTGATCCTGAAAAACTACTTCTATGTAGCCAATACCGACGGATTGTACCGGTACCCCTATAAAGGCAGTGAAACCAAGATCACTGCAAAAGGTGAAAAAATACTTGAACTGCCGGCTGGCGGATATAACAACCACTGGACCCGCAACCTGCTCGCCAATGCTGACGGGTCAAAAATATATGTGTCCGTAGGTTCTGCCAGCAATGTGGCTGATCACGGCATTGATGAAGAAAAGAGGCGCGCCAATATTCTGGAGATTAATCCGGATGGGACCGGCGAACGTGTATTTGCAAGCGGTCTGCGCAATCCGGTTGGCATGGACTGGGCACCAGATTCCAAGGTACTCTGGACTGCCGTGAACGAGCGTGACGAACTGGGTGATGACCTGGTACCTGATTACGTCACCAGCGTAAAAGAAGGCGGGTTTTATGGATGGCCGTATGCATACTTCGGTCCTAATGAAGATCCGCGCAGAAAAGGCGAACGCCCTGATCTGGTCAAAAAATCAATCGTTCCCGACGTGCCGGTAGGATCTCACACGGCTTCGCTGGGACTTGCATTTTATGATAAAGGCAAGTTTCCGGACAAGTACCGGAACGGAGCGTTCGTAGGCCAGCACGGTTCCTGGAACCGCTCCACACTCTCGGGGTATAAAGTGATCTTTATACCTTTCAAAAATGGTAAGCCTGCGGGTAAGCCCGAGGACTTCCTGACGGGCTTCGTCGAGAATGAGAAAAAGGTATATGGCCGGCCTGTCGGAATTACGGTGATGGAGGATGGCTCCATGCTGGTGAACGATGATACGGGAAACACGATCTGGAAAGTGGCCGCGAAATAGCATTGGTCAGAAGATAAAATGAAAGCCTGGTTTTTTGTAAAACCAGGCTTTTTTGTGAACTAATTTCCAGGAAGCAACGTAATGCATGCAATATTATATACCATTTGGTATATTAATAAATGGTCACGTGATGATCTGAAACAAAAAAAAATCACGGATCCCGGAGCGGGCATCAGGCGGGATTCCGGCCCATATACAACAAGCCCAGACATTCACCGGATGAAACAGAAAATCGCTTTTGCATTGATCATGGGGGTTATTACCACAGGCGTAATTTCCTTTACATTGCTTTTCATAAATATTGGATTTGTTGCCAATTTTGTGGTGATTTGGCTCAAATCTTGGAGCATGGCTTACATCGTTGTAATCCCGCTGATCCTGGTCTTAGGGCCACAGGTGCAAAAGCTGGTCGATGTGGTTTTCAAAGATCCCGCCGCGCAGCGCATTGATACTTAGGAGGCTGTTGTTATAATTTAAAAAATGTATGAAAAGAGTAGTTGTAACTGGCCTGGGAGCCATTACTCCCCTCGGAAATTCCGTTGACGAGTTTTGGGAGAATATAGTGAATGGAAAAAGCGGGGCTGCTACCATTACCAAAATGGACGTTTCCAAGTTCAAGACGCAGTTTGGTTGTGAGGTACGCAATTTCAACCCCGAAGAATATATTGAGAAAAAGGAGCTCAAAAAATATGATCTGCATACCCAGTATGCGATAGCAGCTTCGGACCAGGCAATCAAAGATGCCGGACTTGATTTTCAATCCATTGATGAAACAGACCGCTACGATATGGGCGTGATCTGGGCTACCGGAAATGGTGGAATGGGTACTTTTGAAGATCAGCTGCTTGAATTCCATGCTTCCGACGGTACGCCCCGGTTCAGTCCGTTTTTTATCCCGAAAATGATCGTGGACATTGCGGCGGGTGTTATTTCTATCCGGCACAAGCTGTTTGGACCCAACTATTGTACCGTATCTGCCTGCGCATCTTCCAATACCGCATTGATTTCCGCCTTTGACACCATTCGTATGGGTAAGGCCAAGCTCATGGTAGCCGGCGGGTCCGAGGCGGCGATTATCTATTCTGCGATCGGCGGATTTGGTGCGGCGCAGGCACTGTCCAAAAGGAACAGCGAGCCCGAAACTGCATCCCGCCCGTTTGATCAGGAGCGTGACGGTTTTGTGATCGGCGAGGGTGCAGCAGCACTGATCCTGGAAGACCTTGAGTATGCAAAAGCACGGGGTGCAAAGATTTACGCCGAGATCGTAGGCGGAGGAATGGCAGCTGATGCTTACCACCTTACGGGTACGCCCCCTGATGGTTTCGGAGCATCGCTGGGCATGAAAAAAGCCCTGGCGGAAGCAGGTATCGGACCCGAAAAGATCGACTATGTCAATGCACATGCCACTTCTACGGGGCTGGGCGATATGAGCGAGCTCAATGGGATCAAGAATGTTTTCGGAGCGCATCAGGTAGCGATCAGTGCCACCAAGTCCATGACAGGCCACCTGTTGGGTGCTGCCGGGGCCATCGAGAGCATTGTATGTGTACTGGCCGTTCAAAACGACGTTATTCCTGCTACCATCAATACCAAAAAGCTGGATGAGAAAACACCCGAGGGTCTTAATATCATTTTGGGTAAATCCGTGAAGCAGCCGGTCAATTATGCATTGAACAATACCTTCGGATTCGGCGGACATACGGCCACTTCAATTTTCAAGAAGTACGAAGCGTAAAACAGCTTAAAAAAGCAGAAAGCCCCGGTCATCAGGATCGGGGCTTTCTGCTTTTCAGGACTGTTATTTCAATTGTTTTAAAACTTCCACTACCCCATTTTCATCATTGCTTCCCGCATGGTAGCGGGCTATTTTTCTGATCTCGGGATGTGCATTGGCCATGGCAAATGAATACCGGGCTTTCTGCAGCATTTCCAGGTCGTTGAGGTAGTCACCAAATGCCATCGTCTCGTCCGGACTGATGCCAAACTTTTCCTGAATGACCTCCATAGCACGGCCTTTATTGGCATCTTTGTGTGAAATATCCAGCCAGATCGGCCCTGATACTTTCACCTGGAAATCTTTCTCATAGCTTTTAAAGTGCGGATAACTGTTTCCTTCCGAGCCTTTCAGGTCGCACACGGTGTATTTGAGGAATTCGTCGTCTTCAATGGCCGTCAGGTCAGGGACAATCTCGTACCGTTCAAAATACAGTTTCAGCCGGTCTATAAATCCGGGTTCATCATTTTCCACATAGGCCTTTTTCTTTCCGCAAATCACTGCATAGCATTCAGGGATTTCTCTCGTAATCGCTACAAAGTCCTTGACTACTTCCTGGTCCATTGCCTGGGTATGCAGCTCTTTTCCCTGAAAAACCACATAGCTCCCATTTTCAGCGGCAAAAACCACATCGTTCTTAATGGCATCCAGTGTTTTTTCAAGATTAAAATACTGCCTGCCGCTGGCGGCCACAAACACGATCTGACGGGCTTTAAGGGATTCGAAAACCGGGTAAAAATCCGGCGAAAGCTCATGCTGCGAATTCAGGAGTGTGCCATCCATGTCCGTTGCAATGAGCCTGATATCTGAAAATGTCATATTTAAATCAAACGTTACTATTTAACCAAGCCAAATGCCTTTTTGAAGGTTCCGGCTGGCCAGGTCTTTTTTGAAGGCGACTTATTTTCCCACATCACCCGGCAAAATGCACGAACCCGGCCGCCGGTTTTGCTGTTGGCTGGGTAGCTGCCGTAATATCTGCTCTGATGAAATTGTCGAAATACTATTTTGCCGCACTGGTTTCCTTTGTTATGTGGGGATTTTTCAGTTTGGCTTTGAAGCCCCTGC
Source organism: Dyadobacter sandarakinus (assembly GCF_016894445.1). Classification (NCBI taxonomy): domain Bacteria; kingdom Pseudomonadati; phylum Bacteroidota; class Cytophagia; order Cytophagales; family Spirosomataceae; genus Dyadobacter; species Dyadobacter sandarakinus. The sequence continues at coordinate 5,652,586 of NZ_CP056775.1, forward strand.
ACATTTACCCATCTCTGGACATTCTTTTCTACCGCGTTTTCTTCTGCGCCGCCATCATGGCGTTTGTAAGTTTTTTCCTGCGGCGGGGCGTGTTGAAGGATAGCATACAGCTTTTTAAAAGTTTGCCCGCCGGCAAAAAGCAGCAGACTGCGCTCCTGATCCTCGGCGGCGGTGTGCTGCTCACCGCCAACTGGTTCTTTTTTATTTACGTGATGAACCACATCAGCATCAAGGCAGCATCGTTTGCTTACCTCGTCTGCCCGATCATGACCACCGTCATTGCCTTTTTTGTATTGGATGAAAAAATGGGAAAGTGGCAGTGGATAGCGGTTTCTATCAGTATAATGAGCTGCCTTCTCTTGTCCTACGACAGCATTGCGGATATCGGGTACAGCCTGATTGTGGCCGTTTCCTATGCATTGTACCTGGTAAGCCAGCGCAAAAATCACGGATTTGACAGGTTTCTGGTCCTTACATTACAGATCATCTTTTCAGCACTCCTGTTACTGCCGTTTTTTCCGGCGTACAGTGGCCCGGTACCTGCTGAGGCTTCATTTTACGGTTATATCCTCGTGATTGCCGTGGTGTTTACCATCATTCCGCTGTACCTCAATCTGTATGCCCTGCAGGGAGTCACCTCTTCTGTCATGGGTATTTTGTTGTATATCAATCCATTGATGAACTTCGGGCTGGCGCTGGTTTATTTTCATGAGCACATCAACAATGTGCAGCTCACAGCTTACAGCCTGATCCTGTTTTCAATCATCGTTTTTAATGAGCGGGTATTGTTCAGAAGAAGGCGAGAAGCGATCGTTCAGTAAGGTTTTGCAAAAGCAGCACTGAAAATAAATACGCTGAATCGCGTGGTACTGTAAACCGGACGGTAATTTCCTTCTTCAAAGCGTAGCTGCATATCAGGCATCCGGCGGGCTTCCACATTGGCTATGAGTCGGAAAAACAGGTACATGCATTGCAGTAAAGGCTGCTGCCAGATACGCGCCCTGCCTTTGGCAATCTGAAAATCGGTGTAAAGCCACAGGCCCCCGGGCCTGAGCATGGCATCCAGGTGCCGGAACACCGCCGAAGCCTGTGCATCTTTGAAGTTGTCAAATAAAAAAGGCGTCATCACAGCATCGTATGCCTGCTGCGCCTGCCAGTTTTCAATCGCTGCATGTACAAATTGTACCCGGTTGCCTCCCGCTTTGCGCCGACGGGCAAGACCAAGCATCCGGGAAGAGCTTTCGACATAGGTAACTTCCAGTCCGGCAGGGTATAATGCCTGCAGGGATTCGAGTACGGCGCCGCTTCCGCCGCCCACGATCAGCAACCTGCAGGGTACTGGCAGGCTGGGCAGCAATGCTTCCTGTGCCTGTTGCTGAGACCGGCCAAAGATCAGTCCGGCAAGCTGGTCGTAAATACCGGCAATACGGTCATAGTTGTTCATTGGTCTGGATTTTCATTGCAGTATGTGTGCAAAAAAGCTGCCTGCAATACCGCAGATCGCCTTGATCAGCAGCAATCCATCAATCACTACCAGGTAATAAAGAATATTCCGGGGCCGCTGCAATGCAAAAGCCACCGCCAGCAGGCATATGAAGGGCACCATGTTGAACAACACCGTAACCGGTCCGATCTGCCGGTAAGCCGCAAAGGTCAGGAATGAAGCCAGCCCTACCAGCAGCAGCGGGATCAGTACATAGAAAATGGTGTTTTTCAGCCCCATTTGTACCACAAATGTTTTCAGCTGAATGTTGGAGTCATCCTCATAGTCCTTGATATCGAACATGATTGCGTTTACTGTACAGAACATCCAGTTTTTGATAAACAGCCAGATCAGGAAAGCCGGCTCCCGGATTTCAATTCCATCGTGCAGCTTTACCATCGCTACCGGAAACAGGTTCACGCAGCCTGCCCACACAAACCCGATCACAAATGCCTTCATCCAGCCTGTATTACGCAGGTTATAGCGACCTATCGCAGAAGGTAAAAGGCCGTAATACAGCAAGGCAGCCAGTGGAACAAGTCCAAGTGCCAGCCAGTACCGTATTGGCAGCGAGCCGATTTTACCAAAATCATAACATAAAAAGATACCCGCAAGCACCAGGAATGCAACCCAAAGGACTGCCCGGCTGTACCTGACGAAGCTGTGGTGCGTGCGGTACCATTCCGTACGCGGATTGTCGGTAACCTGGTTGCCGGCCGGGACCCAGTAAGCGTGGGTATAGTACAAAACCGTAGCCACAAACACCAGCAGATAGTACCAGAATGGGTTAAGAGGCAAGCCGAGCTGAAATGCAGTTTCGAGCGACAAGGCTACGGCAAGACCTCCGACGAAGTAATTGGCGAAAAAAATGAACCCAACAATGCTGCGGATCATTTGGGAGCTTTTTATATCTTGGAAAACAGATTAAATCTTCAATTAAAGTCAAAGTACATGAAAAAATTTTCCCGGATTGCCATTCTTCTGCTCTTGCTCGGTACGCAGCTGACATTCGGCCAGGTAAAGGACCCTGTGGTAGACAATATTGTAAAAGAGGCAACCGACAATTCCCAGCTTGAAAAACTCGCACACGAACTGCTCGACGTAATCGGGCCGCGACTGGTAGGCACTCCCCAGATGCAGCAGGCCCATGACTGGGCGGTTGGGAAATACAAAGATTGGGGCATTGCCGCGCGCAATGAAAAATGGGGTGAATGGAGAGGATGGGAGCGGGGCGTCTCGCACATCGATATGGTTGCGCCGCGCGTCAAATCGCTCGAAGGTATGCAGCTGGCCTGGAATCCGGGTACTGGCAGCAAGCCCGTCGTAGCCGACGTGATGATTCTGCCCGATGTGGCCGATTCCGTCGCTTTCGGCCAGTGGCTGCCTTCCTGCAAGGGCAAGTTTGTGCTGATCAGCATGCCGCAGCCTACCGGCCGGCCTGACTACAACTGGCAGGAATTTGGAACGAAAGAGTCTTTTGAAAAAATGAAAAAAGAGCGCGATGCCCAAACCGACGCCTGGGCGCAGCGCCTGAAAAAAACCGGCTACAATGGACGTACCCTGCCCGCAGCACTGGAAAAAGCAGGCGCAGCAGGTGTCGTCATGTCGTACTGGTCAAAAGGGTTTGGGGCAAACAAGATTTTCGGGGCCTATACCAGGAAAATACCGACTGTTGATATTTCCCTGGAAGATTATGGCTTGCTGTACCGGCTGGCGGAATCGGGGCATACACCCCGTATCAGCGCCAGGGCCGAGTCAAAGGAGTCGGGTGTTGTGCCAACCTTTAATACCATCGGAGAAATTAAAGGAAGCACGAAGCCTGATGAATATGTCGTCCTTTCAGCCCACTTTGATTCCTGGGACGGCGGTACCGGCGCTACCGACAATGGTACCGGTACCCTCGTGATGATGGAGGCCATGCGCATTCTGAAAAAGGTTTACCCTAATCCTAAACGGACGATCCTGGTAGGCCACTGGGGCAGCGAGGAGCAGGGACTGAATGGTTCGCGGGCCTTTGTGGAAGACCATCCCGAAATCGTGCAGAACATCCAGGCGCTTTTCAACCAGGACAATGGTACCGGGCGCGTGGTAAATCTCTCCGGGCAGGGTTTTCTGAATGCGTATGATTACCTCGGACGCTGGCTGACGAAAGTACCTGAGGAGATCAGGACCCCGATCGAAACCAGATTTCCGGGAGCGCCGGGCGGCGGCGGGTCGGATTTCGCCTCGTTTGTGGCGGCAGGAGCACCGGCCTTTTCACTCAGCTCGCTCAATTGGTCGTATGGTACTTACACCTGGCATACCAACCGGGATACCTATGACAAAATCGTGTTTGACGACGTGCGGAGTAATGCAATCCTGGCGGCGATCCTGGCTTATCAGGCCAGTGAAGACCCTGTGAAAACGTCCCGCGAAAAGAGCATTTTGCCTTTGAACACCAAAGGAGAGCCTACTGCCTGGCCCGAACAAAGAAAGGCAACTCGGCGCGGCGGACTGGATTGAAGTCATTATACGGAGAGCAGAAGCAACTCGCTTTTGCTCTTTTTTATTCAAAACATAACTATGAAAATCCTGCAAATACAGCAGTCTGATGACGACAAGCTGATCATCAAACCTTACGAGCAGGGCGCTGAGCCTGCCAACCAGGAAATGTTCCGGGCAGAAAAGGATGAGCTATGGTGGTATGCTTCGAAAGAACTGTGGGTGGGTCTGGGCAAAGAACCAAAGCTCCCGGCGGTTACAAAGGTGTTCCGGTCATTGTTTTTCAAAAGAAAAGACCGCTGGGCACAGGAAATTATACTGGATGCCAGGGGACACTCCGCAGAATGGATTTCCAATGCAGTAAACGGTATCCTGCTTGGCGGGTACAACATTCAGCTTTATAAAACAGAGCCCAAAGCATTCAGCCCGTTTTTCGGCGGGGAGGGCGTGCTGTATGTTTTGACGGAACAAGCCTCTCCCGAAACAAATCGCGCGATTGTGCAGGCACAGTCAGTTGCGGAGGTGCAGATGCGTATCATGGACCTGATGAATGCGCCGTCCAACTACAAAAATCCCGGAACGCTGGCAGCCTGGGCCGAACAATCGGGCAGCACGTACGGGTATGATGTGCAGATCTTTGACCAGCAGGCATTGGAAAACCAGGGAATGCACGCCCTGCTGGCCGTAGGCAGGGGAAGTGAAGTTCCGCCGCTGATGATCGTGGCAGATTACCAGCCGCCGCATTATACCAGAACGGTAGCACTGGTCGGGAAAGGTGTCACCTTCGATACCGGCGGCATTTCGATCAAGCCCTCGGCTAATATGCACCTGATGAAAAGTGACATGGGCGGTGCCGGGGCAGTACTGGGTACCATTGAGCTGGCAGCCCGCCTGCAGATGCCGGTGCGCATTATTGCCGTCGTGCCCGCTACCGAAAATGCCGTGGATGCCCGTTCCATCAAGCCGGGCGATGTCATTGGTTCATACGCCGGCAAAACGATTGAGGTGATTGACACCGATGCGGAGGGCCGCCTCATTCTCGCCGACGGCCTCAGCTATGCAGTCCGTAACTACCAGCCCGACGTGCTGATTGATCTTGCGACGCTCACCGGCAGTGTGATCCAGACGCTCGGCTATGAGGCTGCGGGGCTGTTTACACCCAGTGACACCCTCGCCCGGGAGCTTACATCCGCCGGGGACCATACGGGTGAGCGGCTGTGGCGCCTGCCCGTTTGGGACGAGTACAAAGAGGAGATTGCCTCCGACATTGCAGATCTGAAAAATTACCACGGCAAGCCGATGGCCGGCGCCATAGTAGCCGCCAAATTCCTGGAAGTGTTTACCGACGCGCATCCGCAATGGGCGCATTTGGATATTGCCGGTACCGCATTTGGTGATACGGCCTTTGCACCGGGACGTGCGGGTACAGCCTACGGGATACGCCTGCTGCATGCCTATCTGGCGGCACTTGCAGGCAATGTATAAGTGAAAAGGTTGTTTTAAGGTCAAAATTAAAAGGTACTTCCTTTGAGGATTGGTTCTTTTTGCTAGATTTGAGAAAGCGCGCCTCTCCCGCCCGGCTGCGTTATTTTTCACTAAAAAACCGGCTTATGTCGCAAACGCTTACGTTCCTCTGCATTTCAACTTATTTCAAAGGAAACGATTTCCTGAAAGCCTGCAAGGAGGCCGGGAACACCGTATACCTGCTCACAGCCAAGAAGCTGGAAAGCAAGCCATGGACGCGCGAAGCAGTAGATGAGTTTTTTTACATTGAAGAAGGACCCGACAAAGCGTATAACATGCAGGACATCATCAATGGACTGGCGTATGTGATGCGCACCCGGCCCATTCACCGGGTGGTGGCCATGGATGATTTTGATGTCGAGAAGGCAGCGCATATCAGGGAGTATTTCAGGATACCCGGTATGGGACAAACAACAGCCCGCTACTTTCGCGACAAGCTCGCTATGCGTACCAAGGCGGCCGAGTCGGGGATACTGGTGCCTGGTTTTTCGTCCCTCTTCAATGACGACGATATCAATCGTTTTATAGAAAAATATCCTGGCCCGTGGATGATCAAGCCACGTTCAGAAGCTTCGGCTACGGGCATCAGAAAAATGCATTCGGCGGAAGAGCTATGGCAAACAATCCATGAACTGGGCGACCGGCGCCATGCCTACCTGGTAGAGCAGTACAAGCCGGGTGACGTGTACCATGTCGATTCCATTTCGTATAACGGAAGGGTGATTTTCCTTTGGAACAGCAAATACCTGGCCCCGCCTTTTGATGTAGCCCATGAAGGCGGAATTTTCCGGTCAGTCACGGTACCCTTTGATTCTGCGGAAGAACATGCGCTCGAAACGCTGGCCGTGGACCTGCTGAAAGCCTTTGGATTAAAACACAGTGCGTCCCATACCGAGGTGATCCGCTGCCATGATGATGGTAAATATTATTTTCTTGAAACATCTTCCCGCGTAGGCGGCGCCAATCTTTCGGAAATGGTTGAGGCGTCCTCTGGAATAAACCTCTGGAAAGAATGGGCACGAATGGAAAGTGCCGAGGTACGGGGTGAAAACTACAAGCTGCCGCCTGTCAGGAAAGATTATGCGGGCATTATTATATCGCTTACCCGGCAGGAGTGGCCTGACCTGTCTGTTTTTAATGATCCTGAAATTGTATGGACCATGCACGAGCCGCACCACGTGGGGCTGGTGGTACGTTCTGCTTCGCGCGAGCGGGTGCTGGAGCTGCTGGATCAGTATGCAGACATTATCCGCCGCGAGTACCACGCCTCAGCACCCGTACCCGAGCGGCCTGCACATTAGGATCTCCGGCCGGCGGAAACAAGTACAGCTTCCAAAACGCATCTGACATTGGAAACGATCACGATCAAGGATATTGCCAAGGCACTCCACCTGTCGACCTCGACGGTATCGCGCGCATTGCGCAACAGCTACGAGATTAATCCGGAAACGAAAAGGCTGGTTACGGAGTATGCTCAAAAGATGCAGTACCGGCCCAATCCCATTGCATTGAGCCTCCGCGAAAGCAGAAGCAAATCCATCGGGGTGATCATACCCGAGATTGCCAACAACTTTTTTTCGCAGCTGATCAATGGTATCGAGTCCGTAGCATATGACCTGGGTTATTATGTAGTCATTTTTCAAAGTCACGAATCGTATGAACGGGAGGTAGCGCATACCAACTTCCTGGTTTCCCGCAAGGTGGACGGCCTGCTGATTTCTCTTTCAAGCCTGACGACCAATCTGCTGCATTTCCAGGAGCTGATGACCAAGGGGCTGCCGATTGTATTTATGGACCGGGTACCCAATGAAATCGCGACCCACAAAGTGGTAGCCGATAATTTTGAGGGGAGCTATGGTGCCACACAGCATTTGATCCGTGCAGGTCGCCGGCGCATTGCGCACCTTACCAGCCCCATTTACCTTTCCATTACCACCGAGCGGCTTGCAGGTTACCGCAAGGCGCTGGAAGATCACGGGATTGCTTTTGACGAAAAATATGTACGCTACTTTGCGCACGGCGGAAAGGACGAGGGTGAAAACAGGGACGGCATACGCGCATTGATGCAATTGCCGGAACCGCCTGACGCGATCTTTTCAGCTTCTGACCGGCTTTCGACAGGCTGCCTTGCCGTATTGCAAAACGAGAAAGTGAAAGTGCCGGAGCAGGTAGCGCTGGTCGGTTTTACAAATTCCGGCGTAGCCGATCTCTTTAACCCACCCCTGACCACAGTCGTACAACCTGCTATGGAAATGGGACAGCAGGCGATGAATCTGCTGATCCGCCTCATTGAGCATCCTCAGGCACAAAATAATTTTGAAACAATGGCATTCAAAACGTCCCTGAACGTCCGCGAATCATCCGCAGGGGCATAGCAAGTTTAAGGAGCCATGTGCCGCCATGTTACCGACCCGACGGTGTTGATCTTATTCTTTTCGGGCTTTGTGATAGCACCCTTCCATTCACCGCCAGCTTGCTTTTCCATGGTAAGCTTTCGCCAGGAATATGCACCTTTTTCATAGTCGAAGGTTTCACCGTCATCGTCGTACAGCTGGTAGCTGCCGTTTTTGTCCCCGTAATGCCTGATTTCAAGATCCACCTTTTCACCTTTGGCAGGTGCATGCAGCCTGACGGGCATCATCGGGATCATGCCCCCGTCTTTTACAAATACCGGAATCCTGTCCATACCGGGCGTAATGGTGATCACCTCGCCATCTCCCGCCAGCTTGCCGGTGTAAAAGTCATACCATTTTCCCTTGGGTAAAATCACTTTCCGGCTTGTTTGTCCGGTAAATAAAGGTGCTACCAGCAGGTACTCGCCTGCCATGTACTGGTCTTTCACTTCCTGGGTGACGGCTTCTTCGTACGGGTTTTCCTGCAGACTTGCCTGTACTTTCTCTTTTTTGATTCCTTGTGAAAACCCATCTTCCAGGCTCATGCCGCGGAAAGGCGGGATACCCTGGTAGTGATACCTCGCAAACTCAGAGTACCAGTAAGGCATCATCTGCATACGCAGCTCGGCCACAGCCTTGATCTGAGGCGCTACTTCCGGGAAAGTCCATGGCTGCATGCTGCTCGACCATGCATTGATCATCGCCATGGGCGAAAAACAGACGGTCTGAAAACGCCGCAGCCATTCCTCGGCTGTCTTGGATGCTCTTACTTCGGGTGTCCAGAGTACACCGGCATACCCGCTGTTGATCAGGGCGGTGATGAAATCCTGGTGGCTGTAATTATCATTATAAATCACGTACGGAAAGGAAGCCCCGCCCGCATTCGACGCCCTGACCAGTCCGTAGGTACGCGCATTGTTTTTCCTGAACATGTCGTAGCTGTACCGCTGTACCAGCAGGCCGTAGGTCTGGCGGATCTGTTCGGAACTGTGCCCGGACGGAAAGGTGGCCACATCAGGCCACAGGTAGGAATCGTACCCATCCACTTCGTCGATCTTGTATCCGCTTACGCCGATTTTTACATGTGCTTTTTCAAATTGCCCGAAAAGAATATTGGCAGCCTCCGGTATGCTCAGGTCGGGCACGGCACCGTTCCACACGGTATGCGTGCCGGTTAGCGGGAGTATTTGTTTGTAAATGGGCGCGTCGGGGGCAGGATAAGGATTAGTCCATAAGTTCACTTTTACCCTTGTGCTGTCCATACTTTTGATAAAGCCCGCCGGATCAGGAAACCGCGTCTTGTCCCACTCAAACGTACAGGGATAGGATTTGCTCTGCCAGCCGGGTTCCAGTCCGATAAAGTCCAGTGGAAAACCTTTTTCTTCAAACAGCCTGGCTTCGTTCCTGACCTGCCCGGCATTGTACAGCCGGTGCACGCGCTGCGTAAAGCCGAGTCCCCATCGCGGAGGAAGGCAGCCGCCTCCGCTCAGCAGGTTGAAGCGCTGCACAGCCTGCATGGGCTTTGGTCCGGCAAACAAATAAATTTCGGCACCCTGAGCAGGGATGAGCATTTCGACGGCATCGGAGTAGGGGTGAGCGTTCCAGATATCATCGGTATTGCGGTCCTGTACCGGAGGTGGATTTTTGCTGTCTCTCCGCACATGCGAGCCGGCGTACACATCGATGTACTTAGCCACATTCACAAACACTCCGTAGCCCCTGGACGAGATATAAAACGGTACCGGTGCATGTGTGCGCCCGTTATCAGACGTGCCGTAATGGTCCATGTGCAGCTGCATGATGCGCCCGCGCTGGTGTACGGTCTGAAAGTTGAGTCCGAAGCCAAAGAGCTGTTCTTCCTCCACAAGCGGGAAGCGGAGGTAGGTTTTTCCGTTATTCAGCTGAAAAGAAATCTCCGCGGCATCGAGCGGAAAATCTTCCTTGGGCAGCTTCTGCAGGGCTGGTGATGCCGTAGTACCTGCGGCCTGCAGCAGGTTGTAAGTGTCAGGTGTTCCGGCAATGCCTTTCCAGACGCCCGGCGCAATTTCCTGCCATTGAATGGACTGGGCGGAACAGCAGAAGGAAATTATGCAAAGCAGGACAAGCGGGAGAATCCTCATTTTGGTTTTCATATCAAAAAAAGACTAAATAGCAGGCATTGAGGATATAAGCAGTTTATTTTTGATTTTACCTGCAAAGCATAAAAAATCCGGCAAGGGGCATGTGGTGGCTCTTTGGCCGCAGCTCAGCGGGTATTTGCTATATTTAGGCGCAGCCACCGCATTGATCATTCCATACTTTTATCCCAATGGCCGTTTTAACAGGAATACGCTCCAAACTTCCGGATGTAGGTACCACCATTTTTACAAGCATGTCGAGGCTGGCTGAGGAGCATGGAGCCATTAACCTGGCGCAGGGCTTTCCGGAATTTGACTGTACCCCGGAGCTGCAGGGCCTGCTAGAAAAATACATGCGGATGGGCAGAAACCAGTATGCGCCGATGGCGGGCGTGATGGTTTTGCGTGAAGCCATCGCAGAGAAAAACCTGGCAGCAGGAAACCGCGACTATCATCCCGAAACTGAGATTACCATCACCAGCGGCGCTACGGAGGCGCTTTATGCTGCGGTGAGCACGATTGTCCGTCCGGGTGACGAGGTGATCCTGTTTGAGCCGGCATATGACAGCTACGCTCCGGCGATTGTCACCAATGGAGGCGTGCCGGTGTACATTACATTACCGCCTCAATACGAGTACGTTGACTGGCAGCAGGTAGAAGCAGCCATCACCAGCCGAACAAAAGCAATTATGATCAATACACCCCATAATCCAACGGGAAAAGTATGGGATCGCGCCGATCTTGAACAACTTGGTACACTGGCTGAAAAGCATAATCTGCTGGTGATCAGCGACGAGGTGTATGAGCATATCATTTTTGACGGCCGCAGGCACGTAAGTGCGTCGGCTATCGCCTCCCTGGCGGAGCGAACTTTTGTTTGCGGGTCCTTTGGCAAAACGTTTCATATCACAGGCTGGAAGCAGGGCTACTGCCTGGCACCTGCGGAGCTTACCGCGGAGTTCAGGAAAATACACCAGTTTATCGTGTTCAGCGTGTTCACGCCGGTGCAGTTTGCATTGGCCGAGTACCTGAAAGAACCCGCGCACTACCAGGCACTATCGGCTTTTTACGAGCGTAAGCGGGATCTTTTTTACAATGCGATCGAGCTCATCGGCTTCGTAATGAAGCCTTCGGAAGGAAGCTTTTTTCAGAATGTATGCTATGAAAACTTGTCGGATGAGGATGATGTAGTACTGGCTCAGCGGCTTACCAGCGAGTCGGGTGTGGCCTCCATTCCGGTATCAGCCTTTTACAAACAGCCGACTCACTACCGGACATTGCGTTTCTGTTTTGCAAAACACGATGAAACCCTGCTGAAAGCAGCTGAAAGGCTCGGGAAAGTAAGGTGGTAAAAACGCAGCAACAGATTATTTTTTGAAAAGCAATGCTTTTACCGGTTGTATCCTGGTGATAATGAAAGTCGGAATCAGCAGGATACAGCCCGAAATGAGGACTGTGATTACATTTACCATGATGAAGATCGGCCAGTCGAACACAATGGGTACCGTGCTCATATAATAGTTGACAGGATCGAGCGGTACCAGGCTGAAATGGTATTGCAGCCAGCACAGGGAGAGCCCTGCAAGGTTGCCGATGATCATCCCTTTACGCACCATATACAATCCTACCCTTAGAAAAACGAGGCGGATCTGTCCGTTCGGACTGCCCAGTGTTTTGAGAAGACCAATCAGCGGGGTACGTTCCATGATCATCACCAGCAGGATGGAAATCATGTTGAAGCAGGCAACAAACAGGATCAATGTCAGGAAAATGGCCGTATTGCGGTCAAGCAGCAGCAGCCAGTCGAATATCTGCGGAAAAAGGCTGGTTACTTTCTGCAGATATGCCCCGGTGGGCAGCGCGCGCCGGAGCCGGGCTGCCACATTGTCAAGCTGGTCAAAATCAGTAAGGTAAATTTCGTACGTACCGATCGAATCCTTGCCCCATCCATTCAGCCTTTGCACCAGACCGATATCACCAATGATCAGGTGATTGTCGAATTCCTCCATTTGCGAATTATAAATACCCGCAATCGTCAGCTTGCGCGGCCTCGGCGGATTTTGCAGGGAGTACATGATCACATCGTCGCCCGTTTTCAGGCGCAGCTGGGCCGCAATTTTTTCACTGATGATGATTTCAGACGAATATCCATACCGCAGGAAAGACGAATCCTTCCAGGTCAGCATCTTTCCGTCGACCATGGTTTTGGCAAATGTGGGCCAGTCGTAATCTTTTCCCACACCTTTCAGTACCACACCTTTGATCTCTTCCGGGGTTTTCAGGATCCCCGATTTATGCGCCACAACCTGCCAGCGGCGGATGCCGGGAATGCGCGGCAGTGCCTGCACCACCGGGTTGCCGGGCGGCAGGGGACCTTCTTCGTAGGTATTGCCGGTAGCAAATGAGGCTACATTGATATGCGCGCTGAACAGGAAGATCTTTTCGCGGATGGTTTGCTTAAACCCGAGCAGTACGGCAAAGGAGATGATCCCGACCGTAATTCCGATTGCAATGCTGGCTACGCCTATACCCGACACGGTGGCCGAAAAAGAGCCTGCCTCGTTATTGCGGATGCGTTTGGCGATGAAAGAGGGAAATTGCAAGCGAAATCAGTTCAAAATTTGTTATGTTGGCAAAAATAGGAAAATCTTTCGCCAGCGAGCGGTGCGTTTTTTATAAAGTTGGCACTATATTTTTTGTGCTCACTCACTCTGCAATTACCATTTTCCAAACCATTTATGCCGTTAATCAAAGCAGCCTCCGGAGTAGTGAACCAGACACCCATGGCGTGGGAGTCTAATACAAGGAACATCATTCATGCCATAGAAGAAGCCCGCCGGCAACAGGTAAGCCTGCTTTGCCTTCCCGAGCTCTGCATTTCGGGTTATGGTTGTGAAGATTATTTTTTTGCTCCCGATCTGGCATCGAAAGCACTGGATGCATTGATCACGATCGTGCAGGAAACGGCGGGTATGGTGGTGGCGGTAGGCTTGCCGCTGCGGCATAACAACAGCATTTATAATGCCGCATGCCTCATCGCGAACAAGCAGATACTCGGTTTTTACTGCAAGCAAAATCTGGCCAACAACGGAATTCACTATGAAGCGCGGTGGTTCAGGCCGTGGCAGCCCGGAGTCGTGGAAAGTATCGAGGTGAATGAAATGATCTATCCGGTCGGCGACGTGATTTTTGACCTCGTGACCGGACCTATCCTCGGTGGCTCAAACGGCGTGAAAGTGGCCTTTGAAATCTGTGAGGATGCCTGGGTATCCAACCGGCCGGGCCGCCGGCACTTTGAGCGGGGCGTGGATATAATCCTGAACCCAAGTGCAAGCCACTTTGCATTCAACAAGTTTATGACGCGGGAAAAGCTGGTAGTGGATGCTTCCCGCACTTTCGCATGCAGCTACATTTACACCAACCTGCTGGGCAACGAAGCCGGCCGGGCTATTTACGATGGTGATGCCATGATTGCTTCCAATGGTGACCTACTGGTATCAAGCCCGAGGTTCAGTTATGAGGACTTTCTGGTAACCACGGCGGTGATTGATACGGAATATACCCGGCTTTCGCAGGTACAAAGCAAAATTACCATTCCTCCCAAAGAGAAGACCTGGCGGGTCGCAGGGCGTTTTGATTTTCCTGAGATCGAACCTGTACTGCCGCAGGTACCCGACATTGAGCCATTTGAAAAAGGAGGTGCACTGAAAGAGGAAGAATTCGCGAGGGCGGTGTGCCTTGCATTATTTGATTACCTGAGAAAAAGCCGCTCCAATGGTTTCACGATTTCACTCTCGGGAGGCGCAGACAGCTGTGCCTGTACGGCATTGTGCGGACTGATGATCCGCCTGGCCGACGAAAGTATCGGACTCGACAGGGTGAAGGAAAAGCTGGGCTACATTCAGCATATACAGTCCGTGCAGGACGAGCTGGAACTAGCCAGACATTTGATTCATAACATTTACCAGGGTACCGAAAACAGTTCAACGGATACGCTCGAATCGGCCCAGACGCTGGCTGAATCGATTGGTTCTACATTTTATAATATCAATATAAATGGTTTGGTAGAGACTTACCGGGGACTGATCGAGGCACAGATTGACCGTAAACTTTCCTGGGATACGGATGATATTTCGTTGCAGAACATACAGGCGAGGGTGCGTGCGCCGGGGGTGTGGCTGCTGACCAACATTGCCAACCACCTGCTGCTGGCCACATCCAACCGCTCCGAAGCGGCAGTAGGGTACGCGACCATGGACGGCGATACGGCTGGAAGCATTAGTCCGCTGGCAGGCATCGACAAGCATTACCTGCGGTCGTGGCTGCGCTGGCTCGAAACCGTAGGCTGCGAGGTGAAGGGCAAGCATATCCGCATTGAAGGACTTAAAAAGGTAAACAGCCTGCAACCTACCGCCGAGCTAAGACCGCTTGCTCAGACGCAGACGGACGAGACGGACCTGATGCCTTACGAGTTCCTGAATGATACCGAAAAGCTCGCAATCAGGGATAAAAAATCGCCGCTTGAGTGCTACCGCAACCTGGTGGTGCGATACAAAGGCATTTACACGCAGGAGCAGATTGTGGGCTGGGTTGAGCGGTTTTTTAAACTATGGAGCCGCAATCAATGGAAAAGAGAGCGTTATGCACCCTCTTTCCACCTGGACGATCTGAACCTGGATCCGCGTACGTGGTGCCGTTTTCCAATTCTTTCCGGTGGTTTTGAAAAAGAGCTGCAGGAACTCAGGGCTTATGCCGAAGGCAGTCCGTATCAAACCAGAAAGCGGATCGGATTTTGACTGGCACCTACTGGCATCCGCTCCCGTCGAGCCAGTAGGTACTGCCTTCTTTCCTGACTTGCAGGCCAAGCGTTTCTGCAATCACCGACAGGGTTGCATCCAGCGTTTCTTTTTCAAAACGGATGGTAAGCCTGCATTGGGCGGTTGATGCATTGGCAAGCTGTATGTCGGTATGGTATCCCTCTTTGAGGATGGCAATGGCATCGGCCAGGCTCGTGGATTCAAATTCGAATACCTGCGTACGGTAGCCCAGTATATTGGCATCCGCATTGAGGCTCCGGATTGTTCCGGCGGTTACTTCGGCGCCCTGTCCTTTTACCAGGTCCATCATCCTGTGGTCTTTACTGACCCTTACCTTGCCTGTGCTCACATCCACCCGCACCGGTTTTTCACGGTATGCTTTCACGTTGAATGAAGTACCCAGCACTTTTACCTCGGTACCGCCCGCACTGATCACAAATGGATGTTCATGGTCGGGTTTTACCTCAAAGAAAGCCTCACCTTCGAGGGATACTGCCCTGATATCCCCTTCAAAGTGTTCCGGGTAGGTGATGGAAGAGTTGTAGTTCAGGAACACGCGGGTACCATCGGGTAGTGTCCGCTCCACGGTGTTGCTGGTGGTAGCAAAGGATAGTTTTTCAGGTTCACCTTTTTGTTCGAATGTAAACCATGCAAAAGCAAGTACTGCCAGGCTGATGACAGCCGCAGCTGCATAGCTGGTCCACGCGAAAGCGCGTGTTTGTTTGCGGGTATCAGCCTGCGCAGGTTCCATGCGGGTGTCGGATACTGCGCCCATTTTGCCCTTTACCTTTGCCCAGGCAAGGTCGGTATCAACCCGAAACCGGTTGGTGGCCAGGCTGGCGGTAGTTTCCCAAAGTTGGCGGTAATGATCGAGCTCGCGTGCATTGGCAGGCGAAAGATCGCGCCATCTTTCAACGGAGTTAATTTCTTCGCCGGAGGCAGTCTGGGCAAAGTAGCGCGCTAACAGGTCCTCCGAAAGGTGTTCATGAGATGCGTTCATGGCTTCAATCCGGTTAACTGTTCTACTACAAAATACATAAAAACAAGCAGTGAGGGAAGGTAATCGGCCAGCTCGGTACGCAGCAGCTTCAATGCCTTGCCAATCTGGTTTTCGACCGTTTTAACAGAAATTTCGAGCCTGGCTGCAATTTCCTGGTATTTAAGTTCTTCAAACCGGCTGAGCCGGAATACTTTACGGCATTGCTCGGGCAGGTTGCCCACTGCTCTCTCAATGCGTTCTTCGAGCTCACTGGCATGAATTGCTTCTGTAACAGACTCGTAGGATTGCGGGACAAAGTGGAGTGTATGCTCGCGGTGTGCCTCGCGTACCGCGTGATGTTTGAAGCGGTTGAGGCAATGATTATGAACAGCCCGGTAGAGGTAGGATTTCAGCGAAAGCGTAATTTCCAGGTCTTCCCGTTTCTCCCAAATGGTCAGAAAAACATGCTGCACTACTTCTTCCGACTCATCTTCATCTTTAAGCAGCGTACAGGCATAGTGGCAAAGTCTGGGATAGAACTTGCGGAAGGTTTGTTCAAAAGCGGGTTCATCGCCGCGCCTGATGGCACTGACTATATCGGGATCGGAAGTATACACCGGTCTGGCTTTTTGATTTTTGGTCAAAAATATACAATCTGAATCGATTGTGACTTCCGGATATGCGTATGCGGTTGCTGCCACGGAGCTAACTGTTTTCTCCTGTGACAATTCACCTGCCTTATACCCCTATGCCCGGAAAGAAATTTATCGGGCTCACGGGATCATGCCGTACCTGGCTTTCGCCTGGCTCTTGGACATCCCGTCAAAGTGCCACCATTCCGTAGTATTAGCACGAAATCCGGCCTCCACCATCACTTTACGAAGGAGCTCCCTGCTCGCAACCTGCTGGCGGGACAGCTTTCCGGTGCGCAGCATTTCCTGCTCTTTGCGGGGATATGCGAGCGGACCAAAAAAGTCGAACCTGGTTCCCATGTCCAGCGGCCTGCCTTTTTCGTCTGTAATGGTAAGGTCAATGGCACAGCCGAAGTTGTGGTTGGAGCCGATTTTGGGATCGGCCACGTACATGGTTTTGCTACCCGCCGGTATTTTGAGTGCGTCCAGCGCATTCCAGAGGTCATACTGCGCAGCATTGGGCCGGGCTGCATCGTACACCAGCAGTTTGTATCCGGGGTGCAGCCGGCGTAGCTGAGCACTGGCCCTGGCCAGCCTTTTAGCCATTTCCGGTTGCAGATAAGCCCTTTTCAGTTCACCGTATACATTTCTTCCCATGAAGTTATCACTGGTTGCATATTTAAGCTCGACTGAAATGTCCGGATCAATGCTTTGGATATTCACCAGGCCACGGTCCAGCATGCGCTGCTCGACAGCCGGGACAGCATTTTGTTTTTTTTGACCGAAACAAAAAAGAACTGTAAAGGAGAAAAGAAGCGTAAGGCTGTGGGTAGACATAAAAAAATGGATAACGTTGCGCAGCGGCAAAGATATCCATTTGAAGAAATTCTGTTCTAAAAGTCGGGTACTAGTACCTTTTGATGTGAATGCTGGTGAGTCCGCCTTCAAAGTGGATGACAACTTTTTTGGCAGCGGATGCGAAGTTGGATGAGCGGTACAGTCCTGAATTGATGCGGTCGAGATCGTCCATTTGTTTGGCATTCAGCGCACCGTCGAGATGCAGCTCACAGCCTACTGACTGCGGCACCTCCAATGTAATGGAAGCTACACCCGCTTCAATCTCTACATCAGCATTGTCAATTCTGTCGCCCAGCCGGATGTCCATATCGGCTACGCCCGTGCTCACTTTCAGTTTCTCAACTTTGTATTTGCTGAAATCAAAATCACCTTTTCCGGCTCCGATGCCCAGATCGATATTCCATACCGGACGCTCGTTGAGCTGTATCTTCGCCTGATTTGAAATCTCACCTTTCTTGATCTTCACATTGCCTTCCTCCATTTTAAGGTTGACGATGGCAGAATTATCGAGCTTGTTGATGGAAGTATTGGACAAAAATCCTACGAAGCTGCTTTTGGTATTGGCTTCGAAGAGCTTGGATGTATTTCCCGCAAGCGTAAATGATCCTGCGCCTCCTTCGAGGTGAAAGCTGGCCTTCCGGATAAAATCCTCCATTTCATACTTGTAGGATCCATTGATAGGCTTGTTGCCATCGCGCCGCTCCTGCTGGTAGCCCTCGTCTTTGTTTTCATCCCCACTATCCTCATCGTCATCATCGTTATGTCCGTCATTCCAGGCGTGATTTTCATTGTCATCGTCGTCATCATCCCAGTTGAAGCTCCATTTGTCGTGATCGTTGTTGAATGCACGCTGGGTACGGTTTACGATCCCGCCGAATACCGCAAGGATAATCAGCAGTCCCGCAACACCCCCGGTAGCACCGCGCTCACGGCCGCCAGCCAGCAGCAGCACGCCCGCGCCGATCAGCAGGACAGGCCAGTAAGGGAGTACTTCGTCCCATTGTATATGCAAAAGATCCAGATTCCGGAGCAGCCACAGCATACCCAGTATAACCAGCACACCTCCCCAGACAATTCCGCGTGAGTTTTTCATGGCTTAAATGTTTGTTCTGTTGGGAGAATCAGTCAGAAAGTTGCGCAGCAGCAGCAGTCCGCCTGTGGTAATCAGGATTACCGGCCAGAAAAAGCGGCCGAAATCAATGCTGGTAAGTTCTTCTACCAGAAAGAGGGAGCCTGTGATAATCAGGATAACACCCCAGAAAATATGACGAAAGTTCATGGCTATATTCATTTTAAGGTTAAACAAAACTAGTTGACTTTGATAATCGGATCATCCTCGCCGGGTTTGTCAAGCTCGGGATCTTCGGGAAAATGCGAGCCAGGTGCCACAGGAGGCGTAAATGGCCGGTAGGGCTGGGGATCGGGCGTCGGCGTCACCGGATCTATAGGCGGGGGCGTGGTCGGATATATCTTGCTTTCCGTATCCCTGTCCTTCTGCCGCAGGATGAGAAAAGCCCCGATGGCAATCAGTACAATGGGCCAGAAGTATTCCTTAAACCGGTACCAGATCGGGAAATCGTCGACCAGCATAACAATTCCAAAAAATACCAGCACACCACCCAGTATCATCACAGTCTGGTCAGAACGCTTTTTATCCCAGACCGGATCCGAAGCCGTGGCAGGCTCGCCGTTGAAAGTAGTATGGGATGTGTAAACATGTCCCGCGGGACCAACCGGCAGTACTGCCCAGAGAATGATGTAGATCAATCCTGTCCACCCAAAGCTGGGCGGGATCGGCAGTAACAGCATCACGACAAAAAGAACCCTTACAATCACTACGTCGATCTGCAAATATTGGGCAATTCCGGAAGCTACTCCGCCAAAAACAGCGTGCTCTGGGATGCGGTGCAATTTCTTTTCCATTGTTCTTCTGATTGATTTGCAATCAAAGGTAGTAGGTAATACAAGATACTGATAGATGGAAAATTATTATCGGCAGAACGACGTGTTAAGCGGATTATTTTGATGAAAATGCTACTTAGCTTTCAGGTGGAGGGATGTATTTGGCAGCTATTGTTCTTCCAGGGCTTCCAGGATGTCCATCATGGATCCGAAGTCTTTGTACCCGGGGCGGATTTCCTCGCTCCCCCTAAGCGCGATGCCGGCGTTTGGTACAGCTTCTACAAGCTCTCCGACACTGGCTTCATCATCCAGACCGAATCCTACCAGCAGCGGATATTCTGCGCTGAGGTTTTTAAGAGTCTGCAGCCAGTCACTGCTTAATCCGGTATTTTCATCGCTTTCCAGCAGAAAGTAGGCAACTTCACCTTCGTACCTGCCCAGCAGCGAGCCAAGTTCGTCGGGACCGTAGTAATCCACATTAATGCGGAGGATCAGTGGCAGGTTCAGCTCGCTGCGGAGATAATTGAGCAGGCCGGGTGTTTCGACCTGGATCATGTGTACGGGATAGCTTTCCAGTACTTTCAGGATTGTATGCGGGTCTGTTTCAGATGTCTCGGCAATGAGGGTAACACCCGCCAGCCAGGAGCATATATCTTCAAACTTTTTGGGTGCAATGTAATTAGGAGCGTGTTCATCAATGGAGAAACCCAGCATTTCCACCCCCATGCCGGCACAATAACGTGCGTCGGAGAGGTTGGTAACGTTGCTGATCTTAACAGTTTTCGTAAGCATTTCGGTTGAATTCTTTGTGAGTCTTCATGCGCAGCCATCCTGGCAGTTTCTTCCAATAGAAGACCCCGCAGACTGAGGTCAGCATCAAGCTGCGTCCAGTGAATGCCTGAGGCAGTCACTTCATATTGTGAAAGCTCCGATGCCGATGCGGTGGCTAATACAGGATACGAAGATAGGCGGCAATGAATGATTTTGCGGTTGTTCAGGACAAAAATCGCCAGGTCGAGGTCCACAAAAGCAACGAAATGCTGAATTTCAAGATCAGTCAATGCAATGATCTGATCCAGGTCGTCCGCTGCTTTAAAGACATCGTTGTCGTCGGCATCGGAGAGAAAACCGGACAATCTATCGCTTAAAGGCAAGGTGCCAGGCTGCAATGATTTTTTCATGGTGATCCGTCAAAATTTGAATAATGTCTCTGATTTCTTTCTTCTTAAATCCTTTATTGAATGTGATGTCGAGCATGGATAGAAGCACAATGCGTGCGGTGCAATCGCCCCTGGAAACATGAATGTGAGTCGGCTCATGTTCATTCAGATAAAAGAAAAACCTAAATCCCTGAATGTAAAGGATTGTGGGCGTATCCAAATTTACTTAAATCAGTAAAACAAAAAAAGACAGCCAGCATGCTGTGCACACTAGCTGTCTTTAGACGTGAAAATTAATTCAGGTCACTTCACTGAAAACCTGTACTTGGTAGTTGTATTATACGTGTCTCCCGGGTTCAGGGTTGTGCTGGGGAATGCGGGATGGTTGGGCGAATCGGGATAGTGCTCCGTTTCAAGGCATAGGCCGAAACGCTTGGCATAGGTAGCACCTTTGCCCTGCAGACTTCCATCGAGGAAGTTACCGCTGTAAAACTGCACCGCAGGCTCAGTTGTGAATGCTTCCAGCACACGTCCGCTTTCGGGATCTTTCACCGTGGCAAAATGCATCATGCCCGGCTGGGTACGCTTGATAACCCAGCAGTGGTCGTACCCGCCGCCATTTTTGATCTGCTCATCTTCCGTTTTGTTGATACCGGCATTGATCTTGGTCGGTTTTCTGAAATCAAAAGGAGTGCCGTCCACCGCGCGGAGCTTGCCGGTAGGAATCAGCGTACTGTCTACCGGTACAATGCTGTCGGACAGGATCGTTACTTCATGATCCAGGATATCCCTTTTCAGTCCGGAAAGATTGAAGTAAGAGTGGTTGGTAAGGTTTACCACGGTTGGCTTGTCGGTCGTCGCCTGATAGTTGATCGACAATGCATTGTCATTATCCAGCGTATAGGTGACCTTCACAGTGAGTGTTCCCGGATAACCTTCCTCCATGTCTTTACTTACATAATCAAGCTGAAGTCCCACTGCCGAGTCACTTTTGATCTCGGTAGCCTTCCACACCACTTTGTCAAAACCCTTGATCCCTCCATGCAGAGAATTGGGACCGTTGTTGACGGGCAAAGTATATTCTTTTCCGTTCAGGGTAAATTTACCTTTGGCGATACGGTTACCATAACGGCCTACCAGCGCGCCGAAAAACGGGCTGTCTTTCAGATATGGAGCCAGGGAGTCAAATCCGAGCACAACATCGGTCCAGCCGCCATTTTTATCCGGAGCAGTAAGTTTGGTAATGATGCCGCCATAATTGGTTATGTTAACGGTCATCCCGTTTGCATTGGTAAGTGTATACAGGTCCACAGACTGACCGTCCGGCGCTTCACCGAAAACTTCTTTGGAAATGGTACTGATCATAGTTTCGTCCTTCTTGTTTTTTGAGCAGCTGAACAGGGCAATGCAGGCCAGCAGCAGCATGGGAGATAACAGGTTTTTCATTTTTTATGGTCAAAAGTTTGGGATTGAAAGTGGATGCAGGTTATAACACTTCACCGGTACCCTCTGTAATTTTTACGCGGTAACAAGGCAGCTCAATGTCGTATTTACTTTTATAGGCAGACTTCATCGTTTCCTCGAATGCATCCGCCGCTTCTTTTCTGAGAAGATTGATGGTACAGCCGCCGAAACCGCCGCCCATCATTCGCGCGCCGATCACGTCGGGATTGTTGCGGGTAAGGTCCACCAGGTAGTCGAGCTCGGGGCAGCTTACCTCGTATTCGTGCTGCAGACCATCGTGGGTTGCATACATTTTTTTGCCAAAATCATCCATGCGACCTTCCACAAGCATATCACATGCTTCCTGTACCCTGCGTATTTCCTCTGTAATAAACTTGCAGCGGCGATAAACCACATCCCCCAGCTCATCCTTATGCTCCTCTACCAGCTCGGGCGACGCATCACGGAGGCTCTGTATGTCAGCATGATACTGTTGCAGTACAGACACGCCCTTTTCGCATTCGAGCCGCCTTGTATTGTATTCCGAACTTGCCAGCGAGTGCTTCACAGAAGTGTCGCAAAGCACCAGCAGGTAGTCGTGCATGGGGAATGGAAAATACTGATATTCGAGGGAGCGGCAATCAAGGCGGATCACGGCCTCTTCCTTACCGAAAGCCGAGGCAAACTGATCCATAATGCCGCATTGCACACCTACATATTCATTTTCGGCTTTCTGCGACATTTTTACAATTGTAAAACGATCGAGACCGAGGCCATAGAGTTCATTCAGTGCAAAAAGCAGGCAGCACTCCAATGCAGCAGAAGACGAAAGTCCGGCGCCTACCGGCACATCACCCCCAAATGCAGCCTGGAAACCGCCGATCATGAGTCCTTTTTTCTGAATCTGCTCAATAATGCCCAGCTGGTAATGCGGCCAGTGCTGCTCGGGTTTGGAGAGGTCGTTCAAGGCAAATGAATAAGTCTCGTCCAGGTCTGCCGCATGCAGGATCACGCGATCATCCTCGCGGGGCGCAATTACAAAGTACACTGCTTTATCCACACTTGCCGGCAGTACAAATCCATTGTTGTAGTCGGTATGCTCACCAATGAGGTTAATGCGGCCCGGCGACCTGAAAATCCTGTATTTTGCCTCGCTGCCAAACGCCTGCAAATATTTATTCCTGATGGTCTCCGCAACCGGGTTGGTCGTTGTCATGTATTGAGTGGTCTGTTTAATAACCTTTCCGAAGGTCTATTTCATCTACGATATTGCCGCCGTTTTCAAGGGCAAAGGTATTATTCAGGAAAAGGTCTACTTTTCCCACATTTTCGTCTTTGTGACCGCCTCCGGTATGCTGGGTAAGAATTACATTATCCATTTTCCAAAGCGGATTATCCGTGTCCAGGGGCTCCTTGTAGGTCACGTCCAGCACTGCGCCGTCCAGCTTTCCGGCACGGAGTATTTCGATCAGTGCATTTTCGTCGGTCGTATTGCCCCGGCCCACACTGGCGTATACGCTCCCTGGCTTCATGCTTTCAAAAAATGCCTGATCAGCAAAATGATGGGCAGTGCCAGGCAGAGTGTTGATCACCAGGTCCGTGTTGGGCAACTCTTCAAGCAGCTCCTCCCGGGTATGCAGCGTGGCATTGGGCGATGTGCGGGCCATTAACCGGATGTTGCAATCAAGCCCCTGCAAAATGGCGTGCACTGCCTGGCCGATCGTCCCGGCACCGAGCACCACCACATTCTGGCCATGTATGATTTTGAGTTCAGCCCGCATCCGGGAGCCTATCCATTCCGCATTTTGCTTCAGAAGCGTAAGCTTGTCAATTCCCCGGTACAGCGCCAGTACGCCGCCCACGATGGTTTCTGCACAGGGCCGGGCAAACCAGTTGCCCATATTGGCCACGCGCACGCCCTCTTTCAGCAATACACTGGAATACTGGTCGAAACCGGCCGAATCCAGCTGCCAGAAAACGAGGTTTTGCGGGTTTTCGGAAAACCATTCTTTCGGTGGGTTCCCGAGGATGTACTCAGCTTTCAGAAAGTTGCTTTTTGCTTCCTCGTTACCGGTGGTTTCTGTCCGGAAAAAGATCTGGTGCTGGGTCGAAAGGGCTTCACCAAGCCGGTTCTTCAGCGCTTCTTCCAGCAGGGAATGACAGTAAATGAACATTTGAAAATAAGTTTAAAGAGCGGATCAAGGCCTTTTGCCAGCTTGCGGGCCTCTAAGTTTAGCTAAAATTTTCTTACCACGGGACTGGAACGCAGGTGTTTCATAATCTATATTCTCCTCAATAATTACGCGCAGTTCATTACCGAGCTCGGGATAAATGCGGGATAAATTAAAAAGAACGGTTAACGAAAAAGCCTTTACCGCAATGCTGGTGCGCCTGTTCTGCACAAAGTCAAAGCATATGTTGATCAGCTCAGCGTGCAGGTTCTCAGGAATCCTGACTTCTTCCAGAATGCGGATACTGTTGCGGATCACCGCTTCATGGACATCCTTCCTGCTAAGCTGCGCCACCAGTTTGTCCACATAGGGTTCCATCAGGTCCGGCCGCTGCCTTGCTGCCATGCTCAGACTGTACGCAGCCCGCTGTGCAAGCCGGTACTCATCCGAAACAAAGCATTCAAAAAGTACTGCAAAAGCCTCCGGCGAGGAGCAGGCATGCTGCGCAACTGACCCGGCTACTTCTTTTGACTGGTATGCTGGCGTGAGCAGCGTTTTACTGATGTTCATCCCGGGACGGCGGTAATAGCAAATGCCCCGCCAGAGCGGAGCATTTTGCCGTATTTAGTCAAAAGTTATCGGTTCGAACCCACCATTTCTTCCGGTTTTACCCATGCGTCAAATTCCTCCGGTGTAAGGTAGCCGAGTGCCACGGCAGTTTCTTTCAGCGTGGAACCATTTTTGTGCGCGGTTTGGGCAATTTCGGCCGCTTTGTAATAGCCTATTTTGGTGTTCAGTGCGGTTACCAGCATCAGCGAGTTGTTCACGTGCTTGCGGATATTCTCGTGGATCGGCTCAATGCCTACGGCGCAGTTGTCATTGAAAGACACACAAACATCACCGATCAGCCTGGCCGAATGCAGGAAATTGTAGGCCATCAATGGTTTGAAAACATTCAGCTCGAAATGCCCGTTGGACCCGCCGATACTGATTGCCACATCATTTCCCATGACCTGCGCTGCAACCATCGTAATCGCCTCGCATTGGGTAGGATTTACCTTACCCGGCATGATGGAGCTGCCGGGTTCGTTATCCGGAATGTGGATCTCGCCTATGCCCGCACGGGGTCCTGACGAAAGCATGCGGATGTCATTCCCGATCTTCATCAGGCTTACTGCTACGGTTTTCAGCGCACCATGTGCTTCTACGATGGCGTCATGGGCTGCCAGGGCTTCAAATTTGTTTTCTGCAGTAATAAAAGGCAGGCCTGTGAGGGCAGCAATGTGGTGTGCTACATTTTCAGAGTAACCTTCGGGCGTGTTGATCCCTGTTCCTACGGCGGTACCGCCCAGCGCCAGCTCAGACAAATGTCCCAGCGAGTTGTAGATGGCACGAAGCCCATGGTCCAGCTGCGAAGCATAGCCCGAAAACTCCTGCCCGAGCGTCAGCGGCGTGGCATCCATAAAGTGCGTACGGCCGATTTTTACCACATCACGAAAAGCTTCCGATTTTGCTTTCAGCGTATCACGCAGTTTGGTGATGCCCGGAATGGTAACGTCGATCAATATTTTGTATGCCGCAATGTGCATCGCGGTAGGGTAAGTATCATTGGACGACTGCGACTTGTTTACATCGTCATTGGGATGCAGGAACTTTGTTTTGTCTGCCAGGTCGCCGCCCTGCAATACGTGACCGCGGTAGGCGACCACTTCGTTCACATTCATATTGGATTGCGTTCCTGAGCCTGTTTGCCATACAACAAGGGGAAACTGGTCATCCAGCTGCTCGGTCAGGATCTCGTCGCACACCTGCCCGATGAGGTCGCTTTTTTCCCTGGGCAGCACGCCGGCCTCAAAGTTGGTGATCGCGGCGGCTTTTTTCAGGTAGGCAAATGCCTTGATAATCTCTTTCGGCATCTTGTTGATGTCCTGTGCAATTGGGAAGTTCTGGATCGAACGCTGTGTCTGAGCGCCCCAGTACACGTGGGCAGGGACCTGTACTTCGCCCATGGTGTCTTTTTCTATACGGTATTCCATTTCGTTGTGTTAAAAAGAAAATGATTAAGCCTATATGGCGTAAAGTTAGGTTCGGGCTTGGAGTTTCCTGAGTTTTTTATGGATAAATGTTTTCTCCAAACCTACATTTAAAATTGGCTTAAAAGATAATTTATCCCTTGTGAAAACCCATTTATACCCCTGTTCACTTAAATGGAAGCATGCATTCCGGCGGTACCTGCAACCGTCCTACTTTTGTCATGTTCATAACGAACGCCCGTCAATCGGGATAGTGGTTGAAGCTGCCGGAGCCCTCTGCCGGAAGCGATCATGAAAAAGGAACCGTGTGCAATTCACGGGCAGTCGTGCTACTGTAAGTACCCGTTTTGCTGTCTGCAAAGCAGTTTTTCACCCAGGCGTCCCATTGTTTTTTAAAGCGAGAAGGGCGGTGAAAATGGTACAAGCCAGGAGACTTGCCGCTATCCTCAATGGCTGATCCCTCACGAATGGGGACCTGTCAAGCATTGTAAGGGTTTTTGATAACTCTTTAACAACAAATGCTATGTTGTCTCACAACCTGGGCTACCCGCGTGTAGGTGCCCGCCGCGAACTCAAAAAAGCCTGCGAACAATTCTGGGCCGGGAAATCGGACCGCGATACGTTGCAGAAAACCGCCCGTCAGCTCCGTCATCAGAACTGGGAAACACAAAAAGCTGCCGGTATCAGTCTCATTCCGTCCAACGATTTTTCGCTCTACGACCAGGTACTGGATACTTCCCTGATGGTAGGCGCTATTCCCGGCCGCTACCTGCAGTTGCTGGATGGAAAAACCAACCGCGAGCTCGACCTGTACTTCGCCATGGCGCGGGGGATCCAGCGCGAGGGTGTGGACATTAAAGCCATGGAAATGACCAAGTGGTTTGATACCAACTACCATTATATTGTACCCGAATTTACCAGGGATCAGCAGTTCAACCGCTACTCTGATCAGGTGATTCTTGATTTTGAAGATGCACGTCAGGCGGGCATTCTTACCAAGCCCGTGCTCGTGGGACCGGTGACTTACCTGTGGTCGGGCAAGGAAAAAGAAGCAGGGTTTGAGCGGATCGACCTGCTTGAAAATCTTTTGCCCGTATATATTTCCATTCTCAAAGAGCTCGCTTCTATGGGTGCGGAATGGGTGCAGCTGGATGAGCCGTGCCTCGTAACCGACCTGACAGAAAAGGAAAAAAAGGCGTTAATTACCGCATATACCACGATCAGAGAGACGGTACCACAATTGAAATTACTGGTAGCGACCTATTTCGGGGCGCTGGAAGACAATCTTCCGACAGCAATAAACCTGCCCGTCGATGCACTGCATATCGACCTGACCCGAGGCGCCGAAACGTTGCCGGCGATCCTGGCTGAGGAATCTTTTGTTTTGTCGGATAAAAAGCTGTCACTGGGTGTGGTGGATGGCCGTAATATCTGGAAAAATGATTTTGCCGGATCAATCCGTTTTATCCGGCAGGCTGCGGACGTGCTCGGAACTGACCGCGTGCTGGTGGCACCTTCGTGCTCGCTGCTGCACAGCCCCTACGACCTCGACCTGGAAACCAATGAAGCTGTACTGACCCCGGAAATCAAGAACTGGATGTCATTTGCCAAACAAAAACTGACCGAAGTAGCTGCGCTGACGGCCCTGGCACAAACAGATTTTGAGGACGATGAGCGGTTTACAGGCAACCAGCGCGCAATCGAAAGCCGCAAAACTTCCCCGCTGATCCACAAGCCTGACGTAAAAGCCCGGGCAGCGGCAATAGTCGAAAGTGATTTTGAAAGACAAAGTGCATTCCCTGCCCGGCAGCAGATCCAGCTGGACAAACTCAAACTTCCGCTGTTTCCCTCCACCACCATCGGCTCATTTCCGCAGACAGACGAGATCCGCCAGCTGCGTGCCCAGTTGAAAAAGGGATTGCTGACCGCGGAAGAATATGAAGAAAAGATCCGGGAAGAGATCGTCAGCTCGCTGCGCTGGCAGGAAGCGCTGGATATTGACGTGCTCGTGCATGGCGAGTTTGAACGCAACGATATGGTGGAGTACTTCGGCGAGAGCTTGTCGGGATTTGTATTTACTGAAAACGGATGGGTGCAAAGCTATGGCAGCCGCTGCGTGAAGCCACCGGTAATTTACGGCGACGTGGCCCGGCCCGACGCGATGACGGTTAAATGGTCGGCTTTTGCGCAGGCCAACTCCGACCGCCTGGTGAAAGGAATGCTCACAGGTCCCGTGACGATCCTTCAATGGTCGTTTGTGCGCGATGATCAGCCAAGAAAAGACACAACTTTCCAGATCGCGCTCGCCATCCGGGATGAAGTAACTGATCTTGAAAAAGCAGGTATCAAAGTAATCCAGATCGACGAACCTGCAATCCGCGAAGGCTTGCCGCTCCGGCAATCGGCCTGGGAAGCATACCTGCAGTGGGCTGTGGATGCATTTCGCCTGAGCGCGGCCGGGGTAGCCGACCGTACGCAGATCCACACGCACATGTGCTACTCCGAGTTCAATGATATCATTGATTCCATTGCTGCGATGGATGCGGATGTGATCACGATTGAGACGTCGCGCTCGCAGATGGAGCTTCTGGATGCATTTGCGAAATTCAACTACCCCAACGAGATCGGACCGGGTGTGTACGACATTCATTCGCCCCGGGTACCCGGCGTGGATGAAATGACCGAGCTTCTTCAGAAAGCATTGCAGGTGATCCCGGCCCGCAATCTCTGGGTAAATCCCGACTGCGGTTTGAAAACCAGAAAGTGGCCGGAAACAGAAGCTGCTTTGCGTAATATGATTTCTGCGGCTAAATTGCTGCGCGAATCGGTTGCGCTAGCTCCCCATTAATCCCGGCATTTTGACGATAGAAGAAAAAATACAAGCATCAGAGACAAGGGTATTCAAGACGGTTTTTCCGAACAATACCAATCATTACGATACATTGTTCGGCGGAACCGCCTTGTCTATGATGGACGAAACTGCCTTTATAGCAGCCACCAGGTTCTGCCGCCTGCGGCTCGTCACCGTCTCCACCGACCGCATTGATTTCACCCACCCGATTCCGGCAGGCTCCATTATTGAGCTGGTAGGCCGGGTGGAAACCGTCGGAAACACGAGCATCAAGGTGCGGGTGGATATTTATGTAGAAAAAATGTATGAAGAATCCCGGGAAAAAGCGGTCACCGGGATTTTTACTTTAGTGGCCATCGATGAGGATCACCGGCCTGTGAAGATACTCAGTACTCCGTAACCGCACCGATCATGGAACAAAAGCCATCGGGGTACATTGCACAGCTGGACGGACTCAGGGCAATCGCCATTGTGCTGGTTGTACTGTTTCACTGGTTTCCGGAAGGGCAGGGGATCAATGTTATCGCAAATGGTCCGCTGGGTGTCACCCTCTTTTTTGTCCTGAGCGGCTTTCTGATCACGCGCATTCTCCTGTCGAGCCGCAGCTTCCTGCAATCACACGGACTGGCCGCTACGTACAAAAACTTCATGATCAGGCGGGTACTCCGGATATTTCCATTGTACTACCTTACGCTGCTGATCCTCTGGTGCATCCGTTACATTGCTTTTATTCCGAAAGTACCCACACAACTTTACGAGTACCCGCTGTACTACCTTTTATACATTTCCAACTTCCTGATCGAGAAACTGCACGACTGGTCGGATGTACTTTCACCCTTCTGGTCCCTGGCTGTGGAGGAGCAGTTTTACATTATCTGGCCTGTGATCATCCTCACGGTCGCGCCCCGGTACTTACGCAATGTGATTATTTCCATCATCGTAACCGGTATTCTTTCCAGAGGTGTACTGGCATGGTCTGGTTATGCCGAGGGGGTACTCATGCCAACTTGCCTGGACGCATTCGGGCTGGGGGCACTTTGGGCGTATGTTGTCTTTTTTGGTAAAAATGCACAGAAATTCCTGCGATTGTCCGGGTACCTGACATGGGCGGGACTGATCCTATTTCTCTATATCTGTTTTAATGAAGCAACAGTTGTGAAAACGTGGCTGTTCCGGACGTCCATGTCGTTTATATGCCTCTATTTTGTTGCCCGTGCGAGCTATGAAGGTGGTTTCAGTTCAGTTTTTGGTAAAATACTGAACCATGGCAGCCTGCGGTACATTGGCAAGATCAGCTATGGACTTTATGTTTACCACATGCTGGTACCTGCGCTCGTACTTCCGTTTTTGATCAGGTTCCTCAATCGTTTTGCGCATATCAGCCTCAATCCTTCCGAAGCAGAAATGAAAATAGCCAGCCTGGTGCTGCTGGTGATCGTTGCGAGTATTTCCTGGTATGCCTTCGAAGCCCCATTCAATGGACTCAAACGCCATTTCCGGCTCTCTACCATGCGGAGGCCGGTAGAATAGGCATTTCCTCTCACAACCATGCAGGATGTCTGCTTTCGCCGGATAATAAACCTGCCCTGCCGCTCAGTCATCGCTTTTTGGTATTAAGCCGACCATAAGGTACTTGTCACCGCAAAAATCCGCTAAACAGGTCGCGATGATGAGGAAAGCTTTATTCTATTTTATTTTTCTTATCGTTTTATACATCGTCACAGAAATCCTTCTCAGGATAGGCTTACTGTTCCTTGGCTATCCTTTTTTCAAGCCGTCCGACTACATTTTCGTAAAGATTTATCCCAGCTTACACGAGCTGCGGCACAAACAGATCAGTAATACAGACGAAACCATCGATGTGCTCATCCTGGGAGGCTCCGTAGTAAGTCCGGGGTATATGGACTTGGAGCTGCGGCTGGATTCGATATTCAAAAAACAGGACAAACAATTAAGGAAAGTAGCTGTTTACAACGTTGCAGCACCTGCGCATACCTCCCTGGACAATGCGATCAAGTATGAATATCTTAAAAAGCAGAAGTTTGATCTGGTGATCTACTATGAGGCCATCAATGATTTGCATGGAAACAACATTCCGCCCGCATATTACAGGGCGGACTACACGCACATCAAATGGTACAAAGACATTGAGATTTTACGGCGGCACGAAGAAATGGACATCACGGTATTGCCATTTGCCCTGGATTTTGCCTGCAACTACATAAAGGATAAAGTTTCCCGCAGGTTTTACATGACCCAGTATGGTACGGAAGTACGGTACCGCAAGTATGGAGCCGATGTTAAAACAAAGCCAACCTTCGAAAAGAACCTTCGGGTTATCATCAGGCAGGCGAAGGAGTCGGGAGCCAAAATGCTTCTTTTGAGTTATGCATCCTGCTTTCCGGAGAATGTTGTGCTCACCGGCGAAGATGCGGATCTGAAACATTACTGCAAGTGCAGCTTTGCCGTACCCATCTCAATCTGGGGCAAGGCTGAGTACGTAAAAGCCGGTATCGCGACCCACAATCAGGTTATCAGAAAACTTGCATCCTCTACGCCAACACTATATATGGACATGGAGCGGGCCATGCACGGCGATCCCAGGTTCTTTTGTGATGTATGTCATGTCAGCAAAACAGGGGCTCAATACTTTGCCAAAACCCTTGCTGACTTCCTGATCACGAATAATGTGCTTCAATAAAGCGTGAGACAATATTTCGGTTATCAACCTGCGAGTACACCTTGAAAATACTTGGAATATCGGCATTTTATCATGATTCGGCTGCTGCATTGGTAGACAATGGGGTAATTGTTGCAGCTGCGCAGGAGGAGCGTTTTACCCGGAAGAAGCATGATGAAAGTTTTCCTTCCAATGCAATCCGGTTTTGTCTCAGGCACGAAGGGTTTTCCTGGGACGAGATCGATGCTGTCGTATTCTATGACAAACCACTGCTGAAATTTGAGCGTTTGCTGGAAACCTATTATGCATTTGCTCCCAAAGGTCTGAGATCGTTTCTGACTGCCATGCCTGTCTGGATCAAGGAAAAGATGTTCTTGAAGCGCTTAATCCGCCAGGAGCTCGAAAAGCTGGGTTATAAAAAGACGCACAAGGCAAAGCTGCTTTTTCCGGAACACCATCTTTCACACGCAGCCAGCGCATTTTATCCTTCTCCGTTTACCAGATCAGCGATACTAACCATTGACGGAGTAGGGGAGTGGGCAACAGCATCCATCAGCCTCGGCGACGGAAAGGACATTACCATGCTGAAAGAAATGCACTTTCCGCATTCGCTCGGTCTGCTGTATTCTGCATTTACCTACTTTCTTGGGTTCAGGGTTAATTCAGGTGAGTATAAGCTGATGGGGCTTGCTCCTTATGGCGACCCGTCGTCACCGGACGTTGCCAGGTACATGAACGTAATCCTTAATAAGCTCATCCGCCTGAAAGAAGATGGTTCAATATGGCTGAACCAGCAGTATTTTGATTATGCTACCGGGCTGAGGATGGTTAATGAGAAATCCTGGGAGCTTCTTTTCGGATTCCCCGCGCGCAAGCCCGAAGATCCGCTGGAAGCCAGGCATTGTAGCCTGGGACTTGCCATCCAGAACATTACAGAGGAAATCGTGATCAGGATGGCCAGGGAAGCGCAAAGGCTCACCGGCGCTGAATACCTGTGTATGGCCGGTGGAGTAGCACTCAATTGTGTCTCCAACGGCAAGCTGCAAAAAACGGGTTTGTTCAGGGATATTTTCATTCAGCCTGCGGCTGGCGACGCCGGCGGGGCACTCGGAGCGGCACTGGCAGCTGCACACATTTACTTTGGGCAGGACCGTCAGGTGACTGCAGGGATGGATGCCATGTCGGGATCTTTCCTGGGGCCTGCCTTTTCGGACCTGGATGTAATCCAAACCGCACGGAGGTACAAAGCTATTTACACACACTATGACCACTTTGGTGAACTAAGCGATCACGTGGCCGGGCTTCTGGCCGACGGTCATGTGATTGGCTGGGTTCAGGGGCGGATGGAATTTGGGCCCAGGGCACTGGGTGCCAGAAGTATCCTTGGCGATTCCCGTAACCCTGAAATGCAGAAAAAGCTTAACCTGAAAATCAAGTTCAGGGAGTCTTTTCGTCCATTTGCGCCGTCAGTACTGGCCGAGGCATGCAGTGAATACTTCGATTACAAAGGTATATCCCCATATATGCTGCTGGTACATTCGGTGGTATCAGAGATCCGGAATCCGACTCCGGCTAACTACAATGCACTTGAACTTCGCGAAAAATTATATTTCCAGCGCTCGAACCTGCCTTCAGTAACCCATATTGATTACTCCGCCCGCATCCAGACGGTGCATCGTGACACGAATCCCAGGTATTATTCGCTGATTCAGGCATTCAGGGAGCTTACCGGCTGTGCTGTAATTGTTAATACCAGCTTCAATGTACGGGGAGAGCCTATTGTATGTACACCGGAGGATGCGTTCAGGTGCTTCATGCGCACGGAGATGGACTACCTGGTAATAGGTAACTTTGTTTTTGATAAAAAGCAGCAGTTACACTGGGAGGAAAAGGGCAACTGGAAGGAAGAATTTACACTGGATTGATCGTAAAAACTGTCAGAATCATCTTAAAACACCGGGAACATGGACTTTTTATCAGATCTGTTTTTATTTATCAAAGAGCGCAAAAAGTGGGTGCTAGTACCTGTCATTTTCGTACTGCTGCTCATTGGCATTCTGATTGTTATCGGCGGCGGCTCAGCCATAGCACCCTTTATTTACACCCTGTTCTAGCCAGCACATGGAGCATACCGAAGAGGCAAAGTCGCAGCTGGTGATCGTCACCGGCTTGCTGGTTATTTACTTTGTTTTAAAATCAAGGTACCCCTTTCTTTTATGGACCGCTGCCGGAATCGGATTGGTGAGCGTCTTTATTCCGGCAGCGGGCTCATTAATCGTAAAAGTCTGGCTTAAACTGGCTGTAATTTTAGGCAGGATCAATGGGAGCATCCTGCTCACAGCCATTTTCTTTGCAGTACTGCTTCCCATAGCCCTGCTATCCCGAATGCTGGGAAAAGACCCATTGTATTTAAAGCATGGCGAAAGCAGTACTACCTTCAGGGGCAGAAATCACAGGTACTCGGCCAGGGATCTTGAAAAAACCTGGTGAGGCAGCATGCTTAACTGATTTTTTTTCTTCGGCAAGCCCGGTCGTACAGCAGTTGTAAAATACCGTCTTTAAGCCCCAGGTCAGGAACGTGAATAACCTCTGCACCGGCCCACCGCATGGCCGACGTATAAATATCACCGGCTGGTACAATCACATCAGCCCGGTCGGGATTAAGCTGCAATTTGTTAATGCGGTCGGAGAGGGAAAATCCGGAAATGTAATCCTTCACTTTTTCGATCTCAGCCAGCTGAGCCGAGCTTTCCGAGAGTTTTGCGGCAAGGTCAAAGAGCTTGTTGATGTTGCCGCCGGTGCCTACTGCCTGGATAGGCTGGGTATAATCCACATTCTGGTTAATCCATTCCTTGATCTTGATCCATGCATTCTTGGACTCTTTGCCTTCCAGGAGCCTTACCGAGCCCAGCTTGAACGATTTGGCGCAGGTTTTCTGGCGGTCTTTGTACAAATTCAGCTCTGTACTGCCGCCGCCTACGTCGATGTGGATATACTGGCCCTCACCGAGTGACTTCACCACCACATTGTTGACCAGCTCGGCCTCACGCTGCCCGTCAATGATCTGGATATGGATGCCCGTACGCTGCTCAATGTGGTCGCGTACTTCAAAACCATTTTCAGCCTCCCGCATGGCGGATGTGGAACAGGCCATAAAATCGTCCACTTCATGCAGTTCCATGAGAAGCTGGTAAGCCAGCATGAGCTTCATCATGCGGTCTTCACTCATCGCCGAAATGCGGCCCTGCGTAAAAACGTCGTGGCCCAGCCTTAATGGAAAACGGACGTACTCAACTTTTTTAAAACGTGAAATGCCCTCATCATGCAGTACAGAAGAGATCTGCATCCGGGCACCATTGGATCCAATGTCGATTGCTGCGAATTTCAAGAGCTAACGTAGATGGCAGGTAAATAAAGCCAAAAATAGAATTTTCACCGACACTGCGGGCGCCGCCGGCGAAAATTGAAGTCTTTTCATCACAATTTACGACCAATCTGGTACATCAGCTTCACCTTTACACCTGGGCCAGTACTGTGACTGAGAGGGGAAAGTGGCTTGAAATAGGTATAGAGGTAGCCTTCTGCCTGCACTACAATCGGGTGAAATGTTTTTTCAATGCCGAGTGACAGGTTTGCCGAGCTGACAACAGGGTTTTCTGCTTTTTTCTCAAAACTCTGATTATAGTACTGGTTATTGGGCATGCGGCAATCAAACGATATTTTTTCTCTGGATGAAATGTTGATATTGGTGCCGGCCGAGGCATAGTACACCCAATCATTTTTCAGATCATTGCGGAACGCAACTGTCAGGGGTATCTGAACGAGCGTAGGATTTACATTGATATTAAACACTTCCAGTGCCAGGGGTACCTCTCCGGGATGTGACCGCTTGAAATCCCTGCGATTTTTATCCCTGAATATCTTTTCTGTAAAAAACTCCATAGGCTTCACTTTTAGCCAGCTGATGCCGGCCGCCAGCGAAAACTTCCTGGACACAAGGACTTCACCCATGACCGCCTTGGTATTCCCGTTCGTTTCGGCCCCGAAGCTGGCCCCAAACCGGTATGGTACTTTGAGGTTCAGTTTCGGAATCACGTTCGTTGCTTTTGCGGTTTGCGCTGCCTGATCCACAGGCATGGCCGCTTTTGAAAGTTGAGCCGGGCTGCCTGTCAAAGTGCGCTGCACCTGGCGCATGGTAAGCCGGCTTGCCAGGCGGTAGTTCATTTTTCTTGCCACCGAGGTCTCACGGAATATGTCTGTAGGTTCCCGGTAAGCCAGCAAACCCACATTTTCATCCTGACTGCCTGTACGCAACTGATTATCAGAGAGCGCGGAGGCCTGGATAGCATCACCGTCATGTTCTTGAGAAACCCGGATTATGTCGTTTTTGGGCGAAGCAGGTACATCCGTGCGAAGTTGTGGACGGTCTGAACCGGTGCTGCCACGTCCTTCATGCTGGTGCTGTTCTCCCGCAAATGCAATGGTTTCCCGGGATGTCAAACGGTGGCTTCCGGCCTGCCGGGTTGTATTTTCCTGGGTTCCGGACGAAGTCCCGGATTGTGCCGGATAACCTGCCGGACTTTCCTGTACGATATAAACCGTATCTGCGGCGCCGGCAGGTGTTTTTTGCAGGAGCTCAACCTGTTCTTTCAGTGTTTTTACATCCGCAGTCAGGCTCTCGTTTCTCGACAGCTGGCTGGTATACAGGAATGCCATGACAGTGATCACCGATGCCGCGGCTGCGGAGCCGATCCATGATCCGTATTGATGCCAGAATCCCGGAGCTGTGTGGGCCTTCATGTAATGCTGCATGGATGCCCAGTCCTTTTCCTGAAAGTCCGGTTCGATACTTTCTAGTTTCTGGCGTATAGTTTTCTCAAATTTATCAGTTTTCATTGCCTTTGAATGACTTTACGGCCCAATCATTTGGAAAAAGATGTGGGTAATATTGTTTGATCAGATGTTGCAGACGAGCCCGTGCACGAACATAATGTGACCGGACAGTCGCCTCATTGATTTGAAGTAAATCTGCAATTTCCCGGTGATTGTAGCCGTCAACTACATACAATAAAAATACATTTTTATACGTTGGTTTGATCTGCTGGATGAGGTCTAAAATCTCGTCAGCTGTAATCTGACTGATCACATCCTCCTCAAACCTCGGATAAGGCGCGTCTTCCAGGGAAATGATATCTTCGCTATGTTTCTTATGCTTCCGGTAGTAGCTGATCGCCGTATTGACCATAATCGTCCGCAGCCAGGCCTTGAACGGATGATTAGGATCGTACTTGCTGAGGTTGTTGAAAACCTTGAGAAAGCCTTCGTTCAGTACTTCTTCAGCTTCCTCGGTAGTGGCGGTGTACCGGAGGCAAATGCTTTTGGAATAACCGAAAAATTGCTTGTACAAATGTCGTTGTGCCTGTGCATTGCCTTCAATGCAGGCACTAACGACCGTTTCGAAGTCGTTTTCGTCAAAGGATATTTTCCTGCGGAAAAGCAAAAGCTAGGATATCAGATTGTCAGGGTATTGCATTCTTAAAACTGATTACGCTGGTTCGGGGTAGTTTCGTTGCAGAAAAATAAATATTTTTAGACTACTTTGGTAAGCATAACTGTACAGACACTTTGAAGTTTTTCCTGCTATTACTCTGGGGCATCATTGCCTGCGTTATAGGCACCTTCTTTGCGCTTATAACGGTAAGTACCGTCAATATTCCGCAAGGCGACGATCTTTACTGCCTGCTGAACTTCACCCAGGATTTTCAGGATACGGCTGCTTTTTCAGAGCGGTTCCGTCTTCTGACGGAGCAATGGGTTGAGCACCGGATATTTTTCTCGCGCTTCTCGGCCTTGCTTTCGTACTGGCTGCATGGCAAGGTCAACTTTGTAACCATCACTTTGATCGGAAATGCATTTTTGCTTACCCTGACCTTCATGTTCAGAACGCAGCTGGCAATGCTGGGTCTCAAACATCCTGTTTACCTGCTGCCTGTTGTTTTTGCATTGTTTAATCCGGTGACCTACGAGGCCAATGTATGGGCCGGAGCAGCCACCGTGTACATGCCGGTTTGCTTTTTCGGATTGCTGGTGCCTTTCCTGCTGGCACGCACCGGACGCGGCTGGTTTGTAGCAGCCATACTCACAGCCATCGTGGCCACGCTTTCTTTCGGCAATGGAATGTTCGCATTTTTGTCGGGGTTGCTGGTACTCGTTTACAGGGGAAGGTTCAAACACGCGGCTTTGTGGATCGTCGTAGCCTTTCTTTCAGTCTCTGGCTATTTTTACGGACTTGAAATGCACAGCGCCACCAAATCCTTCGGAGGGATGGAAGTGCATTTTCAGCACCCGGAGTACCTGCTTTACAACCTGCTCGTATTTGTGGGCGGGATGTTCAGCTACGTGGATAATACCAACCAGCATTTCCGCATAGATAATGTGCCTGCGCTGCTGATGGGGGCATTGTTGCTGGGTATCATTGCCTGGGGTGCCTTAAACATACTTTTTCACAAAGCAACGATGTTCCCGGAAAGAGCCAGATTGGCCTGGTTGGGCATGGCAAGTTTTGTCTGCATTACCGCCGCTGCAATGAGTTATTCCAGGACTTTCGGGCAAAGCATGAATACCGTTTCAAGCCGGTACCGCATTTATTCCATGGTGTTCTTTATTCTGGCATACCTGTGGTGCCTGATGTATTTTCAGAGAAAGAAACCAGTGGCTGTGCTGTATGGAATTTCCGGATTTTTGCTGCTGGTTTTTAGCTATTTTGTCAATTATGAACACCTGGCTACGTCCCACACAACGCTTCGTGCCGGACTGTACAATTACATTCAGAACCACGACTGGCTGATATATAGGCATACGGCCTATTATGCCCCGGCCAGCGTTGCCGTCAGCGATAGTATTTCACGAAAAAAAGATTCTGTTTTTGACTTCAGACAGCCTTTTCCGCAGCTTACACAGGCTGCCTTGTTGCAGGCCGATACGCTGCCGGGCGTGACCATACTGCCTCTTGATAACTGCTATGGAAAACCGGGCAGCTGCATTTCCCTGAGCAGTGATGCATTCCCTGCGGTACCTAATGTGCACAAAGGAGTTTATATCGTCGTGTACAATGCATCTGACATTTACCTGTTTCCGGCAAGTCCGCTCAAAAACGGGCGTATGAACATGCTGAAAACAGGTAATTATTTCAAAGAAGGGTTTTCTGCTCTGGTTGATTACGGATCGGCACTTCCGCAACCGGCGGATTATCAGCTGGCAGTTTTTTGTCCCTCCCTCCGCTCGGGCCAGCTCCGCCGCATCAGCCGGCATTTGTGATTTCTGACCAGGTAAATAAAATTTATCCGGTTTGCAACGACCGGTAACATGGTGGCGTACTGCCTTGTGAAGTGTTTTTTGTTGTTTTTTAAATCCGTATTTACCATGAGGAAAATTTCACTTTTGCTGATCGTAATGGCTGCCATCTGGTTTGGGGCCTGTCAGAACAACAATGAGGCGGTACCCGATAATGTGGAAGAAGCTGCGGGTCTGGATATGGTAGCAGCTTCGGCTGCAAGGTATTCGGTGGCAAATGATTCTGTAACAGCGGGCAAATGCAGGGGTAAGCTTACGGAAGTGGCGCCCGACAGTCTGCCGGCTTCTGTTACTTCGTACATCACAAGCACCTATCCCGGTGCTTCCATCACGTTTGCTGCCCAGGATCAATCGGGAAAAACGGTCGTAGCGATTACATTGGCCGATGGGTCCGTGAAAGGTCTGCTGTTTGGAACGGACGGACTTTTCAGTCAGGAGCTCGCCCACCACAAGCACAAGGCGCAGCTCACCAGGGTCGACTCAGCGGCATTGCCGGCTGCCATCACCGGTTATATTACAACCCACTATGCAGGAGCTTCCATCAGGGTTGCGGCTACCAATGCGGCCGGGGAATACTTTGTGGCTGCGACGCTGAATGGTACCGAAAAAGTATTACTGTTCAATGCAGACGGTACTTTCAACAAAGAATTAGACAAGCCTGCAAAGCGGCGCAAAAAGCATTGAAAAACTTTTGTTAGGGGTGAGTTGGAATACGGTCCTGGACTTTCCGGGTCCGTATTTATTTTTTCTGGACACTCATTTCCAGCGCAGAGGAATTCTTGATTTCTCCCATCACAAACAGGCTGTGTGTACTGCCGATATTATCCAGGGAACCAAGCTTTTGCATCAGAAACTGCTGGTACTGCGACATATCTTCCACCACTACTTTCAGCAAAAAATCATAATCGCCTGAAATGTTGAAGCATTCGGTCACTTCGGACATGGCAAGTACCGCTTTCACAAACTTTTCACCCATAGTCTTGGAGTGTTCCTTCAGGGCGATATTGCAGAACGCCATCAGCTTTTTACCTACTTTCTCCCGGTCTATCAAAGCAACGTACTTCCGGATCACACCTTCCTTTTCAAGCCGCCTCACCCGCTCATAAACCGGCGTGTAGGAGAGATTCAGCTTTTCAGATAATTCCCTAGTTTTCAGCGTGGCATCCTGTTGCAGCAGGTGCAGGATTTTGACGTCCGTTTCATCAAGATTATACATAGATAGAATATCTTAAATCATTTTTATGGCTGCGCTAAGGTAGATAAATAGTTTACTACTTTGCATGTAGCTGGATGTTTAGTCTGAACCTTTCCAGATTATTGAATAAAAAATCTATTAACTTAACTTTGCCGATGTTTGCCGCGCGCAAACGTGAATCAAGGCGAAAATCCTGAAATGAAAAAATAATGATAGCTACACAAAAGGCAGATATCCGGGAAATCCTCAAAAATCGTATTCTGGTGCTCGACGGTGCCATGGGTACGATGATCCAGCGGTACAAATTGGAGGATCATGATTACCGTGGAGAGCGCTTTAAGGACTGGCCCCATGAAGTGAAAGGAAACAATGACCTCCTCTCGCTGACCCGGCCTGATATCATCAAGGAAATTCACGCCGCGTACTTTGATGCCGGTGCTGATATAGCAGAAACCAACACGTTTTCGGGCACCACCATTGCCATGGCTGACTACGGCATGGAGGAGCTGGTGTACGAGCTGAATTACGAGTCGGCCCGGCTGGCCCGGGAAGTAGCCGATGTTTATACTGAGAAAAATCCCGACAAGCCGAGGTTCGTGGCAGGTTCCATGGGTCCTACCAACCGTACTGCTTCCCTCTCGCCGGATGTGAACAATCCGGGATATCGTGCCATCAGCTTTGATCAGCTGGTAACAGCATACTATGAGCAGATAAAGGCATTGACGGATGGCGGCTGCGACATCCTGCTTGTCGAAACTATTTTTGATACCCTCAATGCAAAAGCAGCGCTTTTTGCCATAGACCAGTTTTTTACGGATGCCAAGAACGGAAAGGTAGCAGCGCAGCCTGGATGGAAGATTGAGCCGGGAGAAACATTGCCGGTCATGATCTCAGGTACCATCACGGATGCTTCCGGAAGGACACTTTCCGGGCAAACCACCGAGGCTTTCCTGACCTCAGTATCGCACCTTCCGTTGCTTTCAGTAGGATTGAACTGCGCACTGGGTGCGGACCTGATGCGACCATATGTGCAGATCCTGGCTAATGAAGCGCCTTTTTATACTTCTGCACACCCCAATGCAGGCTTGCCCAATGAAATGGGAGAGTACGATGAAACCCCTGAACAAATGGGTGAGGTGATTGACGGGTTTTTGAAAGACAACCTGATCAACATCATAGGCGGCTGCTGCGGCACCACGCCGGATCACATCAGGGTCATCGCCGATCTTGCACAAAAACACCGGCCCAGAACCCTGCCGCAGACGGAGACGGTTATGAAGCTTTCGGGGCTTGAACCCGTGAAGATCAATGCATTAACCAACTTCGTGAACATAGGTGAGCGATGCAATGTGACGGGGTCCAAAAAGTTTGCGCGGCTTATCCGGGAAAGCAAATACGACGAGGCGCTTACAATCGCGCGTGAGCAGGTAGAGAGCGGCGCGCAGGTCATAGACGTGAACCTGGACGAAGGAATGATCGACGGGGTAGAGGCCATGAAAACATTTGTGAACCTGATTGCCTCTGAACCTGACATTTCCAAAGTACCCCTGATGATCGACTCGTCCAAATGGGAGGTGATCGAGTCGGGATTGAAGTGCGTGCAGGGTAAATCCATTGTTAACTCTATCTCCCTCAAAGAAGGCGAAGAGAAGTTCAAGGAGTCGGCCCGGACTGTGCTGCGCTACGGAGCTGCGACGGTGGTGATGGCTTTTGACGAAAGAGGCCAGGCCGACAATTTTGAAAGACGGGTGGAAATATGCTCCCGCGCTTACAGGATTTTGGTAGAAGAAGTCGGATTTCCGCCTGAGGATATCATTTTTGACCCCAACATCCTGACGGTAGCGACGGGTATGGAGGAACATAATAATTACGCTGTCGACTTTATCAATGCGGTAAGATGGATCAAGGAAAACCTGCCGCATGCAAAGGTGTCGGGAGGGGTATCCAACGTATCGTTTAGTTTCAGGGGGAATGAGCCCGTACGCGAGGCTATCCATACTGCTTTCCTGTACCATGCAATTCGTGCCGGTATGGATATGGGGATTGTAAATGCAGCTCAGATCGGTATTTACGACGAAATTCCGAAAGACGTGCTCGAACTGGTAGAGGATGTACTGCTCAACCGGAGAGCCGACTCTACGGAACGGCTGGTTGCTTACGCCGAAACGGTTAAGGATAAGGGTAAAACCCAG
Source organism: Dyadobacter sandarakinus (assembly GCF_016894445.1). Classification (NCBI taxonomy): domain Bacteria; kingdom Pseudomonadati; phylum Bacteroidota; class Cytophagia; order Cytophagales; family Spirosomataceae; genus Dyadobacter; species Dyadobacter sandarakinus. The sequence continues at coordinate 5,694,850 of NZ_CP056775.1, forward strand.
TCCGGACCTGACCTTACCTGGCGGCAGCTGCCGGTAAAAGAGCGCCTGGCGCATTCGCTGGTGAAAGGTATTGCAGATTATGTAGATGACGACGTGGAGGAATGCCGCCACCTTTTCGCCCGTCCGCTGGAAGTGATTGAAGGACCGTTGATGGACGGGATGAGCATTGTGGGAGACTTGTTTGGGGAAGGTAAAATGTTCCTGCCACAGGTTGTAAAATCTGCCCGGGTCATGAAAAAAGCCGTAGCCTACCTGCAGCCCTTTATTGAGGAAGAAAAAACGGAGGGAAGCTCGGCGGGCAAAATTCTGCTGGCCACGGTCAAAGGTGACGTGCATGATATCGGAAAAAACATTGTGGGTGTGGTACTGGGCTGCAACAACTACGAGATCATTGACCTTGGTGTAATGGTGCCGACGGACAAAATACTTGCTGCGGCAGAAGAACATAATGTCGATATCATCGGACTTTCCGGGCTGATCACACCTTCACTGGATGAAATGGTGGGTGTGGCCAAAGAAATGGAGCGGCGGAACTTCAAAATGCCGCTGCTGATTGGCGGAGCTACTACTTCCAGGATACATACTGCAGTGAAAATTGACCCCAATTACTCCGGAGCTGTGATACACGTGCTGGATGCATCCCGCTCCGTGCCGGTCGCAGGTAAGCTTATCCAGAGTGAAAAAAGTCAGGCTGAGGTGATGGCAGACATCAAGTCGGAATATGCCAAGCTACGGGAAGACCACGCCAGGAAAGGAACAGAAAAGGCTTTTGTCCCCATTGAAAAAGCGAGAGAAAACAAGGCAAAGATTGATTGGACTAACTTCAGGGCAGTAAAACCCCAGTTCCTGGGCACCCGGGTATACGAAAATTATAGCCTCGCAGAAATCGCCCGGTATATAGACTGGACGCCATTTTTTCAGACCTGGCAACTCCACGGCAAGTATCCCAAGATTTTTGAGGATAAAACCGTGGGGAAAGAAGCGATGAAGTTGTATGAGGATGCAGCCGTATTACTGGGTCAGATCATCCGCGACAAAAGTCTTCAGGCTCGTGCCATCGTAGGCTTCTGGCCGGCAAATGCGATTCAGGACGACATTGTATTGCATCATTTTGAAGAAGAAAGCCGCCAGGTAGCCTGTGAAAGGCACGGTTCACACGAGCACATCGAATACAAGATCAGCAAGCCCGGCCTGGATAACCTGCATGCCGGTGAGCTGGTTGCAGACACGGCTGTGGTGCTGCACCACCTGCGCCAGCAAAGTCAGAAAGCGGCTAACCTGCCCAACTATTGCCTTTCCGACTTTGTGGCCCCGCTTGAAACCGGCCACCAGGATTACCTTGGAGCCTTTGCGGTAACTGCAGGAATCGGCATCGAAGCATTGATCGAGAAGTATGAGGCCGACCATGATGATTATAACAGCATTATGATCAAAGCATTGGCAGACAGACTTGTGGAAGCATTTACGGAACTGATGCATGAGAAAGTTCGGAAGGAGCTTTGGGGGTACGATAAAAACGAGACCCTCACAAATGAGGAGCTGATTAAGGAAGAATATGCCGGCATCAGGCCGGCGCCGGGTTACCCTGCCTGTCCTGATCATACCGAAAAACGCATGTTGTTTGATCTCTTGGGTGCTGAAAAGCTGGGCATTACCCTGACCGAAAGCTATGCAATGTACCCGGCCAGCAGCGTGAGCGGCTGGTACTTTTCGCATCCCGACAGCCGGTACTTCCCCGTGGGCAAGATTTTCAGGGATCAGGTAATGGATTATGCTGCCCGTAAGAATATGCCGGTGGAGGAAATTGAAAAATGGCTGTCACCTGTTTTAGGATATTAACAAGTACCATTCTTGTAATATTTACAGAGAGCGGCCCAGGCCGCTCTTTTTTGTGCATTCCAATATAATTTTTTAGAGGGTTTGTACGTAATCAGGTGGGATGCCGTAGCATGATCAGGTATTTATACGCTATTTTCTGAGGTTTTCTATGTCGATATTTGTAATGGATTAATCGAAGACTTTTTATAGTTTAATCTATTAGCCATGAATTTTATTATCTCTTAGCCGTGAAAAAGAATATCTCTGTATTTATCCTGCTGATTCTGCTTGCTTCATCTTTCAAGTACCGCTCGAAAGCAAGAGAAGCCAGTATTGTTTCCGTGCCCAATGCGGCTGAAAAAGCAGCCTGGGCGGAAAAGGCTGCATTCGATAGTTTGATGGTACATCTGGACGAAGCCAACAGGCAACTTGCCGCAGGTAACACCATGCCGCTGAAAAAACTCTGGTCCGGGCGCGAAGATGTTACTTTTCTTTGCGCCGGTGCCAGAAAGGATGCCAAGGGTTGGAAGGCAGTAGAAACGTCGTTGCAGCAGTTTGCCAAAGATCTGCCGCAGCATAACCAGTTTACCAGCGAAACCATTGCGACGTACAAAGGCAAAGACCAGGCATGCATCCTGCAAAAAGAGCGCTACCTGCCCGCAAATGGTAAAGGAGTGACCATCCAGGCCACTACACTGGTCAGAAAAGAAATGAATGCCTGGAAAATCGTGCACAAGCAGGCTGATATTTTACCATCCGGCAAATAAACCAAGTACTCTTTCCTCGTTCCGGACTGTGGCGGATATTTCTTTTGCCTGGCACCGATCCATAATTTTGTTTGTTATTTTGTGCTTCAGTTGAGGGGACAATTAATGAACATGGAAAGATTTACAGGACTGCTTGGTATTATTCTTATTCTCGGGATCGCATTTGCAATGTCCAACAACCGCAAGGCGATCAACTACCGCACAGTTCTGGTAGGATTGGGGCTGCAGTTCGGGCTGGCATTATTCATTTTACGTACAGACGTTGGCCGCGCTATGTTTCAGTGGCTGGGCGCAAAAGTTCAGAAGCTCCTTTCGTTCTCGGACAAGGGAGCTGATTTTGTTTTTGGGACACTCGTACGCCCTGAACTGATGCAACGTGCATTTGGGCCGGGCAATGATTTTGTATTCTTCTTCAAGGTTATTCCCACCATCATTTTCGTGGCTGTGCTCGTCAATATGCTGTATCACCTGGGTATTATGCAGCGTGTGGTTTCACTGATTGCCAGGGCCGTATACTGGCTCATGGGCGTGAGCGGGGCAGAGGCACTTTCTAATGTGGCAAGTACTTTCGTGGGTCAGGTGGAAGCGCAGATCATGATTAAGCCATATCTTAAAAACATGACCAAGTCGGAGCTGATGTCGTCCATGACGGGCAGTTTTGCATGTATCGCGGGTGGGGTTATGGCTGTTTACATATCGCTCGGAGTTCCTGCGCCATACCTTATCGCTGCCAGCCTGATGGCTGCGCCGGGTGCCCTGGTCATTTCCAAAATCGTTTATCCCGAAACCGAGCAGTCGGCTACCAAGGGTGCCGTGAAAATAGAAGTTCAGAAAAACCACGCCAACCTGCTTGATGCCATTGCAGCAGGTGCGGGGGAGGGTTTAAAAGTGGGGTTCAATGTCGTGGCCATGCTGATCGGGTTTATTGCCCTGGTTGCATTGCTGGATTACCTGCTTGGATTTATAGGCGGACTGTTGTCTTTTCCGCAGCTAAGTTTTAATTTCTTGCTGGGAAAAGTATTTGCCGTGTTTGCCTGGGCAATGGGCGTGCCGGGCAAGGATGTGGAGGCAGCTGGCTCTTTGATGGGTACCAAAATGGTGATCAATGAATTTGTGGCTTACCTCGATCTTGTCAAGCTCAAACCTACACTTGAAGATAAAACCCTGGTTATTACCAGTTTCGCATTATGCGGATTTGCCAATTTCAGCTCCATCGCCATCCAGGTAGGAGGGATCGGGGAGCTGGCACCCAGTCGCCGCGCCGACCTTGCCCGCCTGGGCTTCAAAGCGCTGATCTGCGGAACTTTGGCTTCATACATGTCCGCAACACTGGCGGGATTGCTGTTGTAAATACCGGCAATAAAAATGCATTGAACAGTCAACCCATTGTACTTCAATGGGTTTTCTGGTTTATAATGGTTTACAGGCTGCAAATGGCATGATTTATGTTTATACGTCGGGTATAAACGTACAATTTCATTGACAAGCACAACATGCCCATGAAAACCATTAAAAAGTATTTTTCCATCCTGAAAGAGAGCGGCAGCGAATTTCTGGATGACAACGGACTTAAACTGAGTGCTGCACTCTCTTACTATACGATTTTTTCACTGGCGCCCATGCTGCTGGTAATCATCTCCATTTTCAGCATTTTCTTCGGGCGTGATGCCATTCAGGGTGAATTGTTTGGTCAGATAAAAGGCTTGGTGGGTGCCAGTGCGGCTGCCCAATTGCAGGAAATCCTTAAAAATGCAGAGCTCTCCAACAAGTCGGGCCTGGCGGCGGGCATCGGGATCGCCACCCTCCTCGTGGGTGCTACCGGGGTATTTGCCGAAATGCAGGACTCGATCAATTACATATGGTCCATCAAATCGAAACCAAAAAAAGGTTGGCTGCAATACCTTAAAAACCGCCTGATCTCTTTTTCACTCATACTTACCCTGGGCTTTTTGCTGGTAGTATCGCTGGGAGCGAGCGCGCTGGTAGATGTACTCAGTAATCGTCTCGAGCGGGTTTTTTCCGAAGCTTCGGTAATCCTCTTTTATATGGTAAACCTTGCGCTCGTACTTGCCGTCATTACAGCATTGTTCACGGTAATTTTCAAGGTTTTGCCCGATGGCGACCTGCGCTGGAAGGAGTGTATTGTGGGTGCAAGCTTTACAGCGATTCTTTTCCTGATCGGTAAATTCGTGATCAGTTTTTACCTGGGCAAATCGGACCTTGGCGCAGCTTACGGAACCTCAGCTTCCATTGTAATCCTGCTCACGTGGATTTACTACTCTTCCATTATCCTCTATTTCGGGGCAGAATTTACGAAAGTATACGCCAGACAGGATGGAGCAGGCATAACTCCCAACAAGCATGCTGTACTGGTAATAAGGCAGGAGGTTGACAGCAAAGCTCCCCGGCGAGTACCGGCCGGATAAAAAAGAGAGGGATCCTTCACCGGAAGGATCCCTCTCTTTTTACAAAATATATTACTGGATTTTCAGCTCAAATGGCATCCGCGCCTGCGTTCCGCCCATATTCAGCAGTTTCTTGTACATGCTTACATAAGGTGCGAGTGACCCCAGGTTCTTCTGCATGGCTTTTTCTTCGTTGTTGCCCATTACTTTGGTCAGCAGCTCATCCAGAGGTCTTTTCTTTTCGGGATAGTACCTTACGCGGTACTCGCCTTCGCTGAGTTTAGCAGCTTTCGCGGCAATTTTAATTGCATCGTCAATACCTCCGAGCACGTCTACCAAACCATTGGCTTTTGCTTCTGCACCGGACCATACCCGGCCCTGTGCCAGGCTGCGCAGTTTTTCAACGGACATTTTACGACCTGCCGCTGCTTTTTTGGTAAATGTATCGTATCCCTCGTTAACGCTTTTCTGAACCATTGCCTTTTCAAATTCCGTCATTTCGCGGGTGGCGGTCGGCCAGTCGGCGTGAGGACTGGTACCTACTCCGTCGAAGGTAATACCCAGCTTGTTGTTCATAAAGTCGGTAACATTGAAAATCAATCCGAAAATCCCGATAGAACCCGTGATGGTATTGGGTTGAGCCACGATTGTATCACATCCCATGGCCATATAGTAGCCACCAGAAGCTGCTACGTCCGACATGCTGGCGATGACAGGCTTGCTTTTCGCGGTCAGCTGAATTTCCCGCCACATAACGTCGGAGGCCAGCGCGCTGCCGCCCGGAGAGTTGATACGGATCACGACGGCCTTGACGCGATCGTTTTCACGGATTTTCTTAAGTTCTTTCACAAAACGTTCCGAGCCGATAGACTCATCTCCGCCTTCGCCCGAGGTAATTTCACCTTCGGCCACCAGTACGCCGACACGCTTGTTGAAATCGCCCTCATCTGCCGAAGTGTCGCCCTGCAGGTACTTGTCGATTCCTACAAATGCAATGTTCTTTTTAGCATCAATGCGCAGGTCTTTCCTGATGTAGCTTTCAAGCTCGTCCGCATAGCCCAGGTGGGTCACAAGTTTGTTTTTCAAGGCCGACGCCGGGTTTTCCAGGCCAAGTGAATCGGCCAGGCTTTTAAGTTGCTCTACCGGAACACCCCGGGAAGCCGATATATTTTTGAGGTAGTTGTTATTAATGGCGGTAATCAGTTCCAGCGATTGCTTTTTGCTGGCCTCGCTCATATCCGAGCGTGAGAACATCTCTACTGCGCTTTTGAATTCACCTACCCGGAAAACCAGCGGCTTCACGCCCAGCTTGTCAAAAGTGCCTTTAAAAAAGCTGTATTCGGCCGAAAGCCCATTCCATTCCATGCCTCCTGCCGGGTTCAGGTAAATCTTATCCGCTACCGAGGCAACGTAATATCCTTTTTCAGAATACGTCTCTCCGTACGTAACAATGAATTTTTTCGATTTTTTGAATTCCAGCAGCGCATTGCGGATTTCTTCCAGCGTAGCCCAGCCAGCCTCCGGACCTTCTGTTTTCAGGTAAATACCCTTGATACTGGCATCTGTACGCGCGGTTTTGAGTGCATCGAGGATGTCCTTCAAACCAAGAACATTGTCACCGCCGGAAAATGGGCCGCCGATTTCAGCAAAAGGATTTTCAACACCTACTTCCTGAATGGGCTGGTTGAGGTCAAGTTTCAGGACTGATTTTTCATCAATCACCACTTTTTCCTCGGAGGAAAATGAACTGCCGATGCCAATCAGAATCACAAAGGAAAGAACGAGGAACAGCATAATGCCCACGAAGGTGGCGAGGACATACTTGAGAAATTGCAACATATTGTATGGGACTGGATTTACTCTTGATTTACCTAAACAACAAAAATATAGATTAATAATCGCGTCAGCTACGAGAAATAATGTCAAAAGGTTGATAGCGGTCCTAAGTGGCGGCAGCCGTACAATTTTCCCGGAGGCACATCTTAATTACCCATAGAGTTTTTTTATGTTTGGAAAAAATTACCGGAATGAAAAAAACACTCATTCTGGTCCGCCACGCCACTGCTGAGGACCAGAGTTTCAGGATGAAGGACTTTGACCGTAACCTCAACAACAAGGGGCTGTCAGAGGCGGAGGCTATGGGCAAGTGGATGGCTGCCGGGCAGATCGGGGCTGAGATTTGGGTGACAAGCCCTGCATCCAGGGCTTACAAAACAGCAGAGATCATGGCAAAGCTGCTTGATGTGGCGCCAAGTACATTTGTTTCTGTACCTGAAATCTACGACGGAGGCCCTAAAGCTTACCTGCGGGCGGTTAATACCACGCACGTGGATGCGGAAAGCGTGATCCTGTTCGGGCATAATCCGGATATCACCTACTTTGCGGAATATCTTTCAGGTGCCGACCTGGGTACCATGGACAAAGGTGCCGTCGCGATCATCGAGTTTGAAGAGCAGGAATGGATTGAAATATCCGCGAAAACCGGAAAGCTTGTACTTTACAAAACGCCGCAGCAGGTGAAAGAGGGAAAGTAGCATGGGTCAGTCAAACCGGAATCGCAAGATCTTTATTATCGTTTTCATCTCGTTCGTAGCGCTGTTTGCGTATATCTCGTACGACATGTCCAGCCGCACCACCGCGCCCTGGAACAGGCCCAAACAACTCAATAGGGCACTGCCCGGCGCAACCCCGGATGCCGACTCGCTTAAACTCGATTCCCTGCTTGAAGAGGTAAAATAGCCTTTATCCCCGCGGGTGAAACTCGGTGACAACCTGTCGCAGGTAATCACGGTCAAGGTGCGTGTAAATTTCCGTAGTCGTGATTGATTCATGGCCGAGCATCTCCTGCACGGCACGCAGGCTTGCGCCGCCCTCAATCAGGTGCGTTGCAAATGAATGCCTGAAAGTATGCGGACTTACATTTTTGTGGATCCCGGCTTTTTCGGCCAGGTCTTTGATGATCAGAAAAATCATGACCCGGGTCAGCTGCTTCCCGCGACGGTTCAGGAACAGGATATCTTCACTGCCTTTGGCCGGCGCAATCTCGGGGCGCACCTCATCCAGGTAAATGCGGGTATATTTCACAGCTTCCCGGCCAATAGGAACCAGGCGCATCTTATCACCTTTACCCGTAATGCGCATAAATCCGATATCGAAATGACAGTTGGTCAGTTGAAGGTCCGTCAGCTCCGACACACGCAGGCCGCAGCTGTACAGCACTTCTACGATCGCGCGGTTGCGGGTGCCTTCGGGTGTGGAATGGTCGATCACCGACAGCATGGATTCAATCTCTTCGTAGGAAAGCACGTCGGGCAGCTTGCGCGGCAGGCGTGGCGATTCCAGCAGCTCGGTAGGGTCTTCGCTGATTTCATTTTCCAGTAAAAGATACTTGTAAAATGCCTTGATTCCCGACAACATCCTGGCCTGGGAGTGCGCTGCCATGCCCAGTTCAGCCAGGTAGCGCAGGTAGCCGGAGAGGTGGGTTTCCGTTATCTGAACCGGAGTAAGCGCTATTTTCGACAGGTTCAGGTATTCTTCGAGCTTCTCAACATCACGTACATAGGCCTCCACGGAGTTGCCCGACAGTGACCGTTCGAGCCGGAGGTAGTTTTTGAAATGTTTAATGTAGCTTTGCCACATACCGGTTTTGAAACAATTTACGCAATACTGTTACAAACAAATGAAAAAGATACTGATCCTGAATGGCCCTAATCTGAATCTGCTTGGGAAAAGAGAGCCCGGCATTTACGGTAACCAGTCATTTGAGGAATACTTTGAAACCCTGAAAAATCTGTTTCCTGAGGTTGAACTTCATTACTTTCAGTCTAACCACGAAGGCGCACTCATTGACAAGATTCATGAGACCGGATTTTCATTTGACGGTATTATCATCAATGCGGGAGGTTATACGCACACCTCGGTTGCCCTGGCAGATGCATTGTCGTCCGTAACCACGCCTGCGATAGAGGTACACATATCCAACATCCACGCCCGTGAGCCCTTCCGCCACCACAGCTATCTCACCTCACGCTGCAAAGGAATGATCTGCGGGCTGGGGATGAGGGGGTATGAGATGGCGGTTAGGAGTTTTAATGACTGAATGAGTGAATGACTGAATGATTGAATTTTGAGTGAGTGAATTAGTGAGGGAGTGAGTGAATGAATTTTGAACGATTGCATTCTGAGCGAGTAAATGATTGAATGACTGAATGAATTTTAAATTACTGAATTAGCGAGTGAGTGAGTGAATTTTGAACAACTGAATGGCTGGATTTTAAGTAACTAAATAACTGAATGATTGCACGTTGAGTTCTGAATGACTGAATTTTGAATGAGTGAATTTGAAGGTAGTAAATCAAAGAATTAGTGAGTTTTGAATGGATGAATGCTAAACCACTATTCACTCAAACTTCAAACACTAACTAAAAACTCGATCATTCATGCACTCACATTCAACCATTCAAAATCTACTCACTCACTCGCTAATTCACTCACTCACATTCAACCATTCCAAATCTACTCACTCACTCACTAATTCACTCACTCAAAATTCAGTCATTCATTCATTCAGTCATTCAAAATTCACTCACTCGCTCCCTCACTCACTCACAACTAAACTATTCAATCATTCAGTCATTCAGTTATTCAAAACTCCCCCCTCACCTAAACACTGCATTGCTAAACAAAACTTGCCCGTTGTAAAGCATGGACCGGAATACGGGATCGTCCATCATGTAGATCACTTTGCCGCGGCCGAGTTCCTGTACGCCGAAGATCAGCGTGTTTTTTAGCTTGCCTGCCATTTTTGCACCAACAAACCCGGCCCGGTAGTTGTTTTCAGCCAGGTAGCCTACATTCCAGCCATCTTTCAGGTAATCGCGCTCATAAGCATCGCGAACAAGCGTGACGTATTCTTTTGAACAACCGAATGCCAGCGGGTGTGTAGCGTCCATATTGACCATAAACATGCTTCCCGGTGAGGTTTCGCCGGCTTCCTCACGTTCCTGGTCTGCATATTTTCTGAGTGGATTTTCGTCTTTTTTCTTGTCAGAAGTTTTCCGTGACAATGCAAAAGCGCCCTTTCCGATAAATGCGTCGGTTGCGCGCTCCATGGCGATCAGCCTGCCGCCGTTCCTGATCCAGCTTTGAAGTGCATCCAGTTGCTTGTCGCCAAGCAGGTCGCTGTACCGGCCATCGGGGAGGATCAACACGTCTATTTCATTCCAGGGCAGGGATGCGAGCCGGCTTCCGTCCACGATGGTGAGCGGATACTGAATCTGCTGCTCAAAGTAGTGCCATACTGCCCCGAAAGAAGTGGGAGAAATTCCGTTTCCGGATACAGCGACTACTTTTGGTGCCGTCATAGAAGCTACATGGTCGTCACCGAAATCGGCTCCGGAAGTCACAAAGCCCGTGGCCACAGGAGTCAGTTTTACGTGATGCTTGTTGGCGATTGCAGTAACAACTTTGTCGAAATCGGGACGTTCGTTCCCTTTTTTGGTAATTACCAGTGTACCGGCATCAAACGTAATCTTATCAGTTTCAAAAGGTACATTGGATGTTTTGACAAGGAGGCGATTCCTGAGCAGCTCGGCCAGAAACCTGGCATCTTCCACTTCCGACCACCGTGCCAGGTAGGCATATACAGGCGCGGCAGAAGGTGTATTTTCAACTTTAACAGGCTGATAGGCCGCTGGTACCAGCTTTTCTTTAACACCATAGGCTTTCAGACCAAAAATGTAACCCAGTCCCCAGCTGGTTACATCGTAAGTCACCGAGTCTTCCAATACAGGTCTTGGTTCAAACAGTACCCGCAGCAGGTTTGATTTAGGCTGGTAGGCACTGATCAGCAGATCATTGCTTTCAATTTTCAAGGCTTCCTCGGAAACGTTTACCAGGTCGGTGCCGCGCGTGGAAATCGACTTGCCTGCTACGCCGAAAGTAATGCCCTGCCTGCCCAGCCACTCTGCAAAATAGCGCACACGCTCCTCGCTGCCTTTTGTTTTTACGATGTAGGATTTGAAAACGCCCGCAGGTGCAGTGGCTGCATCGGCATGGAATTTAATAAACTCACTAACTACTTTTTCTTTTTGAGAAAGTACAGCTTCCAGTGTAGCCAGGCTGGTGGCATAATGGTGGTCAATGCGGTTTTTCAGCGTCAGTGTATCGTTTTCATCCTTGCGTTCGATACCCAGCCCGGCCCGGCCGCCGCCGCCCTGCTCGTAAGTTACTCCGATCGCCCCGTTCATGGTAGGCCAGGTATCGCCGTAGCTTGGGTAAAAGAGGTCGTAGTTGTAGCGCGTAAAGTACGCCCAGTTGTTTTTATCAAAATACTTGCGGCAGTACTCGCCGATCAGGTTGTTGAACTGGCGTTGCCACGCGGTGATATCTTTGTGGTAAGGTTTCGCTGCGGGAGGGAAGTAGTAGCTTCTCGACGGACCCATTTCGTGAAAGTCTGCATGGAAATGGGGCATCCATTGATTGTAAACCACAATGCGCTCCCGGGTTTCCTTCTGTGTCTGCCAGGCCCAGTCGCGGTTCAGGTCAAAAAGATAGTGATTAAACCGCCCGCCCGGCCAGGGCTCATCATGTTCGAGGCCAAACGGTGTGGCATCGGGAATGGCATTTTGTACGCGGTTGTACCATTGCGTATATCGTTCATAGCCATCAGGATTAATGCACGGATCAATCAGGATCACCATGTTTTTGAGGAAATCCTGGGTGAGAGCATTCTGCTTGTTCAGCAGTTCGAAGATCACCTGCATACTCACATTAGCCGAAACCGACTCGTTACCATGTACATTGTAGCTCAGCCATACAATGGGCGGGACACTGGCATCGGGCTTTCCTTCGAGCATCCCGATGCTTTTCAGGTGATTCGTCCGTATCGTTTCCAGTTTACTGATGTTTTCGGCCGAGGAAATAAAAGCAAGCATCAGCGGCCGTCCTTCATTCGTGGAGCCATACTGTACCAGCTTCATCTGACCCGGATTTTGCGATTGTACCAGCCGGAAGTAATCAATGATCTGGCTGTGAAAAGTAAACTTGGCGCCAAGCGGATAACCCAGGAACTGCTCGGGAGAGGAGGTCTGGGCAAAGGTTTGATGGGTAATGGTCAGGAACAGGATAATGCGGATAACTCTGAGCATGGGAAACAGTTTGATACCGGGAAGCCCAAATTTAGAAAGTTGAAGCTATTTAATGGGCTTGCCGGTATTGATTAAAAAAAGTTTTGTTTTGAAGGTACTGGAAATGAGAGTCATAGAAAATAGTTGAATTTTATTTGCGTCAGCGGCTTGTTATTTAAAATCCGAGCCTGCATCTTTGCACCACGTTTTCGGAAAAGGAAGCGAGAAAGTGAAAGAAAGTGCTTGAAAAACGCGCGAAGTAGGAGACCAGTCGGCCCATTCGTCTAGCGGTTAGGACACGACCCTTTCACGGTTGAAACAGGGGTTCGATTCCCCTATGGGTCACAAAACCGTGCGAGAGCACTTTCAATCATTGCAAAAACCGTCTTGTTTCAGGACGGTTTTTTTGTTTTATTCGCTTTCACACTACACCTGCACTTTCCTCTCTTTCAAGCATTTCCGGCAAGCCTTCATCTTGTACCCGGTTGCAAGGTTGCATTATCCTGCGTCTTGCAAATGTATTTGTAATAGTTTGTAGTATATTTGACTTAAAAAATAGAATTATTTAATAAATAAGTCATGTTTTTTGCGTAACGAATTGTGAACAAATCTTTACAGGCTATGAATTTTTTACTCAAACTTGTTATTGCGGGAGGGATTGTGTGTCCGTTGGCGGCAGCTCCAATAGACAGCATGGTGAATGTATCGGGTGGTACTGACAGTCTGCTTGTGAATGATGTTGATGAAAATGAAGGAAAGGGTGGTTCGGCTACACTTCTGGATCTGAACAATTCCTACACGATTGCAAATCCCTATGTTAATCCGGACGATGCGCCTTTTACCATTTCAACCAAAAGAACCGCCGAAGCAGCTGCGCCACTGGCTGCCAGGGTTTCCTGTGGCGGGCGTATATGGACCGACGGCGAGTATCTCGGAAGAACCCAGGACGACCGGCCTGTTTATACCCGCATTACAGAAAACCGCATTTATCTGAACTGGGCCGGTGAAGTCTCAGGTAATATTTTCATTCTTTTTCACCTGAAAGAAGGCACTTTTCCTGCTACCAGTCAGAACGATGTGCTGATCAATGCCTGCGTCAATCCCGTCGATCCCAGCACGGCGCGGGTCAATCTGCTCGGCCGGCGCGGCGATGTGATCACCTGTAACAACATTGATATGGTCAATGGCGACAGGCTTGGAGTGTTCGTGGATAACGGAGCACAGACTTTTCAGTACATCAAATATGTAGACGGCCTGCTCCGCGTCATGATCAAGCAGGGGATTAATGATACCCGTAATGACAACTACACTATGAGCCTCATGCCCGAAACCATCCAGGAGGCGCACGGCAGTACCATGGATGCTAAATACAAGGGCAAATTTACACTTGACATGCTCAATGGTTGTTTCTGGCCGGTTGCACCTAAGCCTGCTACGCCGCTGGCAGATTCCAATTGTCCCTCTGGTCCTGTACTGAGTGGAAGTCCGGGTAACATCAGCCAAACAGGTCTGCGATTCAACTATACCGGAAGTGGCATCAGCACGATCAAGTGGCGGATCAAATCCAATGGTACAGAGGTGCGCTCCGGCACGACCATTGATCTGGGAGGAAGTACCAGCGTTACCATCGGATACTTATCACTATCACCGGGTACCTACATCCTCGAAATTGAAGGCGGAAACTGTTCGTCTACCATCAGCTCCACAGCATTTACTATTGAGCAGCCAGGCATCCCCAACTGTCAGAACGGTCCCGCCATCAACGGCATCAGCAACATTACACCTGCCAGCGCAACCATAGCATACGGTGGATCTAACCTGCATATTTTCTCATGGCGCATTCTGCAAAATTCATACGCAGTGGCCAGCGGACAAACGGATTACATCAGCAACAACTCAGCTGCACTGGTATTTAACTACCTTAATAATGGAAATTACACGCTGGAAGTTACACCCGTAGATTGCAAGGCTGCTCCCGTGACACAGGCATTCAGCGTATCAGCCACAGATACCCGTCCGACCTGCCAGCGCGGCCCTAACCTGGTGTCTGTACTCAGCAGCAACAATAACGCTGTCGAATTTTTGTTTGATGGTGAAAACATCTTTGCCATTGACTGGAAGATCATGGACGGAACAACACCGGTACGTCAGAACCGGGTTGCGCCGCAGAGCAATCATCCGACTGCACAATTTGCCACCTTGCCCAATGGTGTGTATACCCTGCAGATCACGGGCGGCAACTGCAAGTCAACTGCCAGCGCCACACGGTTCGGGATCAACCTCCCGCTTCCCATTACGATTGCTAATTTCGAAGGGAAAGTGGCAGAGAAAGGTGTGGAGCTGAGCTGGGAAGTAGTGGCGGAGCAGGACGGCAAAGAATTTGAGATCCTGCGCTATGATGAGCAGCTCAAAAACGGCCGGACAATCGGGAAGGTAGCGCTGCTTGACCAGCGTACAGGCTGGTACCACTTCACCGACGAAAACCCTTTGATGGGCATCAACTACTACCAGTTAAAGCAAATTGATGCAGATGGTACTTTCACGAAGAGCAAGATCATTTCAGTAAATCCGATGCTCCTCACACAGACGATTGTGGCGCCCAATCCTGCCCAGGAATATGTGGACGTACAGTTTTCATCACGTACTTCAGGCTTGTCGGAAGTTCATATTTATAACAATGCGGGTGTGGCCGTAGGAGCTTCGCAGATCAGGATTACAGAGGGTAAAAACAGCCATCGCATCAACGTAAAGCGTTTTCCCGCAGGCAATTACTTTCTGAAAATCTCCCACGAAGGTGAAGAAAACAAGCTTCGTTTTACCAAGGTAAATTAGTTTGTTTTGTAAAAAGCTTAAAACACTCAGCCCCGGCGCAAGCCGGGGCTGAGTGTTTTTTTAATGTGCATAAATATGTACTTCGGAGAGTTGCAGGGCAAGTTGCCGGATGGTAGCTTCAATGCGCTCGGCTTGCCTGGCGGAAGGATGTTTCTTACCCGCTGCATATTGCCTGAGGAGGCTACCATTCAATCCGGTCATTTCCGCAATCCGGGTGATCTTCAGAAAGTTGAATTGTTCAAAGAAAGCGGTCAGATCATATTCAATCCTCATTTCATATGAATCAGGCTCCAAGGCATGAAAATCTAATAGTAGCTGTTTTATTTTTACCAAAAGCGCATCAACAGATTCAGCCTCTTCAACAATAAGGTTATCATCAAAAAGTACCCTGCCCCAAAGCATTCCTTCCCCACTTTCTACGATCAGCGTGATCAGGGTTTTTGTTTCAAACTGTTGTACAACTTCCATAATCATGGTGTATTTACTTCAATCCTGCTTGCTTCAAAATACTGTTTAATGTTCCCGGTTTAAGATCTCCGCTGTGCATCGGTAGTGTAACCTTGCCTTTTTTCAATGGATGTTCCATTTGAAGGTGACTTCCTTTCTGACATTTTTCAATCCAGCCATCCTGCCTGAGCAGCTTCAAAAGTTCTTTTGAAGTCATTATGAAAAGAATAGTGTGTAGTAATGATCAAAAGTAACAAAATTGTTACTTTTTTAAAACTTTATTTATTCTAGTGTCACTCCGGCTGTAATGCCGGTACCTGCCACCATTCAGAAAATGTCTGCGATCCTTTCAGGTCTACTTTCTGGCCGATCATGGGTGTGACGAGCGGCATATGCTGCCTGCGTGCTTCGGTTACCGCGCGCTGGATTGGCTCATTCCAGTCATGGAGCGCGAGCGAGAACTTAGACCAGTGAACCGGCATGAGCCTGGCAGCCCGCAACTCCCCTGCGGCCGTCACCGTTTCTTCGGGCATCATATGAATGTATTTCCAGGCTTCATTGTATTGGCCGCATTCCAGCAGGGCCAGGTCAAAAGGACCAAATTGTTCCCCGATCTGCTTAAAGTGCTTGTCATATCCCGAGTCGCCTCCGATAAAGACCTTCATGGTAGGCGTTTGCAGCACAAATGAAACCCACAAAGCCTTGTTCCGGCTGAGACCCCGGCCCGAAAAGTGCCGGCCGGGTGTCACGTTCACTTTAAAACCACTACCCAGGTCTACAGTTTCGTTCCAGTCTTTTTCTTCCACCCTGGTCATATCGTATCCCCATCTTTCAAAATGCTCACCGGTACCCAGGCCGGTAATCACCTTACCCACTTTCGCCTTCAGTTTCATCACCGTGCGGTAATCCAGGTGGTCCCAGTGGTCGTGAGAAATCAGCAGATAGTCTATCGCGGGAAACTCCTCAACCGTATATACGTCGGTACCTTTGAAGCTGGGTGTAGTAAAGTGAATGGGAGAGGCGCTGCCGCTGAAAACGGGGTCTGCCAGAAAGGTCTTGCCGTCGATCTGCATGAAATAGGAGGAATGCCCAAACCATACCAGCACATTTTCATCTGGTCTCAAATGCAGCAAATCTGTTTTTTGGGATGGGATTGTGGCAGCGGGAATGTTGTATTTGCTTTTACCAAAGAAAAACTTCACCAGTACTTTCAGGTAGTTGGACCCTTCTGTCAGGTCCGGAGTAATGCTCTGGTTCTTGAACTGGCCGTCGCGGAAGTTAGGGGATTGTTTGATGCGTTCGAGCCGCGTACCGGAGGGCAGCCGGCCAAACTCGGGCTGCTGCATAAAAATAAGCACTGCCCCTGCCAGCACTGCCACAAAAATCAGGAATATCATGATGAAT
Source organism: Dyadobacter sandarakinus (assembly GCF_016894445.1). Lineage (NCBI taxonomy): Bacteria > Pseudomonadati > Bacteroidota > Cytophagia > Cytophagales > Spirosomataceae > Dyadobacter > Dyadobacter sandarakinus. The sequence continues at coordinate 5,711,650 of NZ_CP056775.1, forward strand.
TTTATTAAAATACGTCTCATTGTTTAGCTGTGAGGCTCAATTGGGCAGGAAGGTAAAAAGTTTTCTAACACTTTCTTCCTTAATTTTGATCAGTGCTCATCTTCACTTACAGACTGTCATGAAAACAGGTATATTCGGTTGTTTGCTTCTGATTGTTGCATTTTCAGCCAGGGCTCAGCCGCGATCGGCTGCCGACACCAGTTGGATTAAAGCCAACTATTACAAAACCGAACAATACATTACCATGCGTGATGGCGTAAGACTGTTTACCGCCATTTATTCGCCCCGTGACTCCTCCCGGACATACCCGATCCTGATGCAGCGTACGCCTTACTCGGTAGCGCCTTATGGGATCGCCAATTACCGTCGCAGCCTTGGACCCAATCCGATGCTGATGCGCGAAAAGTACATCTTTGTTTACCAGGATGCACGTGGCCGTTACAAAAGTGAAGGTAACTTTCGCGAGATGACGCCTGCTATCGACAAAAAATCTGGTAACAGGGATGTGGACGAATCAAGTGATACCTACGATACCATCACGTGGCTGCTGAAAAATACCCGGAACAATGGAAAGGTAGGTCAGTCGGGCATATCTTTTCCGGGGTTTTACTCATCAGCTGCCCTGCCCGATGCCCATCCCGCGCTGGTAGCCGTGTCGCCGCAGGCACCTATGTCCGACGAGTTCATCGGCGACGATTGCTATCACAACGGTGCTTTTTTTCTGCTCGACAATTTCAGTTTTTACAGCGGTTTTGACGGGCCAAAAAGTGAAAACGGGGAGAATTACAAGTCTTTTTTCAATGCATCCTACCAGGACGCCTACAAGTATTTTCTTGATTTCGGGCCACTGAAAAAAGCCAATACCAGCGCCTACTTTTCGGATCCGAACAGTACCTGGCGGCAGGTAGTGGCGCATCCCGTTTATGATGAGTTCTGGCAGTCGCGCAACATCAAAAAGCATTTAAATAATATCAAACCTGCCGTGCTGGTGGTAGGAGGATGGTTTGATGCGGAGGATCTTTACGGTGCACTGAAAACCTACTCGGCCATTGAAAAACAATCGCCCGGCAATAACAGCAGGCTTGTGATGGGCCCGTGGACCCACGGCGGATGGGCGGCTTCTTCGTGGAAATCCTTTGCAGAGTACCAGTTTGGCGCGGATGTGAACAAGTTTTTCCAGGAAGAAATAGAAACACGTTTTTTTAACTACTACCTGAAAGGCACCGGTACTTTCGACCAGGCTGAGGTAACCGTTTTTGAAACCGGCTCCAATCAATGGAAAACCTACGACGTGTGGCCACCCAAAAATATGCAGCCCATGCCGCTGTATTTGCATAGCGGCGGAAAGCTGACCGAGGCTGCCGGCAGAACCGAAAGCAAATCGGAGTACACCAGTGAGCCGGCCAATCCTGTGCCATATACCAGCGTTACAAGCGGTCACCGCAACAACAAGTACATGGCGGAAGATCAACGCTTTGCATCATCCCGGCCCGATGTGCTGAGTTTTTCAACCGATTCACTTACGAAAGACATCACCATTACCGGTGAAATTGTGGCCAACCTGCTGGTGTCCATGACAGGCTCCGATGCTGATTTTATTGTAAAACTGATTGACGTATGGCCTGTCGGAGCCACTTTGCCGCCTGCCCGGGAGGGCGATAAGCCCGTCGTTATGGACGGCTACCAGCAGCTTGTGCGGGCCGAAGTGCTCCGCGGCAAGTTCAGGAACAGCTTTTCAAATCCAGAGCCTTTTGCCCGGAACAAGCCCGAAAAAGTAACCGTAAAGCTCAACGAAACAGCGCATACTTTCAAGAAAGGACACCGTATCATGGTGCAGGTACAAAGCAGCTGGTTTCCGCTGGTGGACCGCAATCCGCAAAAGTTCATGAATATTTTTGAAGCCAGTGAGTCCGACTTCCAGAGTGCCGGAATTACCCTGCACCAGGGAGGTGCGGAGGGTAGTCACGTGGTTTTGCCTGTTTTAAAATAACTTTCTGTCTTTACCCTATGAAGAATCAATCCGGCATGCGTTTGCACAAGCTGTTCCTGTTACTGGCATTTCTCCTGGCCGCTCATGTGCCGGTATGTTCACAGGCTTACCGCGTGCTCGCGATGGCTGAGCCCGGTGGGCATCATATCGAATATTCCAAAGCAGCGAAGGTCTGGCTTGATTCCCTGGCAGCCAAAAACAACTTTGCTGTGGACTACATTTCAAATACTGATCCGATCAATGACACCTACCTCGCCAGCTACCAGCTGATCATACAGCTTGACTATGTGCCCTACGCCTGGAAGCCGGCAGCTGCGGCTGCATTTGAAAAGTACATTCAGGAAGGTAAAGGTGGCTGGATCGGGTTTCACCATGCTACCTTGCTGGGCGAGTTCGACGGGTACAAGATCTGGCCCTGGTTTGCGGACTTCATGGGAGGTATCCGGTACAAAAATTACATTCCCGGTTTTGCTTCGGCCACGGTACGTGTTGAAGATCGCAAACATCCCGTCATGGCGGGGGTACCCGCTTCTTTTTTGGTGCAGAAAGAAGAATGGTACAGCTACGACAAAAGTCCGCGGCCGAATGTGCATGTGATCGCCAGTGTGGACGAATCCACTTACTCACCCGATTCGAAGGTCAAAATGGGAGATCATCCCGTCATCTGGTCCAATCCGAAGATGAAAGCGAAAAATGTGTACATCTTCATGGGGCACTCTCCGGTTTTGTTTGAGAGTGTTGTGTACAAGACAATGTTTAAAAATGCGATCTTCTGGGCGGTAAAAAAGTAAAGTGACAGGTATTTTCTATTTCAGTCCCTTGCGCTTTTTATACTCCTGAAACCGCTCGTTGTACTCTTTCAGCTCGGCCTCTTTGAAGGTCTTTTCATAACGTTCGGGCAGGCTGAGCCGCTCCTCGGTTTTCAGGCTGTCCGATAGTTCTGTGAGCGTATTGCTTCCGTTTGCATCTTTGTTCAGCTCAAAAGCATCATAAAGCTCGCCGGTTACGGTATATGCCTTGAAGGCCAGCTTGCCTTCGTCAATTGTGATAACCTGGTAGAGCTGCGTATTGGAAGCTGCCCGGTCCATCCAGTCCTGCAAGCCGATGTCGTACATTTTCGGACCGCTTACGGATACCACATAAATCGGCCCGTCCGGTTTTTTCCGGCTTTGTCCGACGGGCATGTTAATGCCGCGCCCATAGGTATGATCATGGCCCTGCAGTACGATATCCACTTTGTATTTTTTGTATAAAGGCTCCATCTTCTCGCGCCACTCGTCATTGTCGCGCCCCTTTTTAGTCGAGTATATCGGGTGGTGGTGCACCACGACCGTCCAGCGGTTCGGATTATTTTTAACAGTATTTTCAAACCATTCAGCCTGCTCATTCAGATGTCTTTTGCCCAAAGTAGCTTCTTCCGAATTCAGGAATACAAACCGGGTACCCTGGTAGTCTATAAAATACACGGTTTCCAGCAGTCCTTCCAGACCATTTTCAGGCAATGCAAACTGTGGCCGCCAGTGTTTCGATACTTTTTCCTTTAAGCCGTCCCTGAAATACTCATGATTGCCCGGTACTGGTAAGTTAGGTATCATCCCGTTGATCCACCCGCCCGCTTCAAACCATTCGCCCCATTCATAATCCGTATTCGACCGGTTGATCAGGTCACCTGCATGGATAATGAAGTTGGCTTTGGGCAAAGTAGCAAATGCCCCGCGGATCGCGCGTGACCAGAGTGAGCGGATGTCATTCTGCGCATCGCCAAAGTACAGGAACGATATGGGTGCAGGCTTGTCTGCGGCGGTTGTAAAATGGAACCACTCGCTCCATCGTGTACCATCCCCAACCCGGTAAGCATACTGCGTGGCAGGTTTCAGACCGGTAAAGTTTACCTCATGGTACACCACCTGGCGGCCGTCGGGCGTAACCGGTTGGCTGGTTGCCTGTACCAGGCTGGCTTTGGTAGTAAAATCAGGCGATGCATCGGCCTCGTGAATAGCCGCCACACCCTGGCTTACCGTAGAGTCTGTCCGCCAGTTGACGGCCTGTGTGGTTGCGGGATCTCCTTTATACCCCAGGATCATGCGATCGGGGAAACCCGAGGCAGGGTATGTTTTATTTTGAGCAGATGCGGCAAAAGAGCAGAGGCAGACCGTCAGGACAAGAGCTAAGCGCATTATGAAAAGTTTAGTTTCACCCAATAATACACGAAACCGGCCGGATCAGACCTGCCGGGGCGATTAAGGTAATGTAAAATAGTTTTGCACAGAGGGCCGGAGCTACTTTGTATGGAAAATGCAAACCACCTTCCCAAACCGCCGCTCCTAGCACAAATGTGGCCGGGTACTTGTAACTTTGCACTTCCAACTGACTGAGGTATTTTGTTAAAGACACTGCTGATTACTCCCCCGTTCACCCAGCTGAACACCCCGTATCCTGCGACTGCCTACCTCAAAGGCTTTCTGAACACGCTGGGCAGGGAATCATACCAGGCTGATCTGGGTATTGAGGTGATCCTGGCGCTGTTTTCTTCCAAAGGTTTGAAAAAGCTTTTTGCAGAACTGGAAGCCTCCGACGCAGAACTGACCGAAAACAGTTTCCGCATTTATGCCTTGCGCGATGAGTACATCAGTACCATTGATCCCGTCATCCGGTTTTTGAAAAACACCAATCCAACCCTTGCCCATAGCATCTGTGACCGTAGTTACCTGCCCGAAGCCAGCCGTTTTGCGGCTCTTGCAGATATGGACTGGGCTTTTGGGACAATGGGAATTCACGATAAGGCAAGGCACCTGGCTACCTTGTACCTCGAAGACCTGGGTGATCTCATTCAGGAAGCTGTCGATCCGCATTTCGGGTTCAGCCGGTATGCCGAGCGACTGGGCCGCTCAGCATCGGGCTTTGATGCCATCGAACAGGCACTGGAAGCACAGGATACCATTCTATCCACAATACTGACGGACCTGCTCGACCAGAAGATCAGGAAGTTTGAGCCGGGCATTGTGTGTATCTCGGTTCCTTTTCCGGGCAACCTGTACGGAGGTTTCAAATGCGGGCAGTATATCAAAAAACATTATCCCGATATCCGGGTCGTAATGGGCGGAGGGTATGCCAACACTGAGCTGCGCTCTCTGAAAGAACCCCGGGTGTTCAATTATATTGATTTTGTTTGTCTGGACGATGGCGAGGCACCACTGCTCTCCCTGCTGGACCACCTCGATGGCCACCGGGAGCTGAGCCGGCTCAAAAGAGTGTATTCAAGGGTGGAGGGCACGGTTGTGTACCACAACGGAGCCAAGGAAAAGGACATCGCTCAGCGCGATACCGGCACGCCGGATTACAGCGACCTGCTCCTGCACGATTACCTTTCGGTCATTGAGATTGTAAATCCAATGCACAGGCTGTGGAGTGACGGCCGCTGGAACAAGCTTACACTGGCGCATGGCTGCTACTGGGGAAAGTGCTCCTTTTGTGATATATCCCTCGATTACATTCGCCGGTATGAGCCTGTGACGGCCTCGCTGCTGTGTGACCGGATCGAAGAAATCATTGAGCAGACGCAGCAGAATGGCTTTCACTTTGTAGATGAAGCCGCGCCTCCTGCCTTGCTGCGCGACCTCGCGCTGGAAATCCTGAGAAGAAAGCTGACGGTTGTCTGGTGGACGAACATCCGTTTTGAAAAGAACTTTACCTACGACCTCTGCCTGCTCCTGAAAGCTTCGGGCTGCATTGCTATTTCGGGCGGACTCGAAGTAGCTTCGGACAGGCTCCTGGAACGCATGAAAAAAGGCGTGACCGTGGCGCAGGTAGCCCGCGTCGCTGATGCATTTACCCAGGCCGGCATTATGGTGCATGCTTACCTGATGTACGGTTTTCCCACGCAAACAGCCCAGGAAACCATTGATGCACTCGAAATGGTCCGGCAGCTTTTTGAGCTGGGCATCGTGCAGTCGGGTTTCTGGCACCGCTTTGCGATGACGGCCCACAGTCCCGTAGGGCTGCATCCCGAAGGCTTCGATGTCATGCGGCTGGGACCTGCTACCGGTACTTTCGCAAACAACGATCTCGACCATGACGATCCGCTCGGAGCGGATCATGACCTCTTTGCGGAGGGGCTCCGCAAATCGCTTTTTAACTACATGCACGGCGTGTGCCTCGATTTTCCATTGTCCCGCTGGTTCGACTTTCCGGTGCCACCACCCTCGGTTTCACCCCGGTACATTGAGCGCAGCGTCCGGGAACCTGAGGCACCCGCCCGGCCCAATGCAGTGGCAGTGTGGCTCGGCAGTCTGCCCGAAGTTTCCGTGTATGAAGAGCAAAGAGGCAAAAACATGCATAAGGTGGCGGAAATGGTTTTTTACAACAAGAAAAAAGAGTGGGCAATCGAAACCAGCGTACCTTTTGCCGACTGGCTGTCAGATGTATTTCCGCACCTGCTTGTGTCCAATCCCGAGCCTTATCCGCTCGATGCATTGAAGCGTACATTTGAATCTGAGGGGCTGGGAAACTTTGATGTTTTTACACAATCGCGCACCTGGCAGGAGCTGAAAGAGGGTGGTTTGCTGATCCTATGACCGGCGGGTTGCACTTGCAGGCAATGGAATAATGGTATATTTACAAATGTGCGCCCGGACAAAACAGCCATCGCGGGGCACATGGCACGTGTATGAAAAAAATCCTGATTGTTGAAGACGACCGTAGGATCGCCCAGAACATTTACCGGGGACTGGTAGTAGAAAGCTTTGAAGCAGAAATCGCTTACGATGGTATTACGGGCAAGCAGCTCGCACTCGAAAAGAAGTTCGACCTGGTGCTGCTGGATGTAAACCTGCCCGGTATGAAGGGCTATGACGTCTGTCAGCAGATCAGGCAGTACAAGCCTTCACTTCCCATTATTATGCTCACTGCTTTCGGGGAAATTGAAGACAAAGTGGAAGGGCTGAGCCGGGGTGCTGATGATTACATTGTGAAACCGTTTGATTTCCGTGAACTGCTGGCGCGCATACAGGCTGCATTGCGTGTTGCCGAGCTGATCAACCCCGAAACACCCGATAAAATCCTGCGCATATCCGACCTGGAAATGAACCTGGGTACCAAGCAGGTGAAGCGGGGCGGCAATGCCATCGACCTGACTGCCAAAGAGTTTGCACTGCTTGAATATTTTATGCTTCACCGCGGCAGGGTAGTGTCTAAAATGGACCTGGCCGAGCACGTCTGGCACCTCAACTTTGATCCGGGTACGAATGTAGTAGAGGTGTATATCAACTATTTGCGTAAGAAAGTGGACAAAGATTTTTCCACCAAACTGATCCATACCCGTCCCGGTATGGGCTATATTCTCAAAGAAGAATAGTACCTCCCCATGAAGATCAAAGACCGTCTTGCGGGTCAGTTTACGCTGTTGGTAGCGGCGGTACTGATGCTTTTTTCCATTGCCATTTACAGCATTTCTGAGCATTACCGGCAGGAGGAATTTTATGATCGTCTGCGTGGCCGGGCCAGTACTACCTGCCGCCTCCTGGTAAAAGTGAAGGGTATTGATAAGGACCTTCTGAAAGCCATCGACCAGAATACCCTTTCTGAAATGCTGGACGAGAAGGTGCTTATTTTCAATTCCAAAAACGACCTGATTTATTCAAGCGTTGACGATAAGTTGCTTACGTACCAGTCGGCCCTGCTGGATGAGGTCCGCCAGCAACATTATATGGAATTTCACCAGGCCGAAAACGAGGTGATCGGCCTGCTGTACGAGGAGGGTGACGAGCCGCTAGTGGTACTCGCCTCTGCATTTGACACTTTCGGTCACAGCAAGCTCGAAAACCTGAAAAGTACCCTCGGCTGGGGCCTGCTGGCCGGCATTGCAGTAACCATCGGATTGGGGATTTACTTTGCCGGCAATGCATTGCGGCCGATCAACCGCATTAACCAGGGTGTATCGCTGATTACCGCCCAAAACCTTTCGCAAAAGCTCGACGAGGGGAACGGGAAAGATGAGATTGCGCGCCTGGCCATGAATTTCAATATGATGCTGTACCGGCTTAATCAGGCATTTGAGCAGCAGAAAAGCTTTGTGTCCCACGCCTCCCATGAGCTGCGCACACCGCTTGCGGCATTGAAGTCCGAGATCCAGCTCGGCCAGCGGTTTGCCCGGGATAACATGCAGCTGGAAGAGGTGTTTACCAACCTGGCCTCCGATACCGAGCGGCTGATCAGCATTACCAACAACCTGCTTTTTCTGGCAAGGTCGTATGAGAATATGGGTAAAATGAAAATGGCACCGGTACACATTGAAGACCTCGCTTTCCTGGCGCAGGAAGAATTGCTCTCGCTCCATCCGGGCTACCGCATTACCATTGATTACGAGAAAATACCCGAGAACGAGAACGAGACGGTGATCAAGGGAAACGAAGAGTTGCTGAAAAGGGTGTTTTCAAACCTGCTTGACAATGCATGCAAGTACTCCGCCGACCACAAGGCCCAAATCCTGATATCGTCTGATGAAAAGTCGTGTACCGTGAAGGTAAAGGATGAGGGTATCGGGATCAGTGAAGAAGACCTGCCGCATGTGTTCAATCCATTTTTCAGATCGTCCAATGCTGCCGAGCTCCCCGGCTTCGGGATCGGCCTGTCCATTTGTCAGCGGATTGTGGAGCTGCACCAGGGTACCATTTCGGTTACGAGCGAGGTAGGCAAAGGCAGCGAATTCAGCGTTCAGTTGTACCACATCTGAGTTTCTAATTTTTTTCTAACTTTATTCTAAGCGCCCTGTAATCCGCAGGTGGGAATATCGCAGTGTTTAAAAACAAACATATGCGGATTCACATCACCGGACTTTTTATCCTCTTTTCCATTGCCCTACACGCACAGGATACGCTCAGCATCAATATCAGGCAGGCCGACAGCCTGTTTTTGCAACATAACCTTGAAATACTCGCCGAAAAGTACCAGATCGACATTGCCAAGTCGGTGGAGGTGCAGGACAGGCTCTGGAACAATCCGACCTTTGGTGTGGAAATCAGCGCCTACAATCCTTCGCGCGGCTTTCTGGATGTAGGAAAAGGCGGTCAAAAAGCATTTACCATCGATCAGCTGATCACCCGGGCCGGCAAACGCAACAAGCAGGTAGCGCTCGACGTGGAGTCAACCCGTAAAACGGAATACCAGTTTTACGATCTGGTCCGTACACTCAAATTCGAATTACGCCAGATTTTCTTTGAGTCCCATTTTCTTGGACAAACCATTGGGCTGTACGACAACCAGATTGCTACGCTCAACACCACGGTCAATGCATTTCAGAAGGAGTACGAGCGCAAGAATATTTCGCTCAAAGAGGTTGTGCGCCTGAAAGCACTCCTTTTTCAGCTGAGCAATGACCGGGCCGAAATCCTCCTCGAATTACAGGAAAACCAGCGCGATCTGCGCACGCTGCTCAATGTAGAACAGCCTGTAAAAGCCCTGGTAGACAGTGCAGAGATCGGCCGGTACCAGATGCAGAACCTCACACTTGCTGCGCTGAGAGATAAGGCATTGCAAAGCAGGGCCGACCTGAAAGTGATCCAGTCGTCGACCAAGCAGGCGGAGCTGAATTACACGCTTCAGAAAGCACTTGCACGTCCCGATATCCAGGTAGGGGTGATCTATGACCAGGCCAGCAACTATGTCAACAATTATGTAGGCGTAAATGCTGCGGTGACCTTGCCGTTTTTCAACCGCAATCAGGGTAATATCAAAGCCGCACGCAGCTCGATCAGCTATTTTAAAACGGCTGAAAATGCCAAGGTCAACAGTGTCAGCAATGAGGTAGCCGCGACGGTGCAAAAAGTGAACATCGCAGAAAAAGCCTACCAGAGCGTAGAAAGCCAGTTTACAGATCAGTTTCAGCTGCTGAGCAAAGGCATTTACGATAATTTTCAAAAAAGGAATATCACCCTCCTCGAATTCATAGACTTTATCGAAACCTACAACGAAAGTGTGCGGGCCTATAACCGCCTGCAGGCCGACCGCATCAAAGTATACGAGGAACTCAACTTCGTGGTTGGGGAAGAGCTTTTCAATTGACCCGGAACATCAATCAGCATCGTCATTATTTAACATACAATGAAAAATTCCCTGTATATCGTCATCCTTGCTACCGCCTGTACCTGGCTGACTTCCTGTGAAAAAAAGACCGACGCGCCTGTAGATTCCAAGGCATTCATGCTGTCGGACACGATGATGCACCGGATCAAGCTGGATACCGTGATAACCGAACCCGTGCGGAACGAGCTGACGCTGGTAGGTAAGGTGGTACCCGACGAGAACCAGGTGATCAAGATATTTCCCCTGGTGGGCGGTAATGTGGAAGAGGTGGACGTTGAGCTGGGCGACAATGTAAAAAAAGGCCAGAAGCTGGCAGTGATCCGCTCGGGCGAAGTCGCTGACTTTGAGCGTGAAATGATCCAGGCGCAGTCGGATCTGCTGATTGCCAAGAAAAATCTTACATCTACCGAAGACTTGTATGAAAGCCAGCTGGTACCTGAGCGGGATGTGATTACAGCCCGGCAGATGGTGGACAAGGCTCAGGCCGAGGTGAGCAGGGTGAAGGAGATTTTCTCCATTTACGGGTTAGGCAAATCCACCAACTACGTCGTAAAGTCGCCGATCAATGGATTTATCATTGATAAAAATGTAAACCGGGGCATGCAGCTCCGCTCGGACAATACGGAGAGCCTCTTTACCGTAGGCCAGATCGCCGATGTGTGGGTGATGGCCAATGTGAATGAAAGCGACATTCCGCGCATCAAACTCGGTATGCCCGCAGAAGTACGTACCATCAGCTTTCCCGACGAAGTTTTTAAAGGGAAAGTGGACAAGATTTACAATGTCCTCGACCCCGAGACCCGCGCCATGCGCATCCGCATTCAGCTGCAAAACGTGGGCTTCCGCCTTAAACCCGAAATGCATGCAACCGTATCGCTGAACTTCGCAGAAGATATCAAAATGCAGGCAGTACCCTCCCAGGCCATCATTTTCGACCGCAGTAAAAACTGGGTGCTGGTATTCACAAGTCCCAGCAAGATCGAAGCCCGGTCCGTGGACGTATACCGCACCGTTACCAACCGCGCCTACATCAGCGCCGGCCTCAAAGACGGCGAGCGGGTGATATCCAGGAATCAGTTGCTGGTTTATAATGCGATTAATGAGTGAGCAGGTGAATGTTGAATGACCGAATGACTGAATGACTGAATGTTTTTCTATTCGGTCACTCACTCACTCGCTCACTCAAAATTCCCCCATTCAATCATTCAGTCATTCAGTCATTCAATCATTGCCACATGAATAAATTCATCCGGGGGATCGTTGGATTTTCCCTAAAAAACCGCTTTTTCATTTTTTTCCTGACCGGGTTGATGATCGTGGCTGGTATTGTCAGTTACCGCAGCACGCCGCTGGAAGCTTTTCCCGATGTCACCAATACCCAGATCATTATCGTCTCGCAGTGGCACGGGCGCAGTGCCGAGGAGATTGAGCGTTTTGTAACCCAGCCCGTCGAAATTGCAATGAACTCGGTGCAGCGCAAGGCCAATGTCCGCAGTGTTACGATGTTCGGATTGTCTGTCATCAAGATCATTTTTGATGACGATGTGGAGGATTTTTTCGCCCGGCAGCAAGTGTACAACCAGCTTCGTACCGTATCGTTGCCGGAGGGGGTAGAGCCTGAGGTACAGCCTCCCTACGGACCTACGGGTGAGATTTTCAGGTATTCGCTGGAAAGTAAAGACCGGGACAGCCGCGATTTGCTCACACTTCAGAACTGGGTGATCGACCGTCAGCTGAGGAGTGTGCCCGGTGTGGCAGACGTGGTTGCATTTGGCGGACGCGAAAAGATATATGAGGTTCAGGTGAACCCTACCAAGCTTACCAAGTATAACATAACTCCTCTTGAAGTGTACCAGGCAGTTACCAAGAGCAACGTAAATGTGGGTGGCGATGTGATCGAGAAGAATGCACAAGCTTACGTTGTTCGAGGTATCGGCCTGCTCGAATCCGTGCAGGATATTCAGAATATCATTGTGGAGTATGTAAAAGATTACCCTGTACTGGTGAAGGACGTGGCCGATGTGCGCGAGTCGGACCTGCCGCGGGTAGGACAGGTGGGGCTCGGCTCACGTGATGACGTCGTGGAAGGCATTGTGGTACAGCGAAAAGGAGAGAATCCGAGCGAGGTATTGGGACGGATCAAGGAGAAGATCCATGAGCTGAACACCAAAGTACTGCCGCCTGACGTCAAAATGGTTACTTTTTACGATCGCGATAATCTCATTGAGTTTTGTGCCAATACCGTGAAGCACAACCTCGTGGAAGGGATCGTGTTTGTGACCGTGATCGTATTCCTGTTCATGGCCGACTGGCGCACAACCATGATTGTTTCCATCATCATCCCGCTGGCGCTGCTCTTTGCATTCACCTGCCTGCGTCTCAAAGGGATGTCTGCCAACCTGCTTTCCATGGGTGCGATCGACTTCGGGATTATTATTGACGGGGCTGTGGTCATGGTGGAGGGGATTTTCGTGACGCTTGATCACCTGGCACACCGAAAGGGCATGGCGCGGTATAATACCTTATCCAAGCTCGGCCTGATCAAAAAGACGGGCGGCGAGCTGGGTAAGGCTATATTCTTTTCCAAGCTGATCATCATCACGGCTTTGATCCCCATTTTCAGTTTTCAGAAAGTGGAAGGTAAAATGTTCAGTCCGCTGGCCTATACACTGGGTTTTGCTTTGCTGGGTGCATTGTTCTACACGCTTACCCTGGTGCCGGTGCTTTGTTCTTTTTTGTTAAATAAAAATGTAAAAGAAAAGAACAACCCTATCGTCAACTTCTTCAACCGGATCGTTACCAATGGTTTTGAATGGTGTTTCAGACGAAAAAAGATCAGCATCATAGCCGCCTCGGTTTTCATGGGAATATCCCTGTTTTCGGCTACGCTGCTCGGTACCGAGTTTTTGCCCCAGCTCAATGAAGGTGCATTGTGGGTGACCGCCGAGCTGCCGATGAGCATGTCCCTGCCCGAAAGTGTAAAAATGGCGCACGATATCCGTGCAGACCTCTCGACTTTCCCGGAAGTAAGACAGGTACTCTCGCAGGTGGGACGCTCCAATGACGGTACCGACCCCAACGGTTTTTACTTCTGCCAGTTCCAGGTTGACCTTGTTCCCAAGAGCGAGTGGAAGCGGAAGATCAGCGTGGAGCAGCTCACAGACGAAATGAACAAGCGCCTCAGCGTATATCCAGGCGTGCTTTACAACTATTCGCAGCCGATCGTCGATAACGTGGCCGAAGCAGTAGCCGGTTACAAGGCCAGCAATGGAATCAAGATTTTTGGGAATGACCTGGAAGAGCTGGAAAAGTACGCCACCATCGCAATGGGTGCTGTGAAGAATGTGGATGGTATCAAGGACCTGGGTCTCATCCGGAACATCGGCCAGCCCGAGATCAGTGTGGTGTTGCATGATCATAAAATGGCGCAGTACGGCGTAAGCACCGCAGATGCCCAGGCAGTGATTGAAATGGCCATCGGCGGGAAAACAGCCTCCATTTTGTACGAAGGGGAAAGGAAGTTCGACATCCGGCTGCGTTACCAGGAGCAGTACCGCCGCGATGAGCAGGATCTTCAGCAGCTGATGGTACCCACGATGACGGGCAGCAAAATCCCGCTCAAAGAAATTTCCACAATCCGTAAGGTAACGGGTCCTGCGTTTGTATACCGTGATAACAACAAGCGTTTCATTGGCGTGAAGTTTTCGGTGCGCGGCCGCGACCTGGGCAGTACCATTGCGGAGGCACAGCAGCGGGTAAAAGCCAAGCTGACCGATTTGCCCAAAGGATACTCGGTGGAGTGGGTAGGTGAATTTGAGAACCAGGTACGCGCTACCGAGCGGCTCGGTCAGGTAGTGCCGATCAGCCTTGTAGGTATTTTTATCCTTCTTTTTATCATGTTCAGCAATGCCAAGGATGCAGGGCTGGTGCTGGTCAATGTACCTTTTGCATTGATCGGTGGAATCCTGGCGCTGCATGTAACCCATATGAACTTCGGAATTTCGGCAGGTGTGGGATTCATCGCGCTCTTCGGGCTTTGTGTGCAGAACGGGGTCATACTGATCTCGGTGTTCAACAAGAACCTGGCTGAACGGATGTCGCTGGACGATGCCATCCGGGAGGGCGTCAAGTCCAGGATCAGGCCTGTGGTGATGACGGCCCTCATGGCGGCGATAGGCTTGTTTCCTGCTGCTACTTCCACGGGGATAGGCTCTGAAACGCAAAAGCCCCTGGCGATTGTGGTTATCGGCGGGTTGATCACTGCCACCGTGCTGACCTTACTGATCTTCCCCATTATTTACAGATTTTTCAATCTCCGGAGTGCCGGGAGAATGGGCAGGATGACGGGTAGCAGGGAATAGTGAATGAGAAAGGACGTCCGTACTGATGCTGCGGACGTCCTCTTTGCATCTGGTTTTATCTCAAATCCAATGCTGAGAAATCAGAACCCAGGTGGAAAACGTAACGCAGCGACAGGCCCAGGTTCAGGCCGGTACCCTTGCCGGTGATCGTGGATCTGTCGGCAACCTGGTTGTTGATGCTGTACACCAGGTCCGTGGTAACAGATGTTCCGAAGCCCCACTGCCTGCGCGCAAAAATACTCAGGTCAACCACCTTTGCCACCTTTACCACATACTCTGCCGAAACTTCCGCAAGCAGGGTTGCCGACTTGCTGATGTAGGAATTGCTGGTCATATGCAGGGTATCCACCGGTTGCCACCTGCCTTCCTGCCGGTATCCTTCAAATGCATAGTAGTCTTTCTGCCGTCCCGAATTAGGGACAATGCCCCCGCCTATGCCAATCCAGAATGCCGGGCGCCTCAATTCATTTTTGTTAAAAAGCAATCGTCGCTTTACCCGAAGGATCAGGTTGTTCCTGTCATTCTGAATATTGTACCGCAACGGATTGTACCCGTTGACGATCAGTATATTGTGAATCGCGGACCGAGTATATGTGGCCTCCATGGTCCAGTTTTCATGGTGAACCCACCCCACGTTTACGCCCCAGGAGGCTGATACCGGTGACTCGGTGCCGATCAGCTCATCAAAGTTGCTGGTGATCGTATTCACATCCCGGATCAGAAAGCCATCCACTCCGAAATACCAGCGGTTTGGGACCTTAGCATCTTTATCGCCTCCCGGAACAGCTGCTGCATGATAAAGTCCCGGGCTAAGCGGGCGCGTGTAAATCTTGCGGTAATAATCAGCATCCTGTGCCATGAGCGGCAGTATGCCCAGGAAAAGTAACAGGGTAAAGATTTGCTTCATAACATACGGTCCCGGCTTTAATCGACACTACGCCGTCAAAACCGGGACCGTTGCAGGACCATTAAGGTTGGAATGGATTCTATTTGGGTGGCTGAAAATGGATGGTGAAGGTAGTACCCGTGCCCAGGCTCGACTGTACGTCTATCTTGCCATGGTGGGCATGGATAATGCTCATGGTCGTAGAAAGACCAATGCCCATGCCATTGTCTTTACCCGTAAAATAGGGTTCGAAAATGCGCTCAATGTGTTCTTCTGCAATCCCGGAACCGTTATCTTCAAAAATAACCTGGATACCATCACCCAGGAACCGGGTGCTGATGCGCAAAATGCCCCTGTCTTCCTCCATGGCTTCGATCGCATTGGTGATCAGGTTCAGGAAGGCCATCTGCAATGATACAGGATCCAAAGGTATGATCAGGTCGTCGTCAGCAAACTCGTTAACAATCTGTATGCGTTTGAGCTGTACCCGGTCCAGCGCTGCACCAATGGCGTCCACAAGTACTGCATGTATCGGACTTTCGACCAGGTTTACGTCGAGGGTATTGGAAGGCTGCAGTAACTGGGTAATCAGGTCATTGATCCGGTTACAGTTCCTCTTGATAATTTGCGTGTAAAACTTCTGATCATCATCTACCAGCTCCATTTCAAGCTGCTCGGCCGACAGGTTCACGTTGGTCAGCGGATTGCGTACTTCGTGTGCAAGCATGCGGACGAGCCGGTTGGTCACTGCCATCTTTTCTGAAAACAGGCGCTCCTTCTCCGATTGCTTCCGGGCAGTCATATCATGAAGCCGGCCCTGTATATACGGGCTGCCTTCGTCAATTTCCACAGATGCAGAAAACAGGCAGTATTTACGGTCTCCGTCTTTGGTCAGTACTTTTACCTCGTAATCGTGAATGGGCTGATCTTCAATGTTTCTCCAGAGCACATCAAACTGTGAATCCTCAATGACTTCAAGAATGGTTTTGCGTTTGAGTTCTTCTTCAGAAAACCCTGTAAATGCACTCGCTGAGGTATTAAGGTCAATAATACTGCCGGAAAGGTCACAGATGAACAGGAAATCATTGGACTCCTCGAAAATACGGCGGTACCTGCGTTCACTATGCTTCAAGGCTTTCATCACCGAGGTTCTTTCAAGGGCATAGCGTATGCTTCTTTCCAGCTTCTCGGCATCCAGCTCACTTTTGATCAGGTAGTCGGCAGCACCAAGGCGCAATGCCTCCACCGCGATTTTGGTATCCCCTTTTCCTGTCAGCAAAATAATCGGCTCCTCACACTCAAACTGGCAGGCCAGCTCGATCAGGTCGATGCCCGTATTTTCACCGAGCAGGTAATCAAACAGATAAAGATCGTATTTGTGTTGGCGAATATGTTCCTGGGCGAGTTTGAAGGTTGAGCACCAGGTAATATCGAATTTCCAGTTGACCAGGTCGTTAAAGTACTCCCTGGTCAGGAAATAGTCGTCTTCATCGTCATCGACCAGAAGAACCCGTATGGTTTTATTATTCATTATAATGTGTCCCGCTTTACGGCTCAGATATCGAATTGCTTCATTTTATTATAAAGCGTCTTTCTGTCGATGTTCAATAAACGAGCGGCTTTGCTTTTATTAAAATTGACATCCCGCAACACCTGCATGATCATGTCGTACTCGGCTTCGTTAGCCACAGATTTCAGACTGGGCTTTGTGTCGTCATTTTCTGCGCTTTCTGCCAGGCCCGAAATGCTGGTTGCCGCAGCTACGGGCTCATCGTCCAGGTCTTTGAGCTTGCGGTAATTTACGATTTCAAATGGAAGCGACTTTTGCTCGATCAGCTCACCATCCGAAAGGAGTGTAGCTCTTTTGATGACGTTTTTCAGCTCACGCAGGTTACCCGGCCATGAGTAGTTCAGGAAATCGTTTTTGACATCCTCCGAAAAACCCGTCACATTCTTGCTGAGCTCGGCATTGGTACTTTCCAGGAATGACCCTGCAAAAAGCATCAGATCATCTTTACGGTTCCGGAGAGCAGGTACCTCAATGGTAAATTCGTTGAACCGGTAATAAAGGTCTTCCCGGAACTTACCGCTTTTGGCTGAATCCAGCAGCCGCTCGTTACTTGCCACGATAATCCGCACGTCAAGATCGATCTCCTTGCTGCCGCCGATCCGGCGCATTTTACGCTCCTGAACTACGCGGAGCAGTGCTACCTGAATTTCGTAAGAAAGGTTTGATACTTCATCAAGAAACAAAGTGCCACCATTAGCCAGCTCAAAATGCCCGATCTTGGTTTGCAATGCACCTGTAAAAGATCCTTTTTCGTGTCCGAACAACTCGCTGCCTGCCAGCTCCTTGGAGATCGCACCGCAGTCCATGGCCACAAACGGCATGTCTTTTCTCTTGGAGCGATTGTGAATTTCCTGTGCAATCGCCTCTTTTCCGGAGCCGCTTTCGCCGTAAATAATCACGCTGAAATTGGTAGGCGCCACCAGGTCCACCTGCTTGAAAAGGTTTTCTGAAATTTCACTGTTACCAAGAATGTAGCCTGCCTTGCTGCGGGCACTCATCCTCCGTGCAGGTTTCGCTACATCGGTGGTGGTACTGCTGCTGCTGGTAGTGGCAGCCGCCTGGTACTCATGCTCTTCATCCTTCCGCGACTCGGCATCGGCAATGGCCTTTTTGACGGTCACCAGGATCTCGTCGGGAAAAAGGGGCTTTGTGATATAATCATACGCACCCAGCTTCATGACATTCACTGCCACTTTGATATCCGAGTACCCCGTAATAATGAGTACAGGCAGGTTGGGACGTTTGGTTTTAATAGTTGTGAGAAGATCCGTTCCGGTAATATCACCAAGCCGGAAATCTGTCATTACCAGATCAGGCGAAACTGAGTCAATAAGCGCGAGACCGTCCTTTCCGTTTTGCGCGGTTTCAACGATAAAATCATTTTTTGACAAAAATCTTTTCAACAGGAAGCATATATCTGCCTCATCATCAACAACAACAATTTTTTTCATGCAGGTTGGTAGCGCTTTTTAAACTTGATCTTATGAAAACTATATAGTTACCCTTAACCGGGCAGTGGGTATGTTCATCTGTTCACGGTATTTGGCCACAGTCCGCCTTGCTACCGAATATCCTTTTTCTGACAGCATATCGGTAATCTGCTGGTCGTTGTAGGGATGACGCTTGTCTTCGGCGGCCACAATCTCACGGATTGCTTCCTGAATTTCCCGGTTCGATACTTCGGTACCATCCTCATTGGTCACCCCTTCGGTAAAAAGATCTTTGAGGAGTACGATGCCGAAAGGCGTCTGTACATATTTGTTGGTAGTAACCCGGGACACGGTACTGATGTCCATGTTGATAATTTCCGCCACATCTTTCAGAATCATCGGACGCAGCTTTTTCACATCCCCGGACTGGAAGTAGTCATATTGCAGCCTCACAATCGCTTTCAGCGTGCTCAGCATGGTATTTTCGCGCTGTTTGATGGCGTCGATAAACCACTTAGCCGAGTTCATCTTGTTTTTCAGGAACTGGTTGGTCGCCTTATCGTTCTTCTGCTCGGCCATCTGCGTGAAAAGCTTGTTGAGCCGCAGCGCCGGGCTGTTGCCCCAGGTAAGCTGTACTTCTATCTCGCCGTCCTCGGTATACCAGAGCATAAAGTCGGGCTTGATGCTTTCATTGATGATCGAGTCATTGCGCAGGCCGGATGCAGGCTTGGGGTTAAGCGTGGTAATAACCTGGATGGCTTTTTTCAGGCATTCCTCGTCCAGACCCGTGATGCGCATGATCTTATCGTAATTGCGCGAACCAAGCTCATCAAAAGCGTCGGATACAATGCGGTAGGCCGAGTGCCAGGTATCATCCCGGTTTTCAAGGCGGTTGAGCTGGATCAGCAGACATTCCCGCAGGTCTTTCGCTGCAATGCCGGGAGGATCGAGCTGCTGAATCAGTTTGAGGAGCATGTTCACCTCATCCCCCTCGATAAACATACTATTGGCAAATGAAATGTCATCTGCAATCACATCACTCTCGCGGCGCAGAAATCCATCCTCGTCTAGCGAATCAAGTATAAAGTCGGCAATCAGCTGCTGGCGTTCATCAAGCTGCAGGAAATGCACCTGCTGTTTAAGGTCATCGCGGAATGAGATGGCCTCAACAACCGGACGTGTATATAGTTCATTATCCGGAGCCTGGTTGTTTGCATACGTTTTGTAATCGGGAACATCATCATCCCTGAACTCATCCCAGTCATAATAATCCTGAACACTGTTATCCTCACCGGCTCCCAGCGTATCATTGGGGTCTTCAAACTCGTCAGCAGTCTCTTCTGCGGCATTTTCTTCCTTTCCTTCTTCCAGGATCGGATTTTCCTCCAACTCCTCCTTAATTCTCTGTTCAAGCTCCATGGTTGTCAAATGCAGAAGGTTCAGCATCTGAATTTGCAATGGGGAGTATTTTAATGTCTGTCTTTGCGTCTGCGTCTGTCTTTGCATATTGCAGTAAGGGTAAAAATTGAAATTTAAAGTTGTCCTGCCTGACAATGCCTGTTGGCATTGCCAGCATGCATTTTATCATTTTGGATAAAGTGACTACCTCATCATACTTGCATTAAATTTACGACACTTTGTTCAATGTTGTTCAGTAAAACCGGAGGACAATCAAGATTGCGTAGTTATTTCCACATCTCTTTTGCCGGACTGGCCGAATGTAGAGGGAATACCCAGTCCCGCCTTCAATCCTGCCGTCGTATGTCCTGTTGTCTGTGCGTTGTGTGTCGAAAATTAGCTTGTCCGGTCTGGCAGATACGTACCGTTAGTAGTTGTTGAACCTCAACCTGTTACTTTGGAGTATTTCTCAATATTTCGCCGCCGGATCAGCCAGGTATGCGTATCCCGGCCGGTTCAGAAGTGTGTTGATGCGCCTGCTCTGCGTGCATACAGGTCTGGTTTGCAGGCTGACGTATATATAACTAAAAAAAGCCTTGCCTGTTATATAACAGGTAAGGCTAGGCAACCTTCCGGATCTGATCCGGAAGACTTCATTAAATGCATCTTTGGCTGATCAGAGTACAGCCGAAGTTTTGGTGATCAGCTTGGCAGACTCATCGTCCGTAGCTTTTTTAACCCAATACAATGCTTTCAGCAGGAGTTCACGTCCTTCTTCAACACCATATTTCATAATCAGCTTTTCAGTTACGAGCGGTGCCACAAAGTTCAAAGGAGGCGGAAGCCGGCGCATGACAGTTTGAGTAAGTACAGATGCAATCTGACTCTCAATGCCTCGTCCTACTGCTGATTTCCGCGGAGCAAATGCTTCCTTAACTTCCGTCACCGTATTTCCGATGGAGTATTTGTCATCGGGATCTGCCGGTACGCTGCTGGCTTTGCTGGCTGGTGTGGTTTCCATTGTTGATGAAGTGATAGGTAACCCCCGTATAACCGGGAGTTACAATATTCAGTATTTGTTAATTTCGTCCTGCGCAGCTTCTTTGTATTCTTCTGCCTTGTCTACCGCAGTATCTTTATATGCTTTCCCCTGTGCTTTCAGGTCCTGTACCTTTTCAGCTGCCTGATCTTTGCTTCTTTCCAGCGCGTCAATCAGGTCGCTTGCAAGTGAATTTGTTTTCTTCTTGATTTTCTTTCTTGTTTCCTGACCGTCTTCAGGCGCGATCAATAGTCCGATTACTGTACCGGCTACCGCCGCTGCAATAATTCCTAGAAGTGCATTGTTCGTTGACATAGTGCTTTTTATTTTAGTTACGAATTGATTTCAGCTCTCATTGCGCAAAAACCTGTACCAATCCTGAGTGTGTCGGTTAGTGACTATCATAAACTATTGAATATTAGCGTCTTGAAAATTTATTGTCTGACTGAACCTGTGCAGTCCTAAGATGGGAAGTGTCCCGGTTAGGGCTCAAAAAGGGACGGGATTCTACACTAGGGGTACTCAGGTAGCGGTGATTCAGGCACAATTTGTATAATATAAAGGGACCCAAAAACATTAGAGGGGGATTAGAGAGTCATTAAATGGCAGGATTATTGTAACTCCAACCCTACAACTACTCCAAGTTTAGGGTGTATTCATGTTTTTTGTCTGACAATGATCATGACTAACTTATCCGAATTAGCCAAATGAATGGAATTTTATTGATTTAGATTGCCTATGAAAATTGTAATTATAGAAGATGAAAATGAATTGGGGGTGTTGATGCGCAATTTTTTACTTAGGCAGTTAGACTTGAAATCGTCGGAATCGGCAGTAATGTTAACCTCTACTTTATCTGAGGGGTTGCGTTGCATCAAAGAGTCAGATCCCGATTGGATCTTCATAGACAACAATCTGCCCGATGGTAAAGGGATTGATAACATCATTGCGATCAAGAAAATGGGCGTGATGAAACGCTCGCGCATTGTCATGATGAGTGCTATGACGAACCTCCGCGACCAGGCCCTGCGCATTGGTGTAGACTACTTTATGGAAAAACCGATCAGTTTCGAAGAGATCCGTAAAATGGCGTCCATAATGACGCAGATATAAGTGCCACAGGCTGGTTTTCCAGTGGAAAATTTTGCAAATTTTGTGGAGGTCGCTTTTTTCGAACGTGGAGAATTTTGCGCAAGCCGCTGAAAGCTGAAAATATCTTTGAATGCTATATCAAAGCGGGGCACCTGGTGCCCCGTTTTCCTTTGGAGCCCGGGAGTTTAACTTTCTGGGTTTTGTACTTTACATGCCTTTTCCGCGCAGCAGTGTGCTTTTTCTTGGAATACGGCACCAGCTTGAAGTCATAGTCGGGAATGAAATAATCCTCTTGGTACTCTGCCGCAGGCAGCGGCATATAGTGGCGCCCCGGAAAACTCAGCGGATCATATTCGTAATCATACAGGTAGATGGTCACAAATCCATCCCGGCTGTACTTGATTCCGATATCCGAAAACGGACTGTTTTCATCCCCAGATGCTACAAGCCGCATCATTTCTTTTTGTTTCCCTTTGGCCAGAATGGTCATGTTGTACTGGAAGACCCGGTGCAGCGAGTCGATCTGCAAGGCGACGCCCAGGTAGTAGCGCGCATCGTTAAGCCTTTCCTGCCCGGCGTACATTACGGCCGTATTGTTGAGCGCACTTTTATCCTGGTAACTCTGATAGCTGACCTTTGCTTCATCAAACCGCTCCATATACCGGTATACATTACCCTGGTTTACATGGTAGAACTTACGCGCAGGAGCAGTTTCCATGGCTTTTTTAAAATCTGCAAATGCTCCGTCGTAACGCAGGCTTGCTTCCTGACTTTGCCGCCGCTGATCGTGCCTGTTGCCAATATACGCCTGCACGATCCCATGATTGTTGTTCAGAAAGGGAAGTTCGGGATGCTCGTTTACAAGGCTGTCAAACAGGGCTATGGAGCGATCGAGCTGGTCATTTTCCAGCAGTACCACGCCCCAGCCATTCTGTGCATTGATGTTGGCAGGGTTCAGCGACACGGCTTTTCTGAAAACATCGAAGCTTTTTTTATACATATCAAAATGCAGCAGCAGGTTGCCATAGTTGCTCCACATCACATCATATCCCTTTTCGTACTGCAATGCTCTGGAAAGATATTGCCCCGCCTCCGAGTAGCGTTTCTGGTCGATCATGATACTGCTTATACCCGCCAGCGCCTCGTAGCGTGTACCGTCCAGGCGCACTGCCTTCTGAAAGTCGTCCTGTGCAGCCCCTGCCTTTTTGAGGTAATATTCTGAAAAACCTTTGGTAACAAACAGGTCTGCGAAAAACCGGTTATCTGCATCTAGCGCAGCCTCCGCTTTTTTGAAATCAGCCAACGCAAGATCATACTTTTTCTGTCCGTACCAGGATACGGCCCGGCCCAGGTAGGCGGGAAGGTATGAGGAGTCTTTTTTTATCACTTTATCAAAAAAGCCGAAGGCAGTCTGGTATTCGTGCCTCGAAAGGTAAGTGTTGCCGATCCCACAGAGCAGGGGAGGTGCTTCACGCTGTAAGGTGGATGCGAGCCGATAATAGCGCTGTGCCTCGGTAATCTGCTGAAGTCCGTAACAGGCATGCCCCATTCCCAGGTAAGCATCCGCTTTGAAATGCCGGTCGTCC
The DNA here is from genome assembly GCF_016894445.1 of Dyadobacter sandarakinus. Classification (NCBI taxonomy): domain Bacteria; kingdom Pseudomonadati; phylum Bacteroidota; class Cytophagia; order Cytophagales; family Spirosomataceae; genus Dyadobacter; species Dyadobacter sandarakinus. The sequence continues at coordinate 5,735,081 of NZ_CP056775.1, forward strand.
CCTTCCAGGTAGCGTTCGAACATCGCCCGTGCAGCCCCGAACTGGCCGAGCGAGAGCAATGCATTGGCGTAGCGTATCTGTGCTTTGGGATGCGCCCGGGCGACTTTTTCAAAATCCCTGACCGCTTTTTTATGTTGGCCCGCGTGCATCAGTATATCCCCGCGCTGCAGGCGGTATGCCATTTCATCCTTCTGACGGATTGCCGTGGTCAGCTCGTTTACAGCTTCCTCGGGCATTTTTTTAAATTTATAAGTGAGGCCGATGTTGTAGTTCCATTTGCCGCCGGAACTCCTGGTACTGGCACCGGAAGCAAAGTCGAGTGCTTCGCCGTACTGCTTTTGTTTACCCAGCGCCACCAGGGTGTTCAGGCTGGATTGTGCGTGGCCGGGTACTACTGAAAATTCCTGCACAGCCTCCCGGTAACGTCCTGCAAGCATTGCAAAAAGCCCGCGATTGTACCGGATGTCATTTTCCTTTTCGCCTGGTTCCAGTGCCTGCGACAGGTGAAGTGCTTTCTGGTAGTTGCCCGACAAGGCCAGCACTACTGCCTCATTGTTCATGCGCTGAACAGAGTCGGCCGCGCCAAAATGCTGCTTATTGTACAAGGTATAGGCAGACTGTAGATTACGCACGCCGCGCTGGTAGGCCTCTTCACGCAATAATACGGGATTATTTTCTTCAAAAGCGCGGTTAAAGACGGGAAGAAGCTCTTTGATGATCCGCTGGCACTCGCTGAAATCCTGGGCACAGGCTTCGGTTGCTGTGAAAGCCCACCAAAGCACCAGACCTGACAAAATAAGCAAGCGGATATTCGAAATCATAATTTCAGGAACGCCTCAGTAGTACGAATGTACTGCCATTTATTTTAGTAAAATCAATAGTGCAGTATTCCGCTCGTCAGTATAAAAATATGATTTTTTAAATAAACTTACATAAAGTACAAAGGAACTTTGTCTAATCCTGCGCATGACGGGCCGCATTTCGGGAAGGATTGAAAAAGGCTCCGGTGCACAAAGGGGTGATATTACCGAATTTGATATCTTGCACGCTTTATCATTCCATCTTTTTGCTGCAATCAACCGGAAATGGTACGTTTTTCATGTCTGACCGCAGGGTGTGCAGACGTTAACAAGCTGATTTAAATGGCCGATACCAACCAGGATAAATTTATCATTTACCAAATATTCACGCGACTTTTTGGCAACCTTAATACTACCAACAAGTACTGCGGAAGCATTGAGGAAAATGGCTCAGGGAAGTTCAACGATATAACTACTGTGGCGCTCGAAGCCCTGAAAGATTTTGGGGCGACGCATGTATGGTACACGGGCGTGCTCCGGCATGCAACCCTCACGGCTTACCCGCAGTATGGTCTGGAGAGCGACCATCCGCTGATCGTAAAAGGCATTGCGGGATCGCCTTATGCGATCAAGGATTATTATGATGTCAATCCCGACCTTGCTGAGGATGTAGGCGCGCGCATGGAAGAGTTTGAGCAGCTGGTATCGCGCAGCCATGCCACCGGGTTGAAGGTAATTATTGATTTTGTGCCTAATCATGTAGCCAGGCAGTACCAGTCGCTTGCACGGGCGGAAGGAGTACGCGACTTTGGCGAGGAGGATGATACGTCTGTCGCTTTCAAGCCTTCCAACAACTTTTACTATATTCCTAATCAGGACTTCATTGTTCCGGCCGGGCATTCGCCGGTGCGCGACCTGGAAATGCCTTATACCGAGCGGCCCGCCAAGGCAACCGGGAATGACGTATTTCAGGCGCAACCCAGCCAGTACGACTGGTACGAGACAATCAAGCTGAACTATGGTGTGGATTACCAGAATGCCCGCACCACGTATTTTAATCCGCTGCCGGATACCTGGCAGAAGATGTACGATATACTGGCTTTCTGGGTAGGGAAGGGCGTGGACGGGTTCCGGTGCGACATGGCCGAAATGGTGCCTGTCGAATTCTGGGGCTGGGTGATCCCGGAGATCAAAAAGCTGAACAGCGGCGTCATTTTCATTGCTGAGATCTACAATCCGCAGGAGTACCACAACTATATCCAAAAAGGAAAGTTTGACTACCTCTATGATAAGGTAGGGCTATATAATGCATTGCGCCGGCTTGTGGAAGGATTTGGCACGGCCGAAGACATCACACGCATCTGGCAGGAGGAGTCGGGCGATATCAGCCGGAACATGCTGCGTTTTCTTGAGAACCATGATGAGCAGCGCATTGCATCGCGGTACTTTGCAGGGGATCCCTGGCTGGCGATCCCGGCCATGACATTGAGCGCTACGCTGCATACCGGCCCGCTGATGATTTACTTCGGGCAGGAGCTGGGGGTCAATCCCACGGAGTCGGAAGGGTTTCAGGGAGAAGACGGGCGTACGACCATTTTTGATTACTGGGGCGTGCCGGAGGTGCAGCTCTGGGTGAATGACGGTAAATTCAATACCGAAAAGCTGGCGGCCGGGCAAAAGCGGCTGCGGGATTTTTATCAGAGCCTGAACCACTTTGTCCGCAATAATGAAGCCATTTATGCAGGTGCATTTTTTGACCTGCAATACGTGAATGTGGATGGGCAAAGCTACAATTATGACAAGACGGTGGTGTACAGCTACCTGCGTTATACCGAGCGGCAGCAGCTTTTGCTGATCTGTAACTTTGACCGTGAGCGTACGATCGAAACCAACATACGGGTACCGGCCGATGTCTGGACGAATGCATTGAAACTGGGCAAAACAACAGACTACCGCCTCAAACCTGTATTTCCGTTAACTACTTTACCGCTCCACCTGAAAACCACCGAGATTACGTCAACCGGGGTACATGTGGAGCTGCCGCCGGTTTCAGTAGTTGTTTTTGAGATCGTTTCCAATGCTCAGGCAAATGCTTAGCAACCCTGTGGGGCATCCTGCCCGCGCCTTGCAATTGGGCATCCGGATCATTATTTTTACAAAGCACCGTGTTTTTGGAACCATCACCGGCACGACCCATTTTTCACTCCCCATGATCAGAATTTTTGCAACCTTCATTTTCCTCCTGGTCTGCAGTGTAGCTTTTGCACAATCAAGCATTCAAAAGGTTTTCGGACAAAAAATGGACTTGCCCGACACCCGGGATATCGGTATGCAGGTGCTGCGTATGAGCGAGTCGTTTCTGGGGACGCCGTATGTAGCGGGTACGCTGGAAGGCAATCCTACGGAGCGGCTGGTCTGCAAATTCGACGGTCTGGATTGTACTACACTAGTAGAGAGCTCCGTAGCCCTGGCTGTGGCCAAAAACGAGAATCCTACATTCGAGGGATATAAAAACGAGCTCACCAGGCTTCGGTACCGGGACGGTGTGATTGACGGTTATGCTTCGCGCCTGCATTACATACTCGACTGGATGTATGAAAATGAAAAGCGTGGCCGCCTGGAAGATATTACCGCGAAGGTAGGAGGGGTGCCTTATAAAAAGGAGATCAACTTCATGACCAACCATGCCGACCTGTACCCCGCTATGGGCGAAAGTTCGGTTTGGGAGAAAATCAGGGAGCAGGAGGCCCAGATCAATAGCCGGGAGCATTCCTACATTCCCAAGTCAGGGATCCAGAAGGCTGAGCCTATGCTGCATGATGGTGATATTGTGGCATTTACGTCTTCCATAGAAGGGCTGGACGTGAACCATATGGGGATTATTACCAAAATCGGCAGCCGTGCTTACCTGATCCATGCATCGCTGACGGGTAAAAAAGTGATTATATCCAATGTACCCCTGGCTGAATATGTATCATCCGTACCCAAGCATACGGGCATGATCGTGGCCAGGCTCAATGAAATGTGATCTTTAAGATCAATTTCCTAAACATGTACCGCGAAGCCTGCCTGATCCGGGAGTGGCAGAAATGAAATTGGCCTCCGGAAAATCCGAAGGCCAGTCTTTTCTTACTACTCACCTAACTCAATTTAACTCAATACAGTTTGTCTTTGAAGCCTTCTGGCAGCCAGCGGATGATCCGAAAGTGCCAGGTGATGTTCAAAACCTATAAGCTCCATATCCCCTCCGGATTGCTCATAATCATGTTTGAACCTGGTTATATTGTCCATCACCGTATGATCCACATAGGGTGATCCTGAAAAGTCTATCTGTACCATTTTGCCTTTTGGAATTGCTTCCAGTGTTGATTTCAGGCCCAGGTAATTTGTAAAAACAGCCGCATGCGGCACATTGACGTAAAAAACTTCATGGTCGGTATCCACTTCGGTACCCGGGTCAAAAAGGTGTGAAAGCTTTACGCCGTACACGAGCTGTACCCCGATTTTGGTAAGTATCCCGCAAACCAGCCCCATCAGCAGCCCCGCGCCAAGCGCAGCTGCAATTGTAACAAGGAAAATGATCAGCTGCTCCCTGCCGATATGGTAGATGTGGGCAAACTTTGCGGGTGAAGCAAGGCGGAATCCTACAAAAATCAGCATTGCGGCCAGGGCTGCTACCGGCACCATTCTGACCACCTCGGCCAGGGGCAGTACCAGAATAAGCAGGAACAATCCGTGAAAAAAGTTGGCCTGGCGCGTTCTGCCGCCATTATATACATTGGCAGAGCTGCGCACTACCTCGGAGATCATCGGCAAGCCACCGAGAGCCCCGGCAAGTATATTTCCGGCCCCGACTGCGGCTACGTCACGGCTCAGGTCTGACCTGCGTTTGAAAGGATCCAGCAGGTCAATCGCCTTCACGGTCAGTATGGATTCAAGGCTGCCGGCAAGGGTAAAAAGCATTACGTACTTGATAAACACAGGCAACAGGCTGGGCGTTAAACCGGCCAGGCTTACATGAAAGCCCAATGAAAACCGGCCGGGATTAATCAGAGGCTTAAAGTCATGGTAGGGGTGATCAAAGAGGTGAAAGAAACGCCCGAGACCAATGGCCACTACCAGTACAACAAGTGCCGGTGGCAGTTTTTTAAAATATGAAAAAGAAAGATAGCGCCACCCGAACATGATCATCAGGCTCACCAGCCCTACAATGGCAATATGGTACTCCATGTGCAACAGGCTGTTTGGCAGCATAGCCACCAGTTCCAGCGGCTCTTTTCCATCCAGTTCCGAAGGGATCGTACCCACTGCAAGGTGAATTTGCCTGGCCATAATCATGATCCCGATCGCTGCAAGCAGCCCTTGTACTACGGATAGCGGAAAGAAATCGGCCAAGCGGGGCAACTTCATCAGTCCCAGCAGGATTTGGAAAAGTCCGGCAATCATGATCGTTCCCAAAGCCAGCTGCCAGCCTGCATTCACATTGCCTCTTCCAAGCTCGCTGACGGCGCCGGATGCAATCACGATCAGCCCTGCGGCGGGACCTTTGATCGTGAGTTCTGAATTTGTAAAAAAAGACACAATCATCCCACCCGCAATCGCTGTAATCACGCCCATCATAGGCGGGAAGTTGCTGGCGGCTGCGATGCCAAGGCTCAGCGGCAGGGCAATCAGCGACACCAGGAATCCTGAAAGCAGGTCGCGCTTCCAGTTTTGCCGGAAGCCGGCAAAGCCGGTGGCAGGTTTCCAGGTTGCTGATTTCGTCCTCATGCGATGAGATCGGAAAATATGTGGCTGTATGACTTGCAAGAGCCCTATGGGATAGCTGTTTAATTCAGGATGATATAGTGTGGCGAAACCGGCAACCCACTGGCTGCCGGGCGTCACAAAGGAGCTAATGCGTTGTTAAACATGCATTAACACTATATTAAAAGTGAATTAAAATGGTGGAAACTTTATAATGAAGGTCGTTCCGGTACCCGGCACCGACTCTACTTCAATGCTGGCTCCCTGCATGTTGATAATGCGTTTGGTAAGCGAAAGCCCGATTCCGTAGCCTGCTTTGGTGATGGTTTTTTCGCTCCGGTAAAATGTGTCGAAAATGTAGGGCAGCTCGGCCGCAGCGATGCCGGTACCGTTGTCTTTGAAGGATATTTTAATCAGGTTGTTCTGTGTTTCAAGAAAAACGTTGACGGTATTGTCGCCTGAATATTTGCACGCATTGTCCATCAGGTTCATGAATGCAGTCCGTAGCAGACTTTCGTCTCCGTATCGTTTCAGCTGTTCCTCGTCGTCCGGAATTTTATTGTAGTGAATGTGAACTTCATAGTCCGGATTTTTCTGCTGTATAGATGCTTTGGCCTGCCACAATACTTCATCTACCCGTATTTTGGAAAAAGTAACCCGGAACGCCTGCTCATCCGTGCGGGCAAGTTCGAGAAGGCGGCTCACGAGCTCGTTCATTTCGCGCGCCTCCGCCCAGATCCCCTTGAGTGCATCCTGGTATTCGGCGGCATTTCGTTCCTTCATCAATCCCAGGTCGGCCTCGCTCATGATCAGTGCCAGGGGAGTACGCAGCTCGTGAGAGGCATGTGAAACGAAATTTTTCTGGGCTACAAATGCAATTTCGAGCCGGTTCAGCATTTGATTGAAGGTCTCGGCAAGCAATGCAAGCTCATCCTTTTCACGTCCTACGGTCACTTTCTCGTGCAGGTTCCCCGCCGATATTTTATTCACCTGATCAATAATGTCTGCCACCGGCTTGATGGCATCATTGGCAAACTGCCATCCCGCTACACCTACCAGCACGAGCGAAAGCAGCCAGCCGATCACCAGAATTTCCCGCAGGCGGTTGAGCTGGTTCATGCCCTGCCGGTCCTGCGCAATGGCAATGATCACCCAGGGCTTGCGGTGATCCTGAAGAATATGCCTGATAATGATGGCCTCTTTATGCTGGTACTTGGTACGTACCTCATGCCCGGCCCGTGCCTCGGACAGGAGCGTTTTTGAAAGTCCGAAATGCTTTCTCCCGCTTGAAAAAATCACGGAGTCGGCTCCGTCGTAAATGGTAATGTCTTCTTCCTGCAGGACCGTGTTGTTTTCCTTCTCAATTTTCTCAATATCGTCCGTACTGAGCCCGGTACTGCCCTCGACAAGCTGGGCTATGGTTTGCCCCCGCTCATTCAGGAATGAATAAAACTGGTTTTCGCGGTATTGGTCATAAAAAAAGTAAATGGACAGGCAGAAGAGGGCCATTATGGAACCCACCAGCATGGTAAACAAGAGTGTCAGGCGGGACTTGATGTTCATTCTTCCTTGAAAATATAGCCCATGCCAACTACGGTGTGAATCAGCTTGGCAGGATAGTCCTTATCTACTTTCTTCCGTAAAAAATTAATATACACATCAATCACGTTGGTACCCGTATCAAACCGGATATCCCACACCTGCTCTGCAATGTCCACCCGGGATACTACCCGGCCCCGGTTGCGCATCAGGTATTCGAGCAATGCAAATTCCTTGGCAGTCAGGTCAATGCGGTTGCCTGCGCGGCGGGCTACCTTTTCGTCCAGGTTCAGTTCGAGATCCGCAATGGTCAGCACCTGGCTCGACTGTTCCCGCGAGCTGTTGCGCTGCGCCAGTACTTTCAGGCGTGCAATGAGCTCCCTGAACTCAAAGGGTTTTACAAGGTAATCGTCTCCACCCGATTCAAAGCCATCAAGCTTGTCGTCGATTGTTCCCAGCGCAGTGAGGAAGAGGATCGGTGTAGCGAGGCCATCGTTCCGGAGCTGCCGCGCAAGATCGTACCCATTGAGCAGGGGCAGGTTTACGTCGAGGATAATGACATCGAAGCGATAGTTGCTCGCCATTTTCTTTCCTACCTGTCCGTCGTACGCCAGCTCCACTTCCCAGGATTGTTCTTCCAGGCCGCGTTTTAGAAATCCGGCCAGCTTCGGCTCATCTTCGACCACTAGAATTTTCATAGTTCGTTTTTTCGGCGGTTAAAAGTGTCAAATGTTGCACAGAATTCCTGGTAAAAAAAAGGCTGTCCGGAACGCCGGGCAGCCTTTATGTCTATATCCACACCATTAGAACGTTTGCATTTTTGCATGTAATACGTTCTATTATTATGCAAAATAGGCAAAATATGTTACTGAAAATAGGTGTGATAATATTTAAGCCAAATTTCATGTATGTATTAATAGTAATCTGTGCCGCTATCAAAGTCGGAGCGATCATCAAATGCGCCAAAATCGTCTTCTTCCAGGTGCATTCCCTTCACGGCTTTCTTGATCAGGCTGATCTGTCCGGCATGGTATATATCGTGCTGAATAATACCGTGGATGAGCGTATAGTACGAGTAGTCGCGGCCGGGTACAAATTCTTCCAGGAAACCGTCGTCTTCAAGTTTTTCCAGTTCTGACACAAGTTCCTCCTGCGAAAGGCTCAGCTCCATCTGGATCGCCTCCCATTCAAATTCGTCCACGACCGGAAATTTCTTCCAGTCCTTATCCTGCGTTTTGATGTCGAATTCGGCATCACCCTGTATTTTCCTGACCGTGAAAATCCGCCAGGTTGTCATGTGGTAAACGATCTCGGCGATGGAGTGCGTATTGGTACTAATCCTGGCTTCTGCCATTTTGGGAGTTACGCCGCGCAGTGCCTCCACGACCGACGGGCCATACCAGGCCTCTTCACTTTCATAGGTATCATTCACTAAGTCGATGATCCTGAGTATTTCTTCTTTTGCTTCCATATATGATGTGTCCGGGTGCTGGTTGTGTTAAATAAAAACTGTTCCAATTTTGTTTGGTAAAGATCCGTTCTGGTGCTGCCTATACCCGCCCGGCACAAAAAATGAACTGTGCGCCGCCTGGCTTGCATTGCAACCATTTGTAGTTTGGACGGGTCTGACAAGTGTCGTTTGCAGCCTTTTTAAAGCTAAAAAAATGGACTGACAATTACGGAAAATAAAATGTTCAATTTCAATTTTCGTTTATTTACCATATTTCAAATTACGAGAGGATATGTTGAGGAAAACTTCGTTCGCTTTATTATTTGCCTTCGTAGGGCTGATGTCCTGTTCCAAGGACCCCATCAGCGACCTGTCTACGGAAGAAACCCTGGTGTATATTACCAATCACGACAAAACGGCCAATTATAAGAATTACAAAACGTTCAGCATTGTAGATTCGGTACTTGTTGTTGAAAACGACCGCGCCGGTACCGCGCTCACCGACATTGACCGTGCGCTGCTGCAAAGGCTGGTGACCAACATGCAGCAACTGGGTTACAAATACGTGAGTCCCAAACAAAACCCGGACGTAGGGATCAATGCTGCCTGGATTACTAATACGTACCTGAATGTGGCGTCGATCCCGTTTTCGTCGTACTATGGCGGGTACTGGGGCGGGGGCGGCTATGGTTACGGCTACCCGAGCTACTACCAGTATTACGAAACCAGCGAAAGCTACTGGCTGGTGACAATGCTGGATTTCAAAAATCCGAATACAACCAACAAAACATTTAATGTGATCTGGAATGCCCAGATACGCGGCGCAGGCATCGGAAGCGCCCAGTACATTGACAATATGGTCGACGGGATCTTCGGGCAGTCTGGTTATTTAAATATCAAATAAAATGAAGAGGATTATTGCAGCAGTTCTTTTGATGCTCGGCGGTGGTCAGGCTTTTGCCCAGGACGCTCCCAAGCTATATACAGTCGCATCACCTTTTGACCGGTACACGCATTACGTCGTAACCGGGCGATTCACCGGAGCAGTTCCGCTGGGTGCTTTTTCCAAAGATTATATTGATAAAACATCCTTTCAGAATGCCTCTATCTCACTGGAATGGGTGTTTCGCAATGCACCTGTTTCCATAGGGGGTGAAATCGGTTCGTACTACTTTGAAAAACGCCTTCCCCGTACGGTCTACGATAACGGTGACGAAACCATCTCCGCGGTGCAGACGCGCACGTTGTCACAATACCCGGTGGAAGTGTTTGCCAACTATCTCTTACTTCCCAAAACATCGTCTGTGCAGCCTTATGTACAGGTGAGCGGCGGTATCAGCATCCTGGACCATACGGTGTACTACGGCAGCTTATCGTCGCAAAACCAGAAGGTTGCACCAAGGTACGGCATTGGTGTGGGTTCCAGGTTCCTGTTCCGTAAAGACGGTTCCTTCGGCGCAGATGTTCGTGTCAAATACAGTGGTACAGCTTACAAGTTCGAGGAAATTACGAAGGGGATTTCGTCAGTGAATGGGTCTATCGGCCTTTTCTACCGCTGGTGGTAATGTTTTTTAAAAGAAGAATTTTGTTAAAAACCGCATTTCTAAGTATCAGTGTAGGGCTAATTCTTATCTCAGGCTTTTGGGCCTGGAAAAGATTTGGCCCTTCTGATTTTCAAAACCAGCCTGAATTGACTACCGGCTTCCCGCTGGCGCAGACTCTTGATTCCGCTTCTTCTGCCTGCGACCTGGTTGTTCGGCGCTACCGGCAGATCGGCCGTGAAATGCAATTTGAGCTGGCTGCCAATGCTGGTGGCCTGGCACCCTACTACGTTGAAATTACCCAGGGGGCGCGGCAGTTAAAATTTAACAAAGTACCCCACCGCCTCGGCTTATGGCTCACCATTCCGGATGTTGACCTCCTTGAAGGGGAGGCGCAGGTGCAGGTAATCAGTTTGGGACAGGAAGGCTGCGCAACCAAAGCTGCTTTCCGGTATGATGCCAGCCTCAAAACCGAGATACCCGACACTTCCACCTGGGTGCGGCAGGGGAGTAAAGACAACCTCCTTGATGTGCGGCCCGTCAAAAAGGACGGCAAGCTGTACCTGCGCGATTTTGCCGCCTACCAGGACGGGCGTACCAAGGTGGTGATGATCGACGGCATAGCGGTCAATGGATTGGAAAATGGGATAGAAGTGCGGCCGGGTTACCTGTACTCGGTCACTGCACGCTGGATTGACGCACCTTATAATGACTGGTGGAATGAGCGCCGGAACCGGACAGTGCGCCAGCAGAATATCTGGATCAAAGGCGCATCCGATGCACCATCTCAGGGGCCGCTCACCAAAATTCAAATACCTGGCTGGTTCCGCCTTTCAAACAATATCCAGGTTGATTTTGATACTTCTTTCCCCGAATTTGAACCCATAAAGGGTAAGCTGACCATGCAATACCGGCTGAATGCCGGCGTAGCACCCGACAGCTACCTGCGCCGAGGTGTGCGGTTTTTGAATGGAAGTGAAAAAGGAATACCGGAGTCCCGGATGCACTGGACAGCCACGCCCAACTATTTTGCCGACAAGGATGCAGCCTGGTTTGCTTCGTTGACGCGCGAGCAGGTGGAGTCATACGCGAATGTTCCGGGTTTCGGTGCCTATGCTTTTGATTTTGAGTTCTGGAACCAGAAGTACCCGCCCGAAGTGAGGCAGCGGCTGATCTGGTTTTCGGAAAAAATCAGGAAAGACCATCCGCAGATGTACCTGATGGACTACTGGGGTGGGGGAGCATATGTGAATCCGCATATCAACAAAAACGGAGGTACCAGTCCATTGAGCCTGGCCGGCGACTATACCGCACCCAAAGCCAATAACCCGAACTTTGACCCGCTGCCCGACGGAAGCAGTTTCCGGAATATTTTCAATGCCACACCGGCGGATGTATATCCCAAACCCATGTTCGCCCTGGATGAGCAGGGTAATACACCTAACAATTTTGTCCTGTTGTCGGCCATTCACACGCATCGCATCAATCGCCTGATTGATTATCAGAAAGGCAACAAGCTCATTTTTTATGGCTGGAACCGCTACATGCCCCTGTACCACGACCCGATCGTACCCTGGCACATTCAGCTGAGCGCGCCAGCCGGAGAGCTGGTTAGCAACCAGCTGGAAATGATGCCGGCCAGTCAGGCACTCAGCCTTTCCCTGTTTTCACTGGTACTTTTTGACGGGTACTACCTGTGGCATGACAGTGGTCCTTACAGTGCAGACAACAATGCCTACAAAGTTGGCAAGGATCAGCCCGGCTGGGGGTATGAATGGTTTCCGGCAGATGGAAAAACTCCTGAGTCAGAGATCGGGCGACAGCATACGGGGCATATGGCGCCTCCATACTGGGATTTTCCTACATCCTATTACGTACTCGGCAACTGGATGGCCAAGCAGACGGAGGATATACTGACGGGTGGGCAGGTGAAAGATCTGCCTTTTCGGCTGAATGGCAGCTGGATACAGCCGCGCAAGGAACAGGTGTTGCTGGCGATCGACCGTAAGGAGCCTTTTGTTACTTCGGTAATAAATGGAAAGAAAATCGTGGTACTGGCAGTGGACTCCTTTCAGGCACCGAATGCAACCCGCAGGCTGAATATACAACTGCCCGATGGAACAGAGACGTCCATCGAGCTGTATGGTAACTGGCCTTCTTTATACAAAGGAAAACTTAAGTAATGTTATGAAACCCGTACGTAGCTGCCGAGCCATTTCAGGTGAGTACCGTACTTGTGCATGATCTCCTGCGCAGCCGGATCTTCGTAGTGTCCCAGGAACTCGACCAGGAACCAGTACCGGAAAGTGGACTCTCCCCGCATGGGCCGGCTCTCAATTTTGGTAAGATTGATACCGCGGTCGTTGAAGTCTTTCAGGAATTCGTAAAGTACCCCTGGCCGGTTGGTATTGGGAAGGTTGGCAATGATCGTGGTTTTGTCATCGGTACTTTTCACATTGGAAAAGTCTTTGGCCAGGATCAGGAACCTGGTTTTGTTCTGGTCGCTGTCCTCGATATTGTCAAACAGGATGGGTACTCCGTAAAGCCGGGCCGAAATCGATGAGCAGATGGCCGCAGCATCCGGCTCTTCCGACGCCAGCTTGGCAGCCTTTGAGGTAGATTCCACCGCTATCAGTTCAATACCTAATCCTTCCAGGTACTCGCCTATGAATTTTCCGCATTGACGGAATGCAATGTCTTTTGAATAAATGCGGCGGATATCTCTGAGCGAGTCGGACTGAGAAGCGAATGTGAAATGCACCTGTAAAAGTACCTCTGCGACAATCGACAGGTTTTTGTCCCGGAGATAATCCACTGTCTCCACGACGATACCTTCCTGGTTATTTTCAATGGGCACTACACCGAATTTGGCGCGGCCGGTTTCCACGCTCTCAAAGACTGAATGGATGGTCGGCAGTACGAGGTACTCGCTCATCCCGCCAAACCGGCTCTCCGCAGCCTGGTGGGTAAAGCTTCCCTCCGGCCCCAGGTATGATATGCGCTCAGGCAGTTCAAGATTACGGGAAACGGCAAAAATTTCGAAGAATATGGCGTCAATAGCCTGGCGGGTGAGCAGTCCTGTATTGCGTTTTTCGAGCCGGTCGAGGATCTGCTTTTCTCTTTCAGGCCGGTAAATGATTGCCTGCGAGGATCGTTTCAATTCACCTACCTGCTTCACCAGCTCCATACGCTCATTGAGGATGTTCAGCAGCTCATCGTCGAGTTGGTCTATTCTGTTCCTTAAATCCGTTAATTCCACAAAGACTATTCTTAAAAGTAAATGGAGTATTGCGTGGCCGGTCGCCTGATGCCATCAATAAAGCGCCTCGTTTCACGATCATACTGTATGCATCCGAACCTGGAAGCCTTCGCTAAACTGCCAGCGCAAGCTCGTCCACATTTTTCTCAATTTTCAGGTTATCAATAATAAAACGCTGCCGCTCAGGCGTGTTTTTACCCATGTAGTAGCTAAGCAGCTTCTGGATCGAAGTTTCTTTTTGCAGGATTACCGGCTCAATCCGCATGTCCTCGCCGATAAACTTGCCGAACTCTTCCGGTGAAATTTCACCCAGTCCTTTGAAGCGCGTAATTTCCGGTTTGCTCCCCAGTTTGTTGACTGCTGCCTGCTTTTCCTCTTCGCTGTAACAATAGATTGTCTCTTTTTTATTTCTCACCCTGAACAAAGGGGTTTCGAGTACAAAGAGGTGACCATTTCGAACCAGGTCAGGAAAAAATTGCAGGAAAAAGGTCATCAGCAGCAACCTGATGTGCATTCCGTCCACATCGGCGTCAGTTGCAATGATGATGCGGTTGAAGCGGAGGTTTTCGACCCCGTTTTCAATGTCCAGGGCATGCTGCAGAAGGTTGAACTCTTCGTTTTCGTAAACAATCTTCTTGGTGAGTCCGAAACAGTTCAGCGGCTTACCACGCAAGCTGAAAACAGCCTGCGTCTGAATATTGCGCGACTTGGTAATAGACCCGCTCGCCGAGTCGCCCTCGGTAATGAACAGGGTAGTTTCGTACCGGAAGTCATTTTTCAGGTCGGTGAGGTGAAGTCGGCAGTCGCGCAGCTTTTTGTTGTGCAGGTTGGCCTTTTTGGCGCGGTCATTGGCAAGCTTTTTAATTCCAGCCAGTTCCTTACGCTCACGTTCCGACTGCTCTATACGTTTTTTCAATGCATCCCGTGATTCCGGGTGCATGTGCAGGTAATTGTCGAGCCGTTCCTTCACAAAGTCATTGACAAACGTCCGGACGGTTGTACTATTCGGGTCGGGCGTGATGGTGTTGGAGCCCAGCTTGGTTTTGGTTTGTGATTCAAAAACAGGCTCCTGTACCCGTATGGCGACTGCTGCAATAATGGATGAGCGGATATCCTCCGGAGCGTAGTCCTTTCCGAAATGTTCACGCACTGCTTTTACAACAGCTTCGCGGAAAGCAGCCAGGTGTGTTCCGCCCTGCGTTGTATACTGACCGTTAACAAACGAGTAGTACTCTTCCCCGTACTGGTTTCCGTGGGTCATTGCAAACTCAATATCCTCTCCTTTGAGGTGGATGATCGAGTAGCGGAGCGTTTCAGCATCCGACTTGCTCTGAAGCAGGTCGAGGAGACCGTTTTGGGAGAAAAACTTTTGCCCGTTGAAGTTGATCGTGAGTCCTGCATTGAGATAGCAGTAGTTCCAGATCATGTTTTCGAGGTACTGCGGGATGTACCTGAAGTTTTTGAAAATATGATTATCGGGCTCAAAAATGATATGGGTGCCATTGCGCTGTGAGCTGGTACCTTCTTTAGATTCTCCCAGCAGGGTACCTTGCTGAAATTCTGCACTTTTAGTTTTGCCGTCGCGGAAAGATTGTACCTTGAAATAGCTGGAAAGTGCATTTACAGCTTTGGTACCCACGCCGTTCAGCCCGACGGATTTCTGAAATGCACCAGAGTCGTACTTGCCGCCCGTGTTAATTTTAGAAACACAATCGACTACTTTTCCCAGCGGAATACCCCGGCCATAGTCACGGACTTCCACGCGGTGCTCCGAAATCTTTATTTCGATGGTCTTTCCATTGCCCATCATATGCTCGTCAATCGAGTTGTCGACGATTTCTTTTACCAGTACGTAAATACCATCATCCACAGACGATCCGTCGCCAAGCTTACCGATATACATCCCTGGTCTGAGTCGGATATGTTCCTTCCAGTCCAGCGACTTAATACTGTCCTCATTGTACTGTGCAGTGGGTTGCTCCATTATCTTTTAGAATCCTGCAGGCAGGATTTTGGGTTTGTGTTTTTAATAATTGGGGTATGTCGTTCGTTACGCAGTTGTAACTGTTTTTTTGCTTCTGCCGCCACGCTCCGAATCACAGAAATTCTTTAAAAATAGGAAAAATCTAATTTACTTTGCCATGATATACACATCACGATCTTAAACATGCTCATTTTCAACATTCAAAAATACTCGTGCTCAGCGCAGTTTTAATGAGTGGAACGGCATCACAATGGTACAATTACACTATCTTATGAACCTACTTCAATTGGCAAAAAGTTATAAATACATTCTACCCTATTTTCTCAGTTTACTCATTTCCCTTCCCGCATTTTCCCAGGCAATCCAAACCGCACCTACCACTGCTTCACCTGCTTCCACGGGAGCTGGTCAGGGCGGACAGGCCAGCGGCGCAGGCGCAGCCAACAATGCCGCCGGAAACCAGCCGGGGAACAACAACCAGCAGCAGCAGGGAACTCAGCAGCGCGCCCAGCAAGCCGCAGACAGCCGCGTGGAGCGTGCCAGGCTCAATGCCGAGCTGAATGGCAGAAACCGCGATACGACCAGAACCACCAATACGGACAGTGCCCGGGTCCAGCTGACACCCGAAGAGCAGGCCAGAGAAGCTTTTCGCAGGAAAATATTCGGGTACTCTGTTTTTGCCAATAAACAACTTGATCCTATCCCTGATTTTCAGATTGCCACCCCTACCAACTATATAGTAGGCCCGGGTGACGAGCTGAAAATCTACGTTTATAATTACGCTGAAAGCACCTTTAATGTTGTAGTTACCAAAGATGGATTTATTTCTATCCCGAGGGCAGGGAACGTGTATGTTTCAGGCCGTACGATTGAGGAAGTACGCAAGATCCTGATCGACAAGTTTTCAAGATTTATGCCCGGTCTGATCGGTGCAGGAGGCGAAACGGCTCGTACCAAACTGACTGTGGCCCTCGGGGAAGTGCGGACCGTCCGCGTGTTTGTGACGGGCGAAGTGATCAATCCCGGTACCTATGAACTTTCATCGCTTTCCTCGGCTTTCAATGCATTGTACCAGGCAGGCGGTCCCAATGAAATCGGCTCGTTCCGGGATGTGCGTGTGGTAAGGCAGGGAAAAGTAGTAGCCCACCTTGACATTTATGACTATCTCGTCAACGGAAAAATTGATGGCGATATCCGGGTGCAGGACAATGACAACATCATTGTAGGATACTACCAGAAACGCGCAGAAGTAACCGGCATGGTGAAGCGTCCCGGAATTTACGAGCTTGCCGGACAGGAAAAGCTGGGTGACATGCTGCGCTACGCGGGCGGATTTAATGACAAAGCTTACCGTGGCCGTCTTAAAATACAGCGTATTACCTCGCGGGAACGCAAAATACTGGATGTAGGCGAGGAAGAGTACAATGCCTTCGAGATGATGACGGGCGACTCGGTACATGTGGAAACGGTACTCGATCGTTTTGAAAATATCGTGACCATTGAAGGAGCGGTCATGCGGCCGGGAGACTATTCACTGGATAACAGTCCCTCCTTGAAAAAGCTGATCGAAAATGCAGCAGGCCTGCGGGAGGATGCATTTGTAGGACGTATCAATGTGCTGCGTACGCGTCAGGACCTTACTATTCAGAATATTTCCCTGAACTATTCTGATGTGATTAACAATGTAGTTCCCGACCTGATCCTCACACGCCTGGACCAGGTGATCATACCTTCCAAGTTCGATATGGCTGAAACTGCTTATGTGAGTGTGGAAGGAGAGGTAAACAATACCCGGTTCAGTGCCAATGAAGGCCGGTTTCCATACACGGCTGATATGACGCTGGAAGACCTGCTTTTACAGGCAGGAGGTCTGAAAGAATCGGCGTATACCACCGAAGTAGAGGTAATCAGGAGAAAACGAAACAGCATAGCCGGCGCAGCAAATGCGCAGATTTCTGAAGTTTTTAAGTTTGATGTAAACCGGGACCTGTCGCTGAACAGCAAGGTGACCAACTTTCAGCTCATGCCGTTTGACCAGGTGACGGTGCGCAAATCACCCAACTACGTGGAGCAGCAAACGGTTTTTGTGGAAGGGGAAGTACTCATTGCCGGTCCTTACACGATCATTAATAAAAATGACAAGATCAGTGACATTATCAAGCGTGCGGGCGGGCTTACCGAACTGGCTTATCCGGAGGGCGCTACCCTGCTCCGCAGAACGCTGATCCGGAACCTGGAAGAGCCTGTGGACTATGATCAGGCTGCCTTGTCGGAAAGAAGCATTAAAAGTGGCCTTATTGTGGGTGATCAGCCCAATGTAAAGGAAGAGTCTATCGGGATCAAGCTCAAAAACATCCTGAAAAACCCGGGATCGTTTGAGGATTTGATTGTACAGGAAGGAGATATCCTGCGCATTCCGAAACGTCTGGAAACGGTGCAGGTAACCGGCTCGGTACTTTACCCTACTACTGTAAAATACGGAAAAGGCATGAATTTCAGTGACTACATTTCCCAATCGGGCGGGTTTACGCCTCAGTCGCTGAGAAAAAGTGCATACATCAAATACCCGAACGGAAATGTGGACAGAACGCGGCGGTTCCTGTTTTTCAACGTATATCCGAAAGTGGAACCGGGTTCCGAGATTTTTGTGCCGGTACGTGCCCTTCCGGCGCTGAACACCCAGCAGACCATCGCAACAGCCACAGGTTTACTTGGTTCGGTAATGGGATTAGTTGTAACAATTTTGGCTTTCAGATCCATCAGATAATATGTCAGCGACGCTTACCAGACATCCCGAAGTGCCAGAAGATGAGTTGAGCCCGAAAGAGGTCATCGAGAAGGTACTTGTTATAAAAACGGCACTTGTACGTAACTGGCCGCTGCTTTTACTTTTTCCGCTCATTGGGTTCGGTATCGGGTATGGGATGGACACTTACCTGAAAACGCCCGACAAGTTTGAAGCCAATGTGGTTTTTAACTTGGGTGGCGGAAGCCAGAGTTCGGGGCTGGGGGATGTGGCGGGCTTGCTGGGGCTGGGATCAGCGCCGGATGCTAACATCTTTACAGGAGAAAACTTTTTCTATTTTGTAAAATCACGCCCTGTGCTGGAACGCAACCTGATGAAGGAGGTGGAAGTGAACGGACAAAAAACACTGCTGGCCAACTTTTTCATTGATTCCAGCGGCATTAAAACATCCGACTGGGAAGAGCGGCCCGATTTGCAGAACTTCCATTTTGATACCAATGATGTCAAAAAGCTTGACCTGAATTCCCGGATTGTGTTCAATAATATCGTTAAAAAAGCAGGAGAAGCGACGGACATTGCCTCCCTGGACAGGAAGTCGTCCTTTATCACGATTTCTGCTGTGATGGAAAATGAGCATCTGGCCGGTTTGTGGGTGACAACACTGCTGAAAACGGTAGAAGAGATGTATACCGAAAATCAGACACAGAAAACGCGTAAGACACTCAGGCTTCTGGAACAACGGACCGATTCCCTGGCGAAGGTGCTGGGCATTGCCGAACACAAGCTGGCCCGCCAGCTGGATTACAGCCAGCAGATCATTATGCCGGAAGCGCGCGTTTCAGCGACCAGCATGGAGCGTAAATCTTCATTTCTGCAGCAGCTGTATTACGAGGCTATGGCCAATGTGGAGAAAATGCGTCTTTCACTTGTCCGCGAGGCACCGCTGTTTACCGAGATCGAGGGTATCAAGGTACCGCTTGACAGGAAGTCTGAAGATAAGCGCCGCGCTAAAATCGGGGCACTGGCAGGGCTGATGGTCGCCCTGATCCTAACGTATTTCAGAACAGTTTTTGCGACTGTTCCCAAGAAGTAAAAATTACAAATGGCACAACACACCACCACAATCAAAGCGGGAGGTTCGGAAAAGGATTACTGGAAAGACCTCTGGCTGAACCGGCAGTTGCTGTGGATCCTGTCCAAACGCGACATTTCGGTCCGGTATAAACAAACGCTCCTGGGTGTTGCATGGAGCGTGCTGCGGCCCCTGATGACAATGATCGTCATGGTGTTCGTGTACAGCTATCTTGCCAAAGTAAAAAGTGAGCCGGGCATTCCGTATCCGCTGCTCGTACTCAGCGGAATTACAATATGGAGCTTTTTCTCCAATACTTTTACCCAGATCAGCAACAGTATCCTGATCAACTCCAACCTGGTATCGAAGGTATACTTTCCACGCCTCCTGATGCCGCTGAGCTCCATTGCGGTAGGTTTCGTTGATTTTCTGATCACTTTCGGCATTTACCTGGTGCTGAACCTCTACTTCCGCGAGCCCATAGGCTGGCAGATTGTGTTTCTGCCCTGCTTCATTTTGCTTACTTTTATTACATCCATGGGCTTCGGCCTGTTTTTTGCTGTTCTTAATGTGCGTTTCCGTGACATTGGTCAGCTGATTCCTTTTCTGGTGCAGGTAGGGATGTTTGTGTGCCCGGTTGCTTACAGCAGCTCGCTTGCGCGGGGGACGTCATTCGAAAAGTACTATAATCTTAATCCCCTGGTTGGGATCATCGAGGGTTTCCGCTGGTGCCTGTTTGGTGATAAAGCTTACTTCCACCCTCAAAGCCTGTACTCAACGGCCATTGTCTCGTGTTTGATAATGATACTGTCGCTGGTTTATTTCCGCAGAAGAGAAAATACTTTCGTAGATCATATCTGAAATAATTACATTTGGGCATGCCTGTAATTGTCGCTGAAAATATCAGCAAGAAATATATCATCGACCATCAACGTAAAAATGGCCCGACCAGCCTGAGAGACATTGTCGCCGACACAGTAGGCAAATTGTTTTCAGGAAAGGAGGATACGGGCGAGAAGGAGGAGTTTTGGGCGTTGAAGGATGTAAATTTCAGCATTGACCAGGGTGACAGAATAGGAATTGTAGGGCATAACGGGGCCGGAAAATCGACCCTGCTTAAAATACTCAGCCGCATTACCGAGCCTACCACGGGGCAGATCCGCATTGACGGGCGCATTGCCAGCCTCCTGGAAGTAGGTACGGGTTTTCACCCCGAGCTCACCGGCAGGGAAAACATCTTTCTCAATGGCGCCATTCTTGGCATGTCCAAGCGGGAAATCCGTCAGTCCTTTGATGCAATCGTTGATTTTGCAGGAGTTGAAAAATTTCTTGATACCCCTGTAAAAAGATACTCGTCGGGCATGTACGTCCGGCTGGGATTTGCCATCGCAGCACACCTTAATCCTGAGATCCTGATCGTGGATGAAGTACTGGCAGTGGGGGACACCGAGTTTCAGAAAAAGTGCCTCGGTAAAATGAGGGATGTATCCGAAAGCGGTCGTACGCTCCTGTTTGTCAGTCACAACCTGACCGCTATCCAGGCACTTTGTAACAAGTCATTCTATTTTGAAAAAGGTCGCCTCATTGATCAGGGCGAAACGACGCATATTGTAACCAACTATCTCAGCAAGGTTTCGCACAAGACCCTTGAAAAGCACTGGGACAATGTGGACGAGGCACCGGGCAATGACCAGGTGAGGGTAAAGAGTTTCAAGCTGTTCCCTGATTACCAGGACGACCTCAACCATATCGATGTCAGGACACCGATCAATTTCCGGTTTGAATTCTGGAATATGGTGGAAGGTGCCAACCTAAACCTGAGCATGCACCTGTATACTTTTACGGGAGAATGCATTTTCAATGTAGGTACGCAGTCGGAACCGTTCAGCAAGGGGCTGGTGAGTGCTACCTGCGAGCTGCCGGGCAATTTCCTGAACGACGGCTCCTACGTGGTATCCATGATGATCGTGAAAGATACCAGCACAGTACTTTACAATATGGAGGAGGCGCTGGTGTTTGATATCGAGGACTACCGGGAAAATGTTACCTGGTATGGCAAATGGCCGGGTTATATTCGTCCGCAACTTAATTTTTCCATTCGCCAAACTGAACATGTAGTGAATGATTAACGTCACTAAAACATTCCTGCCCGACCAGGAGCAGTACATTCAGTACATCCGTGAAATCTGGGATCGTGGGTATGTTACCAATAACGGACCTTTGCTTCAGGAGCTTGAAGAAAAACTGAAAAGCTACCTGGGTGTGGATCATCTGTACTTTTGTACCAATGGTACCATCGTTTTACAGATTGCCATCAAAGCGCTGGAAATCAAGGGTGATGTAATTACAACCCCATTTTCATACTGCGCTACTTCCAATGCAATCCTTTGGGAAAACTGTAATCCGGTTTTCGTAGACATAGATCCTGACACGTTTAATATTAACGCGTCGCTTATTGAGCAGGCTATCACGCCGGCTACGACGGCTATCCTTGCCACGCACGTGTACGGAAATCCGTGCGACGTGGAGCGCATTGAAGAAGTGGCTGCAAAGCACAAACTGAAAGTTATTTACGATGCAGCCCATGCTTTCGGGGTAACCTACAAAGGCCGGTCACTGCTTTCTTTCGGGGATATCAGTACGTGCAGCTTCCATGCTACCAAGGTTTTTCATACCATTGAAGGCGGGGCGCTTATATCCAATCATCCCGAGCTCGACCGTAAGCTCCACCTGATGCGCGCTTTCGGGCACCAGGGTGATGAGCATTACCTGTATGCAGGAATCAATGGAAAAAATTCAGAGATGCATGCTGCCATGGGGCTGGTGAATCTGCCGCATGTAGGGGAAATCATCGCTGCGCGCCGCGAGGTTTGTGACGGATATGATCGTCTGCTCAACTGGGAAATCCTTTCCAGGCCGGTTATAAACCCGCATATTGAGTACAACTATGCATATTACCCGGTCGTATTCCCCTCGGAGGAGGTGATGTTTCGCGTCATGGATGCCCTCAAAGCAGAGGATGTCGTACCGCGCCGCTACTTTTATCCATCATTGAATACGCTTTCTTTCATGCCGGCTTACATTCCCTGTCCGGTGTCGGAAGATATTGCGCTGAGAGTATTGAGCCTGCCGCTGTATGTGGGCCTTCCGCAAGCAGATGTGGAGCGCATAGCAGGGATTATTAATGCAAATTTGCTACCATAACGGCATGGTACTACTTTACTGGCTTTCCTTTGCGGTATTTCTGTATTGTATTGGCTTTGTAGCCAAAAGGATTGCTCAGCCGTCACTGACAGAATGGATCATTGTCAGTTTTGTTCTCTTTACAGGATCCGTTATCCCTACGGGTTTTATCCTTTCCGCACTCCATCTTACCGGTCAGGAATTTGGCTGGATCACCGGTAACTTCATTGTGCTCGGGCTGCATTATGCATTGTGGAGCCTGCTGGTGCCGGCCAGGCATGTATCCGTAAGAAGCATTGCTGCCAACCGGGGCGCTACTTTCCGGGCCTGGGTACGCGAGCTGTCGCCCTATCTGAAAACGGTTTTCGGGCTGATGTTTGGAACGCTGGTGATTATTGCAATAACCAACTTTATCCTGGTTGTTTTTACCGTTCCGAATGAATGGGACAGCATGACGGGACATCTTAACCGGGCGGTCCGCTACATTCAGCGCGGTACTATGGCGCATTTCGGCGGGACCAACTGGAACATGGATACTTATCCGAAAAGTCCCACTACGATCCAGATTTACACTTATCTGATTAGCGGCAGGATCGAGAATGCATTCAAGTTCATTCATCACCTTTCGTACTTCATTACCCTGGTTGCTGTCTTCGGGATTGCACAGCGTATCGGCCGAAATCTTTCAGCGAGCTTCTTCTGTGCGCTGGCCTATGCGATGTTCCTGGACTTCCTGATGCAGGCAGTCACTACTGAAACCGACATTGTACTCACTGCCTACCTGAGCTGCCTGCTCTATTTCATTTTTACCTACTACAATACGCGCGACAATCGCTACCTGTACCTTGCCGGAATGACGTTCGGGATTGTGTTCGGGCACAAGGTCACGTTTGCATTGCTGCTTCCTTCGGTTTTTGTGATTATGCTGTACGGCATTTTTCTTGCTCCGAATGTAAAAGTCTTCTTCAATCGTACGCTACGGCTCGGCCTGGCTATATTGCTGGCTGTGCTGATATACACACTTCCTACCGGCTATATTCGTAATATGCAGGTCTTTGGTCACCCCATCGGGCCGCCTACTGCGTTGCAGCACCAGTCTGTTGAGCGGTTTGGAGGTCCCAAGACGCAGATCAAGGAAGGTACCCGAAATATCGCACGTTATATCTACGACTTCTGCAACCTGGACGGAATCCGCAATGCGCAGTGGGGGTACAACCTCAATTCAGTGATCCGAAAGCCGATTGTAGTGCTTGAAGACAAGCTGAACCTGCGCCTGGATGAAGAAACACGTTATTCGATTGTTCCTTTTGTTTTTCAGCGCCGGTTTGACTTTTATAATGCTAATCCGTACTGGGGCGTGTTCGGGTTTGCGCTGGCATTGCCGCTGATACTGCTGGTACTCATCCGTGTTTTTCGTTCGCGGGTCCATTTGTTTCTGGCGATTGCCTTCTGCCTGCACTTCATTGCAATCTCATTTTCCGCCGTGTACGATCCTTTTAAAGGACGTTACTTTATAGAGACCGGGCTTTTCGGAGTGTTGTTTTTCCTGCTTCTTTTTTCACACCATCGTTTATCGATTATAAAACCAAGAAGAAATGTCTGGAAAGGATACGTGCTGGTGGTTGTATTTCTGGCGTGCATTTCTGCATTGATGTCGATTTTCCTGAATGTGCGCTGCCTGCCGCTGCCTGCCTATGGTCATCAATCTGCACTGGGCATGGATCGTATAGCCTCCCAGACTTTCGCGCGTCCTGATATTACCAGAGCCTACCAGCGATTCGATTCGCTTGTGCCGCCGGATGCCACGGTAGCGCTGGCGACGATCAATGATGATTTTGAATATCCTTTATATGGGGCAAAATTATCCAGAAAGCTCATTTCCATTAATCCATTTGAGCAGGGCCTCAAACCTATCCCGAAAGAAGCGGAATATCTTTTTTACGCCAAAAGCGTAGTGAATGATACCAGCCGCATCAAACCTTTGCCCGGCGATATCCGCCTTGGCTCCGATACAACCATGACAAACCTGATTGTCAGGGGAGAAGATTACTATCTCAGAAAGCTTAAATAGGCAGATCATGACCATCGCCATCATGCAGCCCTATTTGTTTCCATACATAGGGTACTACCAGCTTATCCAGGCTGCCGACAAGTTTATCGTTTATGACGATGTGAACTTTATCAACAAAGGATGGATCAATCGCAACAACATACTGGTGGGCGGCAAGCCCCACCTTTTTACCATTCCATTGAAGGATGCCAGCCAGAATAAATTGATCCGGGAGGTGGAACTGGCCACAGATCCGGGATGGAAGAAGAAACTCCTGAAAACCCTCGTACAGTCCTATCAGAAAGCGCCTTATTTTCAAAACGTTTTTGATATGATTGAAGAAATAGTAAATTTAGATGTGCTTACCATTTCAGAAATGGCGGTTCAGGGATTGAAAAAAACCTGTGCTTATATGCAGATTGGTACGGAAATTACACCCTCTACAACGATATACGGGAACAGTCACCTGAAAGGGCAGGAGCGTATCCTGGACATCTGCCGGCAAGAACAGGCCACACATTACATTAATCCTGCGGGTGGTACAGAGCTGTATGACAAGGAACGGTTTGCAGAGGAAAGCATCCAACTCAGCTTCCTGAAAAGCACAGAAAGTCCTTACCCGCAATTAAAAAATGCCTTTGTACCCTGGCTTTCGGTGATTGACGTACTGATGTTCAATGCGCCGGAACAAATCGGGGAACACCTTAAAGCTTACCAATTGTTTTAGTATGGCAAAAGTTATCATTTTTGGAGTACTTGATACCGCAGAATTAGCACACTATTACCTGACAAATGATTCGGAACACGATGTAGTTGCGTTTACAATACACCGCGAGTACCTTGACAATCCATCTTTCAAAGACCTCCCCGTAGTGGCTTTTGAAGATGTTGAAACACTCTTTTCTCCCGCTGATCACGTCTTTTTCGCTCCCATGACCGGCCGCAATATGAACCGGAACCGCGAAAAGATTTACAATGAAGCCAAAGCAAAAGGTTACCGATTCATTTCATATGTCAGCTCCCGGGCAACATTGTTCGGTAATGAAATTGGTGAAAATTGCTTTATCCTGGAAGATAATACCATTCAGCCCTTTACGACCATCGGAAACAATGTGGTCATGTGGAGCGGCAATCATATCGGCCATCACGGCCAGATCAAAGACCACGTTTTCTTTACTTCCCACGTCGTCCTTTCCGGGCATTGTGTAGTGGAGTCGCATGCTTTCTTCGGTGTCAACAGTACCATTCGTGATTATACGACAATTGCGCAGGGCACATTGGTGGGGATGGCCTCGGCAATAACCAGGGAAACCGAAGAATGGAGCATTTACATTGGCAATCCGGCCAAGAAAGTACCCGGAAAAAAGAGTTTTGAGGCTTACTGAGCCTGAGTGTACCGAGCACAACCGAGTGGGTTAATGGAGCAAAAGAAAATACTATTCGTCAGTCATGATGCAAACCGGGCAGGCAGCCAGCTGCTGCTGCTCCAGTTGCTGCGGCTGCTGAAAGCACGGGGTGTTCCCATGCACCTGCTACTATGCAACGGAGGCGAACTTGAACACGAGTTTGAGCAGGTTTGCGGGGTAACCAAGCTTTACCATTCGGTAAGGGTAACCCCGTCACCGATCACCGGCCGTCTGCTCCGCAAGGTTAACCTGCACAAGCTTTACGAAGAACGGTCTGCACAGCGCGTAAGCGGCAGGATTGCTGCTGAGCTGGATGTGCAGCATATAGGGCTGGTTTTTATCAACTCTATCGCCAATGCAGGTGTTTACTACGAGTCACTCAAATTTCTGCACCACCTGCCGCTCGTCGTATTTGCGCATGAGCTGGGGATGTCCGTCAAGATTTACACGCACGAAAAGCATCTTCAGTTTTTACTGAAGCAGGCGGATCACCTGATTGCCGTATCCCAGGCAGTCGCCAGGTACTACATAGCCCGGTTTGGCTATTCCGAAAAGCGTGTCAGCACGTTCACGCTGTTTGACCATCATCATATAGACCATAAACTGCAGTACATCCAGCACGATATTCTTGAAAAAACATACAGAGTCCCGGAAGATGCCATTGTGATCGGCGGGTGCGGGAATGCCGAGTGGCGAAAAGGCAATGATCTTTTCAACTGGATCGCCAAGAGCGTTATCCAGAAAACCAGCCCGCTGCCCGTGTACTTCGTATGGGTGGGTGCCGGTCCCCAGCATGAGATTTACGACCTGATCGAGAGTGATATCAGGCAAATGGGGCTTACAGAACGCATTATTCTCGTTCCCCCAACTTCCCAGGCCCTCGATTATATCAACCGGTTCGACGTGCTGCTGCTCAGCTCCCGCGAAGATCCTTACCCGCTTGTGGTACTCGAAGCTGCTTGGCAGGAAATACCCGTTGTATGTTTTGACAATGCGGGAGGTGCTCCCGAACTGGTGGAATCGGACGCAGGATTTGTAGTGCCTTTCATGGATATCCCGGCTGCTACGGATGCGATTATCCGCCTCGTACTTGATCAGTCGATGCGTGAAACGATGGGAAACAATGCAAGGAAAAAGGTGCTGGAACGTCACAATGCGGACAAAAGCGTGGCCCGGATTGAAGCCATTGTCCAAAAGTACCTACCTTTGCAGATATCGGAACAGCACAATCAATGACCATTGCCTTTACGATTTGTTCGATCAACTACCTCGCGCAGGCAAGAACACTCGGCGATTCTCTCAAAGCTACCAATCCCGAAATCCTGTTTTTTATCGGCCTTGTCGATGCCCTGAAAGGCGTTTCGTTTGAAGAAGGGTTCCTGCCGGACTATCCCATGGTTGAAATCGACAATATCGGGATCGAGGGATTCCAGGAGATGGCCACCCGCTACAATATAACCGAACTCAATACCGCTGTAAAGCCTTTTTACTTTACCTATTTTTTTAAAAACTATACAAAGGCTACCAACGTCATTTACTTTGATCCGGACATTATTGTCTTTCAGCCTTTGACCGGATTACTAAGTTCTTTGTCACGCTACAAGGCAGTACTGACACCTCATATTACTACTCCTATTGGCGACCGCCTGGTTCCGAACGAGCTGCACCACCTGAATACCGGCATTTACAACCTTGGTTTTGTAGCATTCCGGCGCGATCCGGAGATCAGCACTTTCATCCGCTGGTGGGAAGAAAAGCTGCGGTACGAATGCCTGATCGATCTTTGTAACGGATTGTTTGTAGATCAGAACTGGATGAACTTCCTGCCCGTTTTTGTCCGTGAAACCTGGATTGAGCGGGAGCCCGGCTACAATGCGGCATACTGGAACCTGCATGAGCGTGTATTTGCAAAAAAAGATACGGGGTACTTTGTAAATGAGGTATTTCCACTGATTTTCTTTCACTACAGCGGGTATGATCCCGAAAAGCCGGAGGTACTTTCCAAATACCAGGACCGCTTCGAGCTGGGTAAGCGGCCTGATCTGACAGGACTGTTTGACTTGTACCGTACCAGCTTGCTGCGGAACGGAAACAGCTACTACCGTCGTTTTCCATGTGCATATATCAAACCACCTCAGGTAAGACGTTACCTTCGCATAAGAAAGTGGGCGAAAATGCCCTTTAACTACCTGAAAGAACAACTGGATACGATCTGATGAAAGAGCTGGTGACAGTCATAGTTCCTGTTTTGAACCCCGATATCAACCCGGTAGAGGAACGCCTGCTGCATCACAGCCTGCAGATGCTTTCAGGTTATCCATTGATTTTTGTTACCTACGAGGGCGCTGACCTGTCGATCGTACGCGAGCATCACGAGGATATTGACATTGTGCACTTTCCTGCTGAATTTTTCCGCTCCCGTGATGCATTTGCCAGACTTCTGCTCATGGAGGATTTTTACCTGCGCTTTAACTGGTGCGACTTTCTGATGGTGCATGAGCTGAACAGCTGGATTATCAAAGACGAGCTCTATTACTGGTGTAAGCAGGGATATGATTTCATGAAAGCAGGTGCAGCGGGTCATGTACCCGGCAACTTTTTTCAGCAGCTGACAGGGTACAGTCCGGCGCAGAAGGAAGCATTTGCAAGTGGATTTGAAAACAACGGACTATACCTTTGCCGCATTGAGCGCATGCTGAGTACCCTTGCCGGTCTTAAAAAAACGGCTTACCAATACCGCCATGATACAAGCCTGCATCAGGCGGATGCGGTATTCTGGAAGTGTGAGGCCAACCGTCTCTGGCCGAGGCTGCGTAAACCGTCGCGGATTGTCACAGATCACTTTGCCAGGAACGTGGCGGATCTGGCGGAGCTGAAACCGGATCGCCTGCCTTTTGCATTGACCGGCATTACCCGCGCCAATTTTAACCAAATTCCGTTTTTCAAATCCATGACGGAAGCTGACCAGTAAAGTATGGACATTATTTTTACGGTTTGTAACAGGCATAGCCTCGCCCATGCACTGGTACTTGCCGAATCAGTCAGAAAGTACCATCCCGAGCGCGTTTTTTGGCTGGGATGGGTTGACAGCCTGGTTCTTACCGGCATTTCGCCTGGTATCAATATTCTTGCTGTAACCGACGTGCAGATGGCAGCCTGGCCGCAAATGGAACAGAATTACTATCCGTTTGAACTGGTGCCTGCCTGCCGCCCATGGTTTGCACTTCATATCCTGAACAACAATCCACAATGCACCTCGCTGACATTCCTGGCTCCTACGGTCAGGATTTTCGGGCCGCTGCATGGTATTATCAATCCGGATGCCGCATTTGTTTTGACCCCCAATATCAGCAAGCCGCTGCCTGAGGGACAGTTGCTGGACGACAAGCGTATTCTTAACACAGGCATGTTTCATGCAGGAAGCTGGTCGTTGCGTCCACAGGAAAATACGCTGGCAGCCCTGCAATGGTGGGCCGAGCGTACTGCCGATCGTGCAAGTTATGATCTGTGCAATGCAATGGCCACGGATCAGCTCTGGCTCAACTATGTACCTGTTTGGATCCATGATGCCGCACAGGTTGAGCATCCTGGCTGGCATTATGGGCTGCATGCGGTTTTGAATAAAAATTTGTCTCAAAACGGAGAACAATGGACCGTGGACGGCGAGCGCCTGATCTCCGTTGATTTTGCGGGACTGGACTTCTTTGACCCGCTTTGGTCTGATTACAAGCCGCTTTTATTTCGGAATACGGATTTCAAATCGTTATTTGCAGCTTACCGGAAAGAAGTCGGGGCACTCGGCCACCTGTTCCCGGGAGACAAAAAGCCCGGTTTCGGGAAAGCGGTACATATTGCCGGCAACCGTCTTACTCGCAGGAAGCTGGTACGCCAGCTGAAAGTAGTGACTGACTTTATCGATGAATTATAAGGGCCCGCATGCCCAGCACCTTCTATGGATTACCTGCAACAACGCACACGCGAACTGAGAGAGTTTGTTTCCGGACTAAAAACCAAAGGCAGTCTCAGCAATACCTCGTACCCGAAACTAACGATCATCACCCCTTCGTATAACCAGGGGCCTTACCTGGAACGAACCATTCTGAGCGTTCTCAACCAGCAATATCCCAATCTTGAATACATGATCGTGGACGGGGGCTCTACGGACAACAGCGTGGAGGTGATCCGGAAGTACGAGCCTTACCTTTCGTGGTGGATTTCGGAAAAAGACCGTGGCCAGGTACATGCGATCAACAAGGCACTGGGGAGAGCAACCGGCGATTACATCGGGTTTCAGAATTCAGACGATGTTTATTTCCCGGGTACCTTCCGGCGTTTTGGCCAGGCGGCAACCCAGCATGGAGACGATATGCTTTATGGCGACCTGTACATGGTTTCCCAGCATGACGAGGTTACCGAACTTCTCAAAACCACATCTTACAATATACATTGCCAGCTGCTCGAAGGCATGCAGGTGCATAACCAATCCTTGTTTTTCAAGCGCGAGCTGGTTAAAAAGTACGGACTTTTCGATGAAAGCTTCCGCTTTGCATTTGACTACGAATTCATCACCCGCTACACGGCCGGGAAGGATACGACCATCCGCAAAGTGGAAGGGCTCGGCGGCGCGCTCCGGGTTCACCCCGATGCCAAATCATCCAATATCGCCGACATTGGTAAAGAAGAGCATGCGCGGGTGCAGCAGGAGTACATTTCGGAAAACGGTTCCGGGGCTATCAGGAAAATGCGGTATCTTTGGTGCCGGATCCGAAAAATAGCCTATTTCGCTGTGCGGTTTGACTTTAAATACATCCTCTTCCGGCTGTCCCGATGAATTGGAGCCTGTTAAATTTCAAGGACAACTTTACCAATCTGAGATGTTCCGTGGGCATTGCAATGATGTTCAACGGATTTCCGCTGATATTCTTCTTCCGGGATACATTGGGTATCGGGCCGGCCAGCAGTGTGTTTACAGCCGTGTTTTTCAGTCTTGCACTGGTACTCATGACGCCCACGCAGCTTTTCAGCAAGCTGTATAAGCCCAATATCATCCTGCTGAACCTGGGCCTGGGTTTCATGCTGCTGACGCTCTACTATTTCATGTTTATGAATAATGTAGGGAAATCCGTCGCGGATATCGGCAACTTTGCGTTTTTCTTTGCCTTTCTGGTGCTGCTGATGCATGTGCCCAACGAGGTGAAAGACACCCTGATCCTCATTCTTTTCTTGTTTTCATTGTTTTGCAACGTTACCCTGGTATACTCCCTCGTAACGGATCCCAACTGGACCCCTGGTATGCGGGCAGCGGTAAGTTTTGCCAATGATGGCGCACAGCCCGGCGGTAACCCGCACATCACGGCCCGCAATGGTGTGATCTGCATGGTATCGGCATTGGTAATGCTCAATGGGACCCGCGATATTTTCAGCCGGTTGTTTCTCCTTTTTTCGGTCATGTTCAGCCTTGGGGTAGTGGTCCTTTCCCTGGCCAAGTCGAGCTACCTGGGCATAGGTATCATGCTCACTGCCTACTTCATTTTTCGTTTCAAATTTTCAAACATCCTTACCGGGGTCGCGAGTGCGTTTAAGATGAGGAATGCCATCTTTATCATTTTACTGATCATCGGGATTAACTATTTTCTCAATCGGTACGGCGATATCCTTAACCTGCTGCTTGGCTACTGGGACATTTTCGAAAACCGGATCATGGATGTGATCTTCACATCCACCGGCGTGCGCCTTTCGGACACGGCTGATGTCGATTACTCAGCCATGGGACGGGTAAGCGGGTTCGGGGAGTTTATGGAAACGCTGTTTTCATGGGATGTTTTTCTGGGAAGAGGCTATAAAGTGGATTACCTCGATGTGCCTATTCTAGAATCCTGGGTCAATCACGGGATTTTTGGATTCATATTCTTTGCAGGTTTCAACTTCTTCCTGTTTCTGTATGCCATCCGGGAAGTACGGCGCTATACCAATCCGCTCGCTACATTCCTTGCCTATTTTTTCCTGTCCATGATGGTACTGCTGATCACCGGCGGCCGGCCCTACGATATTGCATTCTGGTTTCCTTATACGGTCATGATCCGGTTCCTGGGCATTAAGTACCTCGACAGCTACCGGTTGGTAAGTCCCGCCGTCAAACCACCACTAAGTCCTGTAACCACCTGATTAATCCTGCAAACAGGACCGCGCGGATGCGCTTTACACACAATGAAAGAGCGAGTAGAACAACTGGACGGGCTGAGAGGAATTTTTGCTGTGCTCGTAATAGCCCATCATCACAATGCATTCAAGGACTCGCTGTTTTATAACAACTTCTTCGTCATCAATGCCAGCCTGTTTGTCGATTTCTTCTTCGTGCTCAGCGGGTTTGTTATTGCCCGCAACTACGTGGGCCGGATACATACTGCCAGGGACTTTTTTACATTTTTGAAGAAAAGGTTTATCCGCCTTTATCCCTTACTGTTTTATACAGAGGTTGTCTTTATCCTTGCCAATCTGCTCGGGGAGGGTAGTCCGCTCAAAAATGCGGGGGACCTGGGCATTTCCTACTATCTTTCCACGGCGCTCGACACACTTACCTTTATGGGGTCCACGCCCGTTTTCGGCAGCTGGATGAGCATTAACTACCCCGCATGGTCCATCTCCGCAGAAATGATCGCTTACCTGGTGTTCGGGCTGGTCGTTTTGTTTTCTGCCCGAAACAAATACATCATTTTTGGTCTGATTACATTGCTGGCAGGTGCATTTATACTGTCCCGGGGCGAGTACCTGCTTGCCTATGACTTCGGTTTTGTCCGCGGGGTATTTTGCTTTTCACTGGGTGTGTTCACCAACAAGGTTCTATCCAAAAGGCATTTCGATCTTACTGCTTTTGAATGGCCGTTTGTCATCATCCTCGTACTGGGCATGTTTGTCGTACATCATTGGGGCCTCAACCTCTGGAAGATGTTTTTCCCCTTTCTTTTTGCAGGCGGTATCATGGTTTTTGCCAGCTCCTCCGGTAGAATTACACAGGTACTTGCCAGCAGGCCCTTCCAGTATCTGGGACGCATTTCCTACTCCATTTACCTCAATCACGCAATCGTTCTGATCTTTGTAAACGTGGTTTTGTTCCGGCTTATGAAGTTACCCGTAAGCGAGCCCATGATCGGCATTTCTTTATTGACTTCCATCATCCTTACCATCATCTACTCGCATTTCACCTACCTCTGGATCGAAAAAGGCGCTGCAAGGCTGCTGAATGCAAAGATCTCCCGCTCTACCGTGGCATGATATTCCGGTACGTCCTGCTGCAAACCTTTTGCGGCAGGACTTGGTTATACCATTGAAATAAACGTGAAGATCATGGCAACTTTCTCGGAACTTATCAATAGCGATAAACCTGTATTGGTCGACTTCTCAGCAGAGTGGTGCGGACCTTGTAAGATGATGAAGCCTATTCTTGAAAAGGTCAAGTCCGACCTGGGTGATTCGGCTACGATCATCAAGGTGGATGTCGACAAAAATCAGGCTGCTGCCAATGCTTACAAGATTTCGGGTGTTCCCACACTGATTGTTTTCAAGCACGGCAAGGCGCTCTGGCGACAGTCGGGCGTGGTACAGGCGGAGCAGCTGAAGTCGGTAATACAGCAGTATATTTAGCAGGAAATATCGAAGCCATCATGAATTTTTCGTTTCTTGATGGCTTCAACATTTTACTTGCCCAACATGTCAGGCCAACTCTTCGCCCGCAACCTTTACACCGGAAAAGAACTCCTTCACAATCAGCTGGTACAGTTTGAAAACGGTAAAATTATTGCTATACAGGCAGCTGCTGAGGCTTCCGGCATAACCGAAGTAGCAAATCTTGCCCCCGGGTTTTTCGACAGTCACATCAATGGAGGTGAAAAATATTACTTTACCAGGGAAGCCAGCGAAGAGGCGATCGATGATGTGTATCAGGCAAGTCTGAGTACCGGCACTGCCTATGTGCTTCCCACACTTATTACTTCTCCCCACGACAATATTTTAAAAGGTATAGATGCTACCCGCAGCTACATGGACCGCCATCCCGGCTCGGGTGTGCTGGGTATGCACCTGGAAGGGCCTTACCTCAACCCCGTAAAACGCGGCGCACATGTGGCAGACTATGTCCGCAAGCCGACGACCGCAGAGCTCGAAGAGATCATCCGTTATGGAAAAGATGTGATCCGGCTGATGACGATCGCGCCTGAAATGTTTGAGCCAGCGCAGATTGATATGCTGCTGGATTCCGGAATCACGATCTCGGCCGGACATTCCAATGCTACTTACAGTGAAGCAATGCAGGCGTTTTCAAAAGGGATTAACCTCGTCACCCATTTGTATAATGCGATGTCGGCTTTCGGCCACCGGGCTCCCGGGCTGGTAGGGGCTACCTTCGACTCAGATGTTTATGCACCCATTATTGTGGATGGCGTGCATTGTGACTATGGTGCCGCCAGTATTGCTTATAAGATCAAGAAAGACAAGTTGTTCCTCATCTCTGACGCCTTGTTCCTGAACCATCAGGTGCAGGAATTTAAATGGGGCGAATTTGATGCGCGGATCGTGGAGGGAAAATACATTAATTCGGACGGTAACCTGGCCGGAGCCACTATTTCACTGGGCGATGCGGTACGGAATGCAGTGCAGAAACTGGGTATATCCGTGCAGGAGGCTGTGGAGATGGCCACCAGCCGTCCCGCAAAAGCATTGAACCTGCATGACCGTACAGGCAGCATAGCAGCCGGGTATCCTGCTGTATTCACCACATTTGACGACGCATTGACAAGCTTTGAAGTCATCAGGCCCTAGCTACTTGGTTTCTTTGAGCGCCTGCACGACGGGAAGTACTTCCTCCGGGATTTTTTCCACCGGAATCCCTTCCAGATCCGACGGTGACTGAAAAACAATCCCGTGATCCAGCGAATGGATAATTGCTTTGCTGCTTTGCGAAAAATAACACGCGTCAATGCCGAGCGCCTGAATATTCTTCATGAGCTGCGTGGTTTCGGGCTTGCTGCGCTTGTTAGTCTGCCTGATGTACACAGCCCGGATGCTGCCTGGAAAGTTGCGGCAGATATCCTCGTAAATGACCGGGTCTTTCTGGGAATCATCGCCCAGTAGGATAAACTGCAGCTCAGGGTAAAACTCAATAATGTTATGGATCTTACGAAGCTTGTGATCGTGCGAGCCGGCACCCGTCATGACGAAATCATCCAGTCCCGATTTGATTTTCTTCAGTTTCAAAACAGCTTTCGGTAAACCATTGAGCTCCGCAAAGCGAACGATCATATCATACAGGTTCCATTCGCTGCTGGATACATAAAAAAACACATTACTGGTTTTGTGCGGGTGGGTGCGGCTGGCGAACGATAAAAGCTGGTAATGCTTTACTACGTCGTCAAAAGGCTTTCTGGCCTGTACATTTTTGGATAAAAGCACAAATAACTTTTTGAACGACCTGCGGCTGTAAGAGATCAGGAATGTATCATCAATGTCGGAGATGATACCATAAGAGCTTTTATAGGGGAGGAAAAATTCTTCCGTTGCGGATGCCCTGTACTTCTTACCATCTACTTCTTCATCAATAAAAACTTCGTAGGTATGCCAGCCACTGGGCAGCTGCTCATGCAGCGGCACCTGAAAACGGAAGTACCCGTCCTCCTCGGCAGTTACCTGCGCAATCATATTGCCGACCCGGAGCGTGACTTTGAGATAGGGGATCGTTTTAATGGAAAAAAGCTCAATGATCGTACGCGCATACCGAAAGCCCCGACGGGTATATTTTTTCTCGCCGGATGGGTATTTTTTCACGACGTGCCCGAATACAACCAGCTCTTTTTTATTGGCATATCCGCGGTACAGTTTTATGTCACAGCGTTTCATAATTATCTTTATCCCCTGGACTTTAAGTCTCTAAATTATACAATATGTTTCCGGAACGAAAGGTTTTGCTGGTTGTTAATCCCATCTCGGGCGATCTCGATAAAGATGTGATTTTTGAAAAAGTTATTGCAGCAGCCGATGCCGGCGGATACGACCTGCGTATTTACCAGACTACCGGAGACAATGATCCCGAAACCATCCGCGAAATGGTTAAAAATATCAATCCCGAGCGTGTGATGGTTGCCGGGGGCGATGGTACCATTTCGATGGTAGCCCAGTCCATATGCAATACCGATATCATTCTGGGGATCATCCCGGCAGGTTCCGCCAACGGGCTGGCCGTGGATTTCGGTGTATCGGGCTCGCTTGATTTTGCACTTGAAACCGCTTTTGGCGCCAATGTCATCGGTGTGGATGCAGTGCGCATCAATGGTGATATCAGCCTGCACCTCAGCGATATTGGTCTGAATGCATTGCTCGTCAAAAACTACGAGAACAGCGACACCCGCGGCAAGCTCGGCTATGCGCGGGAAATGCTGAAAACCCTGAGCGAACATCAGAACTTCCGCGTGCGCATTACCACCAGCACCGAGGTGATCGAAACCGAAGCAT
This sequence comes from Dyadobacter sandarakinus, assembly GCF_016894445.1. Classification (NCBI taxonomy): domain Bacteria; kingdom Pseudomonadati; phylum Bacteroidota; class Cytophagia; order Cytophagales; family Spirosomataceae; genus Dyadobacter; species Dyadobacter sandarakinus. The sequence goes on from NZ_CP056775.1 coordinate 5,771,357, forward strand.
TGATCGTCATCATCGCCAATGCACAGAAATACGGCACAGGTGTGAGCATTAACCCCACCGGGAATATGTCCGACGGATTTTTCGAGCTGGTCATTGCCAAAAAGCTCGATTTTATCGAAACGGCCAAAATCCTTACGGGCAATACGGATTTCAACCCCGAAATCATGCAGGTCATTTCCGTGCAGCAAGCCGACATTGAATGTCTCGATACGGAAGCTCACTTTCAGATTGACGGAGAGTACAAGGGAACAGTGAAAAACCTGAAAGCCGAAATCTTAAAGGGCTATGTGAAAGTGGCCGTACCCTGACACCTGTATTGGTCTGACTGAGTAAGCAGCTTTGGTTTTTCTCTTTTTACTGGAAAAACATCAATCCTGCGCACTCCATGAAGTTACCGGCTCTATTGTTTCTTTTCATTACCGTTTGTTTGCAATCCCTCGCCCAGCAGGCGGAGCTCTGCCAGGGTGCTTATTTTACCGAGGCAGAAGGCAAAGATTTTCTTGAAAAACACAAGGTAACCTCACGCCCTCAATGGGAAGCGCGCGCCGCCGAAATCCGAAAGCAGATCCGCGAAGGCATGGGTCTTACCCGGCTCCCGCCCCGTCCCACTTCCAAGCCAACGATCCATAGCAAACATGAAATGGATGGTTATTCCATTGAAAGTGTGGTATTTGAAAGTTTGCCAGGCATTTACGTCACGGGAAACCTGTACCGGCCATTGAAGAAACAAGCGTCTTACGCGGGCATTTTGTGTCCGCATGGCCATGGCGATAATCCGGAGGGACGTTTCCGTGAACAGACACAAAAACGTTGCGCTGCGCTTGCCAAAATGGGTGCGGTAGTATTTGTCTGGGATATGGTAGGGCAGGGCGACTCGCGGCAATGTGATCATAAAATGCCGCTGGCACTGAAACTGCAAACCATCAACAGCATCCGGTCCCTGGACTTTCTGTTGTCGCTTCCCGGCATTGATCCGGAGCGGATCGCTGTCACAGGCGAATCGGGAGGGGGTACCCAATCTTTTATTCTCACGGCGCTCGATGACCGCATCAAGGTAGCAGCACCGGTTGTGATGGTTTCAGCTCATTTTTTTGGAGGCTGTGTGTGTGAAAGCGGGCTGCCTATTCATAAAAAAGGAAGTTACCAGACCAATAACGTCGAGATAGCGGCGCTTGCCGTGCCCCGGCCATTGCTGCTGGTTTCTGACGGGGACGACTGGACGAGGAACACCCCGCAGGTGGAGTATCCGTTTATTAAGAATATCTACACCTTGTACGGAAAACCGGATCGGGTTGAACATGTGCATCTGCCTGACGAAAAGCATGATTTCGGTCCTTCCAAACGCAAGGCTATGTATGCTTTTATGAGCAAAAATCTTGGTCTGGACCTGAAAGCAATTTCCGATGCCCAGGGAAATATCGACGAAAATTCCATTAAAGTCCTGGATCAGAAGGATCTTGCCGTTTACAATGCAGCACACCCGCTGCCTGCCAATGCCTTGTCAGGCAATGAAGCATTGATCAAAGTACTGCAATAGACCTCCAAAATGATCATCCTCATCGTTCTGGCGGCCATTCTGTTTATTATTCTCAGTAGTACCGTGCTGAAAATGCACCCGCTGACTGGCTTGCTGCTCGCTGCATTGGGTGTTGGTATTTTCGCCGGAATCCCGGTTGACAAGCTGGCCGAGACCATCGGCAAAGGCTTTGGAGAGCTGATGTCAAAAATCGGGCTGATGGTTATTTTAGGTTGCGTAATCGGGGCTATCCTGGATCAGTCGGGCGCAGCCGTGAAGGTAGCTGATGTAATCCTTGACCTTTTTGGAGAGAAAAGACCTGCATTTGCCATGGCGGTGATTGGCGGCATTGTAGGTATCCCGGTATTCTGCGATTCGGGGTTTATCATTTTACATAAACTGAATCAGATCGTTGCCAAACGCACGGGCAGGCCCCTCGCTACCATCGCTCTTTCGCTTTCCGGAGGGCTATTTGCCACGCACACCCTCGTGCCGCCTACGCCCGGACCATTGTCTGCGGCAGGTAACCTGGGTATTTCCGGATCAGTCGGCCTGGTGATTCTGCTGGGTTTGGTTGTATCCATACCCAGTCTTTTCCTGGCCACGTGGTTTGCGGGGCGTTTTGCAGCGCGCATTCCCATCATCGAAGAAGCCGCGACCGACCCCGCTATCATTCCTGCACAACAGCTTCCTGCCGCCTGGAAAGCCTTCATGCCCATTATGCTACCCATTATCCTGATTACACTGGCTTCGTTTGCCCATATCATGCATTGGCCGGAGCAGGTTGTGAAATGGCTAGGTTTCTTTGGCAGCCCGCTGGTTTCTTTTCTGTGCGCTATCTTTTTCAGCTATTCACTTTTTCCCGAAAACGCAGCAGAAAAAATGATGTCTTGCTTTAAAAGCGGCATTGAACATTGCGGTACTACGCTGGTACTGGTAGGTGCTGGCGGCGCTTTCGGTGCTGTTTTAAAAGAAACTTCCCTCAAAGAGCTTGTCAGCAGCTGGCTTGTTCAGCATGAGCTTTCAGGAATTTACCTGCTGGGCATTGCTTTTCTGATCGCTGCTTTTTTCAAAACTGCCCAAGGCTCCACCACGTCTTCCATGGTGCTGACGACCAGCATCCTTGCGCCACTGATAGGCCCGCTTGGATTTGTCACCCCCATGGAAGTAACCCTGGTTGTGATGGCCGTGGGCAGCGGTGCCATGGTGGTTTCCCATACCAATGATGCGTGGTTCTGGGTGGTATCGCAATTTACCGGTATTACGGCCCGGGATGCATACCGTACCCATACTGTGCTGACGGGATTGCAGGGCGTTGCCAGTTTCCTGGCAACGCTGCTGCTTTATATCGTGCTCGTTTAAAAATGTTACTCGGCCTTCACAAGCTTCAATACCGAGGTTTCTTCTTCATGCACTACCCTTAACAGGTACAGTCCGGCCGGCTGGTAGTGAATGTCCAGCGTGTAGGTATTCTGACCGGGAAAAACCTGTACGGGTACCTTGTCCACGGTTACGCCCGCAGTAGTAATGATTTCCAGACTTGCATTGCCCTGTACAGCAGACGAAAACGACACATTGATCTTTGAAAAAGCCGGAACCGGCCACAGCGTCGTAAGCGAAAGTACCGGGTTACGTGCCGAAACAATCCTGCTGTATGTCACGAATCCATCCTTATCCACTTGTTTGAGTTGGTAATAGTTCAGGCCGGGCAGGGGATGCTGGTCTGTAAATGTGTAGCGGCCACGACCTTCGTCGGTCAGAAATACCTGGCCCACAGCCTCCGGCTTCCATGCAGGATCACTGAACCGCAGAATTTCAAAGTAGTCACCTCCGTGCTCTTCCAGTACCTGCCAGGATAGTACAATGTTGTTGTCGGCAACCCGGGCAGTAAAGTTGGCGGTATAGATCGGGAGCGGGCTTTGATTTACTTCCGTCTCCACGATCTGCCACTGCTGGTTTTCGTTTCCATTGATGTTGTTATTGAACTGAATGATGGCAGAATTTTCATCCGGAGACTGATTGTTGTTGTCGATCGCCAGGTCATTGATCCTGTTGGTAATGCCGAAAGAAGTCTGGTCTGACAGTACACTCAATTTCCATTGCTGGCGGGCATTGGGCTGATCAGCGCTGAGGCTGAGCGGCGTGAGTGCCTGGTCGTCGGGCGAGCTGATCCGCCTGCCCGTACCGCGGTTGGTAAAGGTGTAAAACCTTTCTCCGTTTACCTGCGTATTGTTCATGATCCACTCCTGGTTATGGTTGCCTTCGGAAAATGGTCGCTGCGTAAGGCTTGCTGATTCGCTACCCGGAGCGAGGACCCTGCCTGTATATTTATTTACAATTTTATAATAGGTCTCGCTGCCCAGCTCTCCCGTCAGTTGCATTTCAAGCCACGTCAGTCGTTTGGAAAGGTATTCTTTTACAAAATCAACATGCTCTTCATAGGTGCCGCTGGTTTTGTTTTCAAGATAAACTTTGGTGTCAAGGGTAGGCCATACCTCATAATTCCGCTTTTGCGACTCGGCCAGGGTGGTCTTCATTCCCGTAATTGTCTGATCCAGAAAGTTGCGGAGCCCGCCTGCTTTCAGCTGTTTCCAGCGAACCCGTACCGCTTCCCTGAATGCGGGGTCTTCAAGCATTCTTTTAATCCAAACCCGGTTAGCCTCATAGTGCCCGTTTTCCGACATCCGCTTAAACGTTGCGTCACCCAGGCGCTCATCATTATTGTAAGCAATGTCAAAGTCCCACAGCGGCCCGAAGTAGATCTTAGGATCATTGCGTTTCTTGAACATGTAAGTACTCCAGAAGGAATCCGGGTTGCCGGTGATCTCGCAGGCAATGTACCAGTTGACGAGTGACGCCTGGTCAAAGTAGGGCATATAGCCCTTCTCGGCATCCCTGAAATCGTCAGAAAACAACCTGTCTTCCATTGCCTGCACGTAAGATGAGATGTATTGGCTTTGTGCCGCATTGATCTCGTCGTCGTCCGGATATTTAATCGTAATCTTCATTCCCCGGCTGGTGTAGAATTTGGAAACTTCCTGGTCTGCAAAGCCGTCTGCTTCCAGCAGGTAGCCGCCTGTAATCGCTGGCTCCTCGGTATCATCAGCATTTACTTTGTCAATTGCAACACGCTGGTCTGCCCGCTCAATCTGATCCGTGAGGGTGTAGTTGCCCATGTAGGTGTTGTTAAGGTACACATCTACAAAGCGATAGGGACAACTGTAAGGCAGCCCCATGAACTTGCTCAGTTCAAATGTAAGTGCATTGCGAAGGAGCGTTTTGTCGGCATAATTGGCGAGTAGTACCCAGTTCTTTTCTTTGGCAGGCATGCCCAGCAGCTGGTATTTGGAGGCCAGCCGGATGCGGTAAGGTTTTTTGGCCATTTGCCAGGTAGAGTTGCCACGGCCACGGATTTCTACCGCACCGTCGTACAGTCCCTCCATATCCGGAGAACCTGCTACGCTGAGGTGCCCGGGCCGCCAGGTAGTCTTGCTGTCAACGGGCGTCCCTTCATCTGTCGTAATGTAGAGGGTTGGGAGATTAGTAAGCTGTCCGGACTGGGAATAAACGAAGTTTGCAGTAATGCATAGAAGGAACAGCTGGATAGCGTAGAAGCGTATTTTCATAAGTAACGGGGGGTTTGTACGAACCCGAAGTTACTGTTAACAGCCTGTTTTACAACACAAAAGGCGGCCGGAGGCCGCCTTTATAATATATTTCTAATCCGGGTTAAACGCCCAGTCCCGAGAGTACTTCGGATACTTTGGCCGCTGCTTCCTTGAACTCAATCGCTGAATAAACCTTTAAGCCCGACTCATTAATGATCCGTGCGCCTTCCTCAGCATTGGTACCCTGCAGACGAACAATGATCGGTACAGGAATTTCTCCGATGGCTTTGTAAGCTTCCACAACACCAGCAGCAACACGGTCACAGCGCACGATACCCCCGAAAATGTTGATCAGGATTGCTTTTACATTCGGATCTTTCAGGATAATGCGGAAACCGGCTTCAACCGTACGTGCATTGGCGCCGCCGCCCACGTCCAGGAAGTTGGCGGGCTCACCACCCGACAGCTTGATCAAATCCATGGTAGCCATGGCAAGACCTGCGCCGTTAACCATACAGCCCACGTTACCGTCCAGCTTCACATAGTTCAGGTTGTTGGCTCCTGCTTCTACTTCCAATGGATCTTCCTCATTGGTGTCACGCATTTCGGCCAGTTCAGGGTGGCGGTACAATGCGTTGTCATCCAGGTCCACCTTCGCATCCACAGCAAGTATTTTATTGTCGGATGTTTTTAAAACCGGGTTGATCTCGAACATTGAGGAGTCACTTTCCACATAAGCCTTGTAAAGGGAAGAAATGAATTTCACCATTTCTTTGAATGCATCTCCTTCAAGACCCAGAGCAAAGGCTACTTTACGCGCCTGGAAAGGCTGCAGACCTACTTTGGGGTCGATCCACTCCTTCATGATTTTGTCCGGCGTGTGCTCGGCTACTTCTTCAATGTCCATACCGCCTTCAGTACTTGCCATGATCACATTGCAGTTACGTGCACGGTCGAGCAGGATAGACAGGTAATATTCTTTTGGCTCGCTTGGGCCCGGATAATATACGTCTTCGGCAATCAGAACCTTATTTACTCTTTTTCCCTCAGGACCGGTCTGGTGGGTAACCAGCACCTTACCCAGAATATTTTTTGAAATCGTACGTACGTCTTCAACAGATTTGGCAAGTGCCACACCGCGTTGGTCTGTCCCTGTAATTCTGCCTTTACCGCGGCCGCCGGCATGTATCTGGGATTTTACAACATACCATTTGGTGCCGGTTTGCTCGCTCAGCTCACGCGCAACTTCAACAGCCTTATCGGGAGTGTCGGCTACGATCCCTTCCTGAATACGCACACCGTATTTTTTGAGGACGCTTTTGCCTTGATATTCGTGAATATTCATGAGTATAAAAGTAAATTGGTATTTTCGAGGCAAATTAAGGAATTAATAAAAACGGGCGAATCTTTTGCTCAATTATCTTTTCTCTTCATGCATTTACTCCAGGCCAGCGGAATCAGGCGAAAATATGGCTCTTTGCAGGTTTTAAAGGGCATTGACCTGGATGTTGCGCAAGGCGAGGTGGTGGCGATTGTGGGTGCATCCGGTGCCGGAAAAAGTACTTTCCTGCACATTCTCGGAACCCTCGACAGACCTGAGGAAGGTCATGTTTTTATAGAAAATACAAATGTTTTCACGCAGAAAGACAAAGATCTTGCACGGTTCCGCAATGAGAAAATCGGCTTTATCTTTCAGTTTCATAACCTTCTTGCTGAATTTACTGCGCTTGAAAATGCCTGTATGCCCGGGTATATCCATGGAAACATGCCGGAACGTGAAATCCTGAAGCGCGGGAAGGAGTTGCTGGACCTGCTGGGGCTTGCTCACCGGATGAATCACCTGCCGTCGCAGCTTTCCGGCGGAGAGCAGCAGCGGGTAGCCGTAGCCAGAGCTTTGCTCAACAAACCGTCCATTGTACTGGCCGACGAGCCGAGCGGTAACCTGGATTCCCAAAATGCCGTGGAACTGCATCAGCTGTTTTTCAGGCTCCGGAATGAAACCGGACAAACGTTCGTGATTGTAACCCACAACGAAGATCTGGCCGGGATGGCTGACAGGCGCCTGGTCATGCAGGACGGACTTATGCTTTCCTGATTTCTCTTTTTACATTAAAACATAAAGGCCTTCCGGAAGTATCCGGAAGGCCTTTTATATATATCCGAAGAACGGAGGATGATTACATCATGCCACCCATTCCGCCGCCGTGATTGTGGCCACCTGCTGCGGGAGCTTCTTCCGGCTCGTCAGCAATCACACATTCTGTTGTCAGCAACAGACCTGCGATAGATGCTGCATTTTCAAGCGCCAGACGGGATACTTTCTTAGGGTCAATGATACCCGCTTCAAGAAGATCCTGGTAGGTGTTGTCTTTCGCGTTGTAACCGAAAGCACCTGTACCGTCTTTTACTTTATTGATCACAACTGAAGGCTCGCCACCTGCATTGGAAACGATTGTTCTCAAAGGAGCTTCAAGCGCCATGCGGATGATATTGATACCGGTTGTTTCGTCTTCGTTGCTTCCTTTCAGATCTTCAAGAGCAGCAGTTGCACGGATGTAAGCTACACCACCACCTGCAACGATACCTTCTTCAACCGCTGCACGGGTTGCATGCAATGCATCATCAACACGGTCTTTTTTCTCTTTCATTTCAACTTCTGTTGCAGCACCGATATAAAGGATCGCTACACCGCCGGAAAGCTTGGCAAGACGCTCCTGCAGTTTTTCACGGTCGTAGTCAGAAGTAGTGTTTTCAATCTGCGATTTGATCTGGTTAACACGGCCGCTGATTTCTTCAGGAGATCCGCTGCCATTTACGATCGTTGTGTTATCCTTGTCGATAATCACTTTTTCAGCAGTACCCAGGTATTCCAGAGTAGCATTCTCCAGTTTGTATCCCTGCTCTTCGCTGATGACAGTTCCGCCGGTAACTTTGGCGATATCTTCCAGCATGGCTTTACGACGGTCACCGAAGCCCGGAGCTTTTACAGCTGCCACTTTCAATGCACCGCGGATTTTGTTCACTACCAATGTAGCAAGTGCTTCTCCGTCAACATCTTCTGCAAGGATAAGCAGCGGACGGCCGGTTTGAGCAACTGCTTCCAGTACAGGAAGAAGCTCTTTCATGGAAGATACTTTCTTCTCAGAGATCAGGATGAACGGACGTTCCAGTTCCGCTTCCATTTTCTCAGTGTTGGTTACAAAGTATGGAGACAGGTAACCACGGTCGAACTGCATACCTTCCACAGTTTTTACTTCTGTTTCGGTTCCGCGCGCTTCTTCCACGGTGATTACACCTTCTTTACCTACTTTCTCCATCGCCTCAGCAATCATGTTACCGATTTCTTCGTCGTGGTTAGCGGAGATGGTAGCAACCTGAGCGATTTCTCTTGAAGTAGAGATATTTTTTTTCTGTGATTCCAGATCTTTTGTGATCGCTGAAACCGCTTTGTCGATACCGCGTTTCAGGTCCATCGGGTTAGCACCGGCAGCAACGTTTTTCACACCGATAGAATAGATCGCCTGTGCCAATACAGTTGCAGTAGTAGTACCATCACCAGCTGAATCAGCAGTTTTGGAAGCTACTTCTTTTACCAGCTGAGCACCCATATTTTCGATAGGGTCTTTCAGGTCAATTTCTTTGGCAACAGTTACACCATCTTTGGTGATGCTTGGAGAACCGAACTTTTTGTCGATAACAACATTGCGGCCACGTGGTCCCAATGTTACTTTCACCGCGTCAGCCAGTGTATCCACACCGCGTTTTACCTTGTCGCGTGCTTCTGTGTCAAAAAATATTTTCTTAGACATAACAATTAATAATTTGAGATAACTTTAAGAGAAACTATAATGAAAAATGTCAGACAGATTAACCAATAATGGCGTAAATGTCTGATTCGCGCATGATCAGGACGTCTTTGCCTTCATATGCCAGTTCAGTGCCTGAGTACTTGCCATACAATACAGTATCACCTACTTTCACAGTAAGCGGCTCATCCTTTTTACCCGGACCAACAGCCAGTACGGTACCGCGCTGAGGTTTTTCCTTTGCAGTATCAGGGATAATGATACCAAATGCAGTTTTTTCTTCGGCTGGGGCTGGTTCAACAAGAACGCGATCAGCCAGAGGTTGTACGTTCACTTGAATTTCTGCTAAAGTTGACATAAATATTAAACGTTTGTTTTTTTGAGTTGTCAGTAATTGATTGACTAGCTTCCCGACAGCACAATCTGTGCCAATGTTCCGGTGTCTGACATTTTTTCCGGCGGGTGTGACATTATTGTACGTAACCCGTCAGGAGTATGATTTTCCAGGCACGAGTGTGACAGTAAAAGTATAACTTTTGCTTATCAGATATTGATTTTTTAAATTATATCGACACTAAACCGGGAGATAATCACTATGACAACACTGAATAATGACTGGCTGACGGATGGGCTTCTTGATTTTGAGTATAAGAAATATGTGCCTATGGCTTATTTCCAGCATGTTGAGGGGCAGTTTTCCCGTGACATGCTGCATCCCTGCCTGCCCGAGCTGCAATGGCATTTTGACTCCTGCATCCGTTTACGCAACAATAAGAGCAGCATTAAAACCTCCTTTCCCAGGAATGTAACAGGCATTGATCTTGTCCATCAGAAGCTGGAATATGAGGAAACACACCAGGATGATCCGTACCTGGAAGAAGTCAACTACATTCTGGACTATGCTATTCCTAAGTTTGCCGGCTCTGTAGCGAAAGGTAATGAGCGTTTTCATGAAATAGGGGAGCATGTGCGTATCTCGCCCGTGGGGATCATGCCGCTGCGGCTGGAAGAAGGCTACCTGCTGTTCCTGCACACTTTCCAGCCGTATGTCAGCGTGTTTGAGTACCAGCTCGCGCTCTACAATGAAATGCGGGAGCGGTACCTCAAGACCCGCTTTGTTGAAACCCTGCGCATTGGTATTGCCAGGACCGTTTCGCAGGTGAAGCTGGAACTGACAAAGAAAAACAAGGCCTTGCCCAATCCTGCTACTTATGTGGTAGAATCCAAATATGCTTATCCGCTGCATGAAGCGCTGCTTCCCGTAGCCAAAAAGCTGATGCTGCAGGAAATATCGGTAGCTTAGCAAATAAAAAATCGCTCGCAGCAGAAGCCGCGAGCGATTTTTTATTTGTCTGATAACAGACTTTTATTTTTTGGTACTGTCTACAGGAGCAGGAGCAACCGGGTTGGTTGCTGATCCGTTCTGTGAAGGAGCGATATTGCCACCGGGAACGACCGTATTTTGTGCTTTCTGAACATTGACGCTGTTCACGCCGCCTTCACTCGCATTTCCGCCTACTACAATGTAGGAAGCCAGCGAGATCACGATCACAGTTGCCGCCAGGCCCCAGGTGATCTGTTCAAGAAGATCTGTTGTTTTCTTTACGCCAAACATCTGGGTAGTACCCGCACCGCTGAACTCACTGGACAAGCCGCCACCTTTGGAGTTCTGCACCAACACGACCAGAATCAACAATACTGCGATGATCGCGACCAAAATAATCAAACCCAGATACATGCCTTAATAATAATTGAATGATAGAATGAGTGAATGAGTGAATGGAATTTTTACTTCCGGTTGTTGTACAATTCACTCAGTTTTTTTGCAAAGTAATTCCTTTTTTCCGGTTTTTTCAAGATAAGCTTTTGGTAAACGTCAATGGCTTTTTCGATTTTGCCCTGCCGTACCAGGATTTTTGCAAATGCCTCGGTTTCAATGCTTGTCTCGCTTTCGCCGGCCAGTCGTCCGCTCAGGTCAAGTGTTACAGGTTCAAGATTGTTGTCCTGACGGATAATACGGGGATTTTTCTTCATAAATCCCTGGATGATCTGCTGCTGCAAACGCTGCTCTTCCGACTTCATCAACTGCGCACTGGCCAGCTCCTGATCCACCAGGCTGATCAGGATATCCTCGCCACTTTGCGGTACATCGTCGGCTATCTCAGCAGCGGGAGGCAATGCGATATTTTCCTCATACCTGTCCGTATCACCTTCTACCAATTGCTGCAGGGCAACCCGGCTCAATGCATACGCCGCTGCGCGCGGCCTTGTCTCTTCCAGCTTTTCCGTCCCGGCTATACTCGATGCCTTTGCCAGCAGCGAATAGGAAATCTGGCAGTAAGGAAAAGCCTTGATAGTGGCTTCCAGCTGCGGGATCAGCTCGGCACCGATGGCCGAAGGGCGCTTCACCAACTTACTGAACAACTCTTTTTCTATCACAGACATACGATTCTATTTAACCAAAACGGGCGATGAAATTAGCAAAAAGAATGCTGCTTCTACCAGTCGGCGGCGGATTTGTTAAAAATCTGCTGCACCAGGTTCTCGCGGATGGTGGGGAGAAGCCGGGCCTCATTCTGGTTGAGTGTCTGATCCTGAGGGAAGTCTGCGTAATACGTGAATGACTGGTCAAAGTTTTTTGTCTCGTCTTTTGCGTTGGTAAAACGCACCTGTACTGTCACGTTCAAACGGTTCAGGCCTGCCTGATCATTGGCAGTCGGAGCGGCCGCGAGTACGTCATATCCCGTGATGGAGCCTTCCAGTACCAGGTCGCCACCACCCGGCTGGCTTTTCAGACTTGTATTGCGCTGGAAATATTCTTTCAGATCTTCCGTAATGCGCTGGGGCAGGTCAGCAGGCCCGCCGGCAGTTCCTGTCGTGAAGTTCAGGACCGAAAACGTCTTGATGTCGGGACTGAGGTTGGTACCGGTAAAAGAGTACACGCCGCAGCCGGATATAAACATGCCGCTGCAAAGGAAAAAAAGCGTAAACGCCCACTTCTTCATAATGCTATTCCTCAATGTCGTATTGCTTGATTTTCCTGTATAACGTCCGCTCGGAAATGCCCAATGCATTGGCGGCATACTTTCGTTTGTTGTTGTTCTTGCGCAGTGCCTTGATAATCATTTCTTTTTCCTTGTCTTCCAGAGAAAGGGACTCTTCCTCAGCGGATACGTGTACCACGTCTTCAATTTCACTGCGTTCGTCGGAGTACCTGTCCAGATCTACCGTTCGAGCCGGCGGGGGAGAGAGGAGGCGAGCGGGTTCCAGGGCAGGTGTGGTAATCACGGGCTCTGCATTGTTGAGCGAGCTGAAAAGCTCCTGGTGATCTTTCAGGATATCACCTCCGTATTTTTCATTTTCAAGTACATCCCGAACAAGCTTTTTCAGCTCGGTCATATCGCGCCGCATATCGAACAATACCTTGTAAAGCAATTCTCTCTCGGAAAAGGAGCTTGCCTGCTCATCGCCTCCGCGCACTGCTACCAGTCCCCTCCGGCCCGCAGGCTGTACCGGGTTCAGGTAGGTGTTCAAGGTATCCATAGAAATGGGCAGCTCTTTGTCCGTTTCGAGAATGGTAATCTGTTCTGCTATGTTTTTCAGCTGGCGGATGTTGCCGGGAAATGTATATTCCATGAGCAGGTCACGGGCCTCATTGTCGAGCCGGACGGGCTTGGTGCGGTACCTTTCTGAAAAGTCATTGGTAAATTTCCTGAAAAGCAGCAGGATGTCCTCGCCTCTTTCCCGGAGGGGTGGCACATAAATGGGCACCGTGTTGAGGCGGTAATAAAGATCTTCCCGGAATTTTCCGTGGTTCACTGCATCCAGCAGGTTCACGTTGGTAGCAGCCACTACCCGCACGTTGGTTTTGAGTACCTTGGATGAGCCAACCCGGATATACTCGCCATTTTCGAGCACGCGCAGCAGCCGGGCCTGGGTACCCAGCGGCATTTCACCTACCTCATCCAGGAATATGGTACCTCCGTTTGTTGTTTCAAAATAGCCCTTCCTAGCATCCAGAGCGCCTGTGAATGAACCTTTCTCATGGCCAAACAGCTCTGAGTCAATTGTTCCCTCAGGGATTGCGCCGCAGTTGATCGCTATAAAAGGACCATGCTTGCGGGAGCTGATACTATGGATGATCTTGGAAAATGATTCCTTTCCGCTTCCGCTTTCGCCCGTAATCAGGACGGTAAGGTCCGTACCGGCTACCTGCACTGCAACATTAATGGCGTGGTTCAGTCCGGGAGAATTCCCAATGATCCCGAAACGGTTTTTTATGGATTGTATTTCAGATGAATTCATGTAAAAGCTCCAAGCTCCCGGCAGTTGCCGGGAGCTTTTTTACAGATGATAAATAGCATTTTCTGGAAGCGGCATACGCTCAGGCCAGTACTGGTTCTTCCTGAACAACGCGCCCAAGCAGCGTAGCCGCCGTACATTCGGTGATCAGCACGTCTACGTACTCACCTTTTTTGAAATTTTCACGTGGGAAAACGACCACCTTGTTCTGGTCGCTCCTGCCTGAAAGATCCGCCTCCGATTTCTTGGACGCCCCTTCCACCAGTACCCGCTGCACGGTGCCCACCAGCCGCTGGTTGCGTTCCAGGGAAATGCGCCGCTGTACTTCAATCATTTCGGATAATCTCCGGCTTTTTACACTTTCCGGAATGTCATCCGCAAATTTCTTTGCGGCCAGGGTACCGGGTCGTTCCGAGTAGGAAAACATATAGCCGAAATCAAAACGGACAAATTCAAGCAGGCTTAAAGAATCCTGATGTTCTGCCTCCGTTTCGGTACAAAAACCCGAAATCATGTCGTGTGAAATTCCGCAGTTCTCACCCAGGATATTCCTGATTGCATTGATCCGTCCTATGTACCATTCCCGGTCGTAGGTGCGGTTCATGAGTTCGAGCACCCGGCTGTTGCCGCTCTGGGCGGGCAGATGGATGTATTTGCAGATATTGTCGTATCTCTTCATGGTGTACAGCACCTCGTCGGTAATATCCTTGGGATGCGAGGTACTGAACCTGACACGCAGGTCGGGGCTGACGCGGGCTACCATTTCCAGCAGCTGCGCGAAGTTGATCGTTCCCGACTCAGACTGCCATTTGTAGCTGTCCACATTCTGGCCCAGCAGTGTTACCTCCCGGTATCCTTCTGCAAAAAGACCATTGGCCTCCCTGATAATTGAAAAAGCGTCACGGCTCCGCTCACGGCCGCGGGTAAATGGCACCACACAGAAGCTGCACATGTTGTCACAGCCGCGCATAATGGAAATAAATGCTGTCACGCCATTGGAATTAAGACGGATGGGTGAAATGTCAGCATAGGTTTCTTCGCGCGACAGGAACACATTCACGCCTTTTTGTCCCGTTTCTGCTTCCTCGACAAGCCGGGGGAGATCGCGGTACGCATCAGGGCCGGTCACAATGTCCACGACCTTTTCTTCTTCAAGAAGGTTGGCTTTCAGGCGCTCAGCCATGCAGCCCAGTACGCCGATCAATGCGCCGGGGTTCCTTTTTTTAACAAAACTGAGTTGTTTAAGCCGGTTTCTGACGCGCTGCTCTGCATTGTCGCGGATGGCACAGGTATTCAGGAAAATCAGGTCGGCAGTATTTACGTCCGATGTGGTTACAAAGCCTGCATCCCGCATCACCGAAGCGACGATCTCGCTGTCGGCAAAGTTCATCTGGCAACCATAACTCTCAATAAAAAGCTTCTTTTTGCCTACGCCAGGCTCATTTTCGGTGATGTGCACCGTTTCGCAGGCTTCCTTATCCGCCTCGCTCAGAATCTTCAGGGAATTGGCAACTTTGTGGTCCATAGAGGAATGACTATTCACTTGTTACAAGGAAAGTAACAGCCTGCATGCGGCAGACTTTCACTTTTTCAAAGATTACAAAGATAGCAAGATTTGGTAAAAACTGACAAACTGTCAGCATGGCCTGCGCCTTTTTCGTGTTACTAGAAAGGATAGCCTACCCCCAGGTTAACATTCAGGAAGTTGGACTGTGACCTTCTGAAAAGACGGTTGAGTTCCAGCTCGTCGAGGACGAAACGCTGTAATGACGGATCGTACACTTTTACGCCGAAATCAAAACGAAGAATGAAAAACGAAAGGTCGTAGCGTAGTCCAAACCCGGTACCTACTGCAATTTCGCGCAGGAACTTGCCCGCTTCCAGCTTTTGTGACTCCGTGGACGACCTGCTCAGGTTCCATACATTTCCTGCATCAATGAAAAAGGCATAATTGATATCCCCGAAAAACTTCGCCAGAAATCCCCTCCATTCCAGGTTGCCTTCCAGCAGAAACTCACTGGGCGATTCTATGGACAGGTTATTGGGCGTCAGCCGCGGCGGGGACGAACCGGGACCCAGGCGCCGGGGCAGCCAGGCCCGCAAGCTGCTCGACCCTCCTGCAAAAAAGTACTTTTCATAAGGCGGTACCTTGCTGTCGCCGTAGCTGTAAATCGCCCCTGTATTGGCACGGGCCACAAAGGCCGACCGCTTGCCCGAAGGCCAGTAGCGGCGGTAATCTACGTTCCAGCGCAGGTATTTATAAAATTGCAGGTCACCAAAAATGTTTTTGATCAGCTGTTCCTGTTTTGGGATCACATTCAGCGTAGTCCCGCCTGATTCAAAAGCCACCCGCAGGTACCGCGCATTCCGCTGCGGTCCGATCAGCGCATTGGTATTATACACAAAGTTGACATTGATATCCGATACAAATGATTTCTGAAAGCTGTTGATCAGGTTGTTACCCTGTAATTGCAGGCTTTCGAGCAGGCTTTGAAAATCCTGGCGGATATTCTGCGTATTGAGAATGTTGAGATCCATCAGCGATACATTAAACAGCGTATGAATGGTAGGCTGCCACGAATAGGTCATCGCCATTTTTACGTTGGTACGGGTATACTCAGGCCGGTTGACATAGTTGTAACCCAGTCCTACCTGCGTGCGCGGATTGTAGCCGGCGGTTTGTTTTTGCAGGATACTGGCAGGTGTAAGCAGCCGCGGAAAAATAAGAGAGGTATTCAGGGCGATCTCTTCGCTCCGGTATATCTGCTGGTTTCCCAGAAAACCGGGTACCAGCTCGATCCCGCCACGCAGGTTTGCTTCAAAGTTTTCGAGGCCATTGAAAACATTCCGGATCTTGTACGAAAAGTTGGCAAACGGGCCGGGCGCACCCTGTAACTGAATTACATTGAGTCCAAGATCCGTCGAGATCTGGTACTTTTCAAGGGGAATAACCCTGAAATAGCTGTTAACACCCTTGCCCGAAGAATCGAGCGTGTAGTTATAATTCACAAACCGGAACTGATCCGTGAGGGAAAGCTGCTGCTGGCTGTCGCGCTCTTTCTTCTGGCTGTAAATTGCGCCCGGACGCACCTGGATTTTGCTGTCGAGAATGCGGGTGGCGAAATGTTTATCCGTGAAAATATAATGAATGCCCTGGTGAAAGGTCGTATCCTTTCGAAAAGTGGAGTCCATCTGTCCGGCAGAGGGGAGCACTTCAAAATGTACGGAGTTGATCCTGTACCGCAGCGGTCTGCCGGGCTGGTCGGGCACATTGACCCGCACCTGCACATCCACCGATTTGAAGAGGCTGTCGGTTAGCGGATTGCGGATCGTATCGTTGACGAGGTATGAAATATTCTGCCGCGTAAAGCCCAGGTAGCCCTCATTCCGCAGCAATGTTTCCAGCCTGATCCGCTCTTCTTCAAAGGCATCGCCGTCATAACGCCGGCGACCGACAAGTACGGCATCCTTTGTATTGGCCCTGACAATGCTGTCAGCCAGCACATTGCGGATCTGGTATTGAATATCCCTGATCATGGTCGGCTTTCGCTCGGCTACCAGGTACGTCACCCTGATCCGGTTAAAAATCGTATCGGGTTTGTAGTCCACAGAAGCATTGAAAAAACCATTATTATACAGGTACTTCTGCATTTTTTCGGCATTCTGCTTTACCTCCGAAGAGTCGAAGTAGACCGGAACTTCACCGAGTACGCGCATCCAGAAGTTGCCCTGATCTACACGAACCTGCGCTTTCTGAAGTTTTTTGGCATACTTGCGCTGTATCTTATCCAGTTTTCGGGGATTGTTTTCGTAAATGCGCGATTCTTTCTGATAATTTTGCGTAACCTCGATAAGCCTCCGCTGCTTTTCTTCCTTGTTGTAAAACAGCTCTCCAAAGCGGTAGAGGCCCACATACGGGAAAAACGGAAGTCCGAGAAAGCGGCGGTTAGGCCTTTGCGCAATCAGTGCGTCGAGCTCCGAGTTGCTGATAATGCGGTTACCTTTAAAGGAAGAGTTACCCAGATAGTAGCTTCTGGATTGGGATGCGGGCCTGGGAGCGCAGGAGGCCAGGCTTAGCAGGACCAGGATCAGAACCCAGCTATATGTAATCCTACAATTAACTTTCAATGCTGTCAAAAAATCGTATCAAGTATATCAACTCGCTTAAAGTCAAGAAGTACCGGCTTCTTCATGAGGCATTTGTGGTGGAAGGAGCCAAAAGTGTGCTTGAACTGCTGGGTTCAGACTATGAAGTCGAGCTTGTCCTGTGTACCCCTGAATTTCAGCAAAAATACGCAACTATTCTAACCCGCCACCAAAGTGTCACTGAAACGGTGACTGCAAAAGAGCTGGAAGTGCTCGGGTCATTTCAGACGAATGATTCGTGCCTGGCTGTTGCTAAAACGAAGCCGAATGCGTTTTTGTCTCCCTCAGAAGCTGAATATATACTTGCACTGGACGATGTGCGCGATCCCGGAAACCTCGGTACCATCATCCGCGTGGCCGACTGGTACGGCATCCGCAAGATCGTTTGTTCAAATGATACTACGGATTTTTACAATCCCAAAGTCATAGCAGCAAGCAAAGGCTCATTTACGCGCATCCATATTTTCTATACGGACCTGGCGGATTATTTAGGTAAAACAATGGCGAAATCACAGCTGGTAGGGGCATTTCTGGGAGGTACTTCGCTGTACGAATTTCGTTTTGCAGGCGAAGGCGGCTGCATTGTTATGGGCAATGAATCAAACGGGATCGGGGAGGAAGTTGAAAAGCTCATTACAGACCGTGTGACCATTCCGAGGTTCGGGGATGCGGAGTCGCTCAATGTAGGCATTGCTACGGCCGTAATGCTCGACAACCTGCGTCGACAGCTGGGCTGAGCCTACTCGTGGGCCGCCCGGTGCGAAAGTTCCTCGGCGTATTCTTTGCCCAGGTATTTGTCAATAAAATAATGCGCAACGTAAAGCAGCGGCGTCATCAGGATGGCTACACATCCTTTATACAGGTAGTTGATGGTACCGACAGAGAAAATCTGGTTTAAATTCCAGTTTCCAAAAACATAAAAGGCAATGGTAATCACCACGAAGCTGTCAATGAGCTGGGAAAACATGGTGGAGCCGGTAGCCCGCAGCCAGATGTACCGGCTGCCTGTTTTTCTTCTCAGCCACGAAAATACAAGCACATCCAGCAATTGTCCGAGCAGGAACGCAACGATTGATCCGATCATGATCCCCAATCCCTGGTTGAAGATTTTTGAAAATGCATCATTGATGTTGAACACATTACCTGCTTTGTCGGTATTGTTCAAATCGAGCCAGAACTGGGCCGGGGGCAGCTGGGTAGCTACAAAAATCGTGATGAAAGTGTAGGCAATAAAGCAGGCAGTGAGGTAAGAAATGCGTTTCACGCCCTTGTGTCCGAAGTATTCATTGATGATATCAGACGTGAGGAATACTACCGGCCAGTTGACTACACCTGCTGTCATATTGAAATCAAGGCGCTGACCGCCGATCAGCAGCTGTGCCGGGGGGATACCGAGTAAGGCTTCAAGTGAAAAGATTTTTCCACCTATGATCTCGGCAATCAATGCATTGGTAAGAAAAATGCCGCATAGAACCAGGAATAAACGCTGTCTTTTGGCTTCCTGAACGGAACTTCCCACAGTTGTCATCAATAATCAGCAAATAAGGACTGGCAAGTTAAATTTTCAGGCGATCACATCTTCAATGGTTCTGGACGAGAGTACCCGGCGGGTTTCCAGGAAGTATTCAAGCTTGTCCATCGCCTGGTTGAGCTCGTCTACAGTGGGCAGGAAAACAATACGGAAGTGATCATCGGACACGTAGTTGAAGCCAGTACCCGCCACCACCAGCACCTTCTGGTCACTGAGGAGGTCGTATACAAACTTTTCATCGTTTTTGAGTCCGAATTTCTTCATATCAATTTTCGGGAAAACATACAATGCACCTTTGGGTTTTACACAGGAAACACCCGGAATGGATGTAAGTCTTTCATAAACAAGGTTCATCTGCTTATAAAGCCGGCCTGAGGGAGCTACCAGTTCTTTGATGCTCTGGTATCCGCCCAATGCAGTCTGGATTGCATATTGTGTCGGCACATTTGCACAAAGGCGCATGCTGGCAAGCAGCAGCAGACCTTCGGTATACGATTTTGCTTTTTGTTTGGCCCCGCTGAGGATCATCCAGCCGCCACGGAAGCCGGCTGAGCGATAGTTTTTGGACAGGCCTCCGTATGTCACACAAAGTGTATCGTGCACAATGGAACCCATGGGATGATGTACAGCCCCGTCAAACAGGATCTTGTCGTAGATTTCGTCAGAAAATATAATGAGGCCGTGCTCTTCGGCAATCCTGGCCATGCGGGTAAGGACTTCTTTGTCGTACACCGCGCCGGTAGGATTGTTCGGATTGATCAGCACAATACCCTTGGTGCGGGAGGTGATTTTGCTTTCAAGATCGGCCAGATCGGGATTCCAGTCGGATTGCTCGTCGCACAGGTAATGCACGGGCTTGCCGCCGCTGAGCGCGATGGATGCAGTCCAGAGCGGGTAGTCGGGTGATGGTACCAGAATTTCGTCTCCCGGATTCAGCAATGCCTGCATGGAAAGCAGGATCAGTTCACTGACACCGTTTCCGATAAAAATATCATTGATCTCTACTTCCTGGATTCCTACCGTTTGCGTGTAGTGCATGACAGCCTTGCGCGCCGCAAACAGCCCCCTCGAATCAGAATATCCCTGTGCATTGCGGATATTCATGATGATGTCGTGAACAATTTCGTCGGGGGAATCAAAACCAAAAGGCGCCGGGTTCCCGATATTGAGATTATGGATCTTGTAACCCATACTTTCGAGTTCCAGTGCTTTCTGGTAGGTAGCTCCGCGAATCTCGTATTTGAGATTGTTCAGGCGTTCGCTTTTGAGAAATTCCATTGTTTCAGAGATTGAGCAATTTTCTCAAAAATAATGAAATAAATGACCTGAGGCTATGCTGCCTGCAAAACCCGTTTTCATTTTCACATGCGGGCTTTGTTTTTAGCCGTCGTGATCCGCTATCTTTTCAATTTCGCCAGGTCGTACAGCAGCACTGCTGCCAGTGCCAGGAAGATCACGTACAGGTAGGGGCTGATTTCCCAATGCTGGGTATAAAACAATCCGATCACGAACAACATGCCCGCAAGCATGACCATCAGCATGATCCTGGATATCGTCGTGTAAGTTTTCATGCTTCAATGTAACAAAAGCCGGTCATTTGACCGGCTTTTGTTATTCATCTGGTATGGTAATGTAAATGGCAGTTCCTATTCCCTTACCAAAATCTCCTCCGTCACGCGCCAGCCATTGGCCCCCATATACCCGTATCTCAGGTAAAAAGTTTTGGTTGCCGGATCGTAGGTGTTGTTGGCCTTGGCAGCATTGGGCCATGCCGGCGCGTAGGGAGCAGGCAGCGCGGTATCAAACTGCGTGTAAGCTCCGCCGGCAGCTCCTGCGGATGGCTTGATGGTAACCTTGTTGGTAGTTGGATTGACCGTTACATCGGCAAAGTAGCCTGATCCGCCCAGGTCACCCAGCTCGATTTTCACGGTTGTTGGTGAAACGGTTACTACCTCCTTTTCTCTATCGACAGCCCTCGAAGCAGTCGGGTGATATACATATCCCGTAGCTTTATAGGTGGCATCGTAGATGTTCTTCGCTTTTACAGCCAGCAGAATCGTCCCGAAATTACCACTGATGGTGCCGGTTGAAACAGATTTGATTTGAATCGGCAGCACGTAGCTTTTTGCAAAATCAAACTTGGATGGTTTCAGCTTGATGAGCACCTCGGCAGTACGTTTTCCTTTGGGGATTACGACGGATGCCGGTAACGTGTACAGATCAGGCGTGATTGCATCAAATTCTTCCTCCTGCTCCGTGTTGTACTGCGTTACTGCCGCCGTATCCACGCCCAATGTTACAGTAATGTCCTCAGGGGCAACATGTGCGCCCGAGTAGCTTACAGTAATGGGATAATCCGCTTCTTCGGCCAGGTCAAATGACTGGGAGTAGAGGGAATAAGTACTGCCGGAAGGTGATACAAAGCTGGACGGATTTTTAAATTCAACCACGTTGGTCGACTTGTCCGGGTCCAGGGTAATATCGTCTTTGAGGCAGGATGTTACGGCCATACCAAAGAGAAGCAGGCCAGCTATTTTTATTGAACAGTTCATATTAAATTTTTCAGTTAGGATCCCAGAAGATCAAATCAGTAAATGGGTTAATCACTCTGTAATTTCCAGCATTGTACGACTGCTCGGAAGTTGGATAGAGAATTCTGGAAGGGAGCTTGTCAGCACGGGTTGAGGTCGACAGCAGGGACGCGATGTTGTGATAGCCATCACCGTTTGGTTGTGTAACCGGGTAGCCTGTTCTTCTGAATTCATTGTAGCCTTCTTCCGAATTGATCATGTTCACGGCAATCCATTTTTGCGTAATGATTGCTTCCAGGCGCTGGGCCGGAGTGGTGGCCAGCTTGATATTAACCAGGTATTTATCATCATTTTCGGCTTTATACGCTACTACGTCTGCGGCTACATTCTTTCCTGCTGCCACCACATTGGTCACATCTTTGTACAGGTAAGTAAATGATGCAGCAATCCCGGCGTCGAAACTGGCCGCATAGTCACCGGTGATAAAACCTTTCAGTCTTGCTTCTGCCTGTAAAAACTGGGCTTCGGCAAGCAGCATAAGCACTTGTCCCTGGCTTGGTCCTTTGAGGATACCCAATGCATTGCTGATGCTCGACGAGCTGCTGTACTCTCCGGTATACCAGCTTGAATAGTTGGTCACAATCGTAGGGGCATCTACTTCGTTGCCGAGCTGGTTTACGGGTGTGCCGGTATCAAAGTTTACAAAAGTCACAGCTCCGCGCCATTCATCCGTCAGCTTCTGGCCGCCGTAAAAACCATACGCAAATTCGGTCGGAAGGCGTGAAGAATTGGCAAGGGTACCGGTTGACTGATAACCCCATGTATTCCAGAGTGGGTTTGGCTTGTCTTTCACATACCCGGGATTAACAATCGCATCATCAGTGATAAAGCCCAGGGTTTTGTCCAGCGCAGCAAACTTGGTTGTCACAAAGGATGAAAGTGCCGGTACCCCGGAGATGCGGATCAGGATGCGCAGCTTCACAGTGTTGGCAAATTTTTTCCATTGCGTCATGTCGCCTTTGAACATCGGATCGGAAGAAGAGTTCAGCGCAGTAGGGAATTCAGCCGCATCAATCAGTGCGATGGCTGCATCCAGCTTGGTAACCAGATCCTGGTAAATTGTCGCGGCATCATCATACTTGGGTGTCAGGTTTGCATTGTTCTGCAAAGCTTCGGTATAAGGCACGTCGCCGAATGCATCCACAAGCTTCTGGAAGTTGTAAGCGACCATGATGTTTGCAGCTGCATTGGCATAAGCCTGCGTATCATCACCCTCAGTCTGATCAATCACATATTTGTAATCATTCAGGTTGTCATATGCACTCACCCAAAGTGCATTGTAATTGTCAGGGATCAGCTGGTAATTGAACAAGTTACCAAATCCCGAAAATCCGCCCGCATTGGCCATATAGCCTCCAAAATGCGAACCATAACTGTTATACTGGCTCGTTACCGATGCCGTCCCCGTGATGGCAGCAGGCAATACCAGCAGCGGCTGCACGCTGGTGGCCTGGTTGGGGTTGGTATTGATATCGAGATAATCACTACAAGACGACAGGACTGTGACCAACAGTGCCAGCATCCAACCGATGTTATATCTTTTCATTGATATTGAATTAGAATGTTAGAGATAATGTGCCCCCGAAGTAACGTGCAGGCGGTGTTTGTCCAAGACTGGTAAAACCTACCGCATTGCTGTCTGAACCCAGTGCGCTATACTCAGGATCTGTATAAAGGTTTGATTTAGGAGCCCATATAAAGAGGTTTCTTCCCTGAACGCTGATGCTGGCACCTTTGATAAACTTTGTCTGGTTCAGCAGTCCGGCAGGCAGATCGTAGGCGAGTGAGGCTTCGCGCAATTTCCAGAAGCCCGCAGAGTTCGTGTAGTTTTGACCAATGTTGGTATTTCTGGTACCGTCTGTCCAGAAATCGGCACCTCCGCTTCTTACAGCAATGTTGGTATTTTCCACGTACTCACCCTCTGCATTCAGGTAAGAAGAATTTGGAATTACAAAACGATCCCTGTTGTACCAGCCCGTACGAACACCGGCACCCGAGAAGTCATATCCTCCTGAAACGGAATTGAAGATGTAATGTCCGTTACGGTATTCAAACAGCAGGCTCAGTCTCACCTTTTTCAAAGTCACTGTTCCGTTCAAACCCAGAATGTGCGGTGGATTGGTGATGCCCACATCATGGAACGTACCATTGGTAGCCGGATAACCTGTTTTTGCATCTACAATAATTCTTCCCTGCGGATCGCGGTTATAATCAGTAACCTGAAGAAGCGGGAAAGGAGAGCCCACTTTTGCAATTACTTTGGCGGCCGAGCCGGAAGAACCAACACTCAGCTCATTGGATTGTGCAGACAGGGAAAGCACTTTGTTCTGGTTGTAGGTATAATTGGCACCCAGCTGTACCTGCAGTCCATACGCCGTTTTGATCGGAGTAATGTGCAATGTTGCCTCAATCCCTTTGTTTTGCACCTCACCGATGTTTGTTCTCAAGGAACTGAAACCCGTAGAGCTTGGAATCAAAACTGTAATGGTCTGGTCAATCGTGTTGGTTTTGTAGTAGGTAATACCACCACCAATACTCCACGGACGGAATTCAAAATCAATACCGCCTTCGATTCCCTTCGTGATCTCTGGTTTCAGGTTGGCTGATACCAGCGTATTGTCCAGCACAAAACCTGCTCCGCTTGTGTAAGGGTAACCAAAAGCCTGCGAAAATGTACTGCTGAGTGAGTAAGCACCCAGGTTGCTCAAAGGGATAGGTCCGAAAGCCGCATTGTTGCCCAGGTTCACTTGTCCCACCTGCGAGTAACCTGCACGCAGTTTCAAGCTTTCCAGGAATGCAGAGTTGGAAAGTGCAGGAATCGCGTCGCTGGCAATAAAAGAAATGTCTGCGGAAGGATAGAAGAACGAACGGTTTTCTTTCGCAAGGATCGAGCGCCAGTCATTTCTTGCTGTAACGTGCAGATAAAGCAGTTCTTTGAAACCCAGGCGGGCTTCTCCGTAAACCCCGATCTGCCGGGCTTTGTAGTTGCTTTCATTGGCCTGCGGTGGGTTGAGGCTGTTTCCAATATTGTAAAGCCCGTCAATCACAAGACCATTTGCAGTCACCCCGATCGCCTTTGTTGCATTCTCACGAACCGTAGTTCCCAGCGCAACATTCAGGTTGAAGGATGGACTCAGGTTGGTTTTGAATTCGGCCAGGAAGTCATTCACAAATTGCGTGGTATAACCTGCATAGTCCACGACCAAGCCCGCAATATCCGTCTTGGAGCTACCGGAAATGCTTTTGGTATAATCTGAATAAACGAATTTGCCTGTATGCACTTTACCCGACAAATTACGTCCGCTCATTCCTACGCGGTAAGTGAATGTCAATGGAGTGATCGGGTTCCACTTCAATTCCATATTTCCCTGCAGGTAGTCGTTTCGCTGCACCCAGTGGTTATTTGCCAGCGTGAAGTAAGGATTCTGATAGTATTCGTTGAAATATCCGTTAGGATTTGCAAACGGATTGTTCTGCCAGTCTTCATATTTCGTCACATCCACCTGGCCGGGCGACATCAGCAGGTTTTCATAAGCATTTGCAGTCTGGCTGCTCTGGTCGGTGCGGCCTGCGATGAAGTTGGTGTTAAAAGATGCCGTCAGGTTTTTGTAAATGTGACGAACAATGTTGGCACGCACACTGTACCTTTTGTACTTGTCGTAAGGAACCGTTGATTTCTGATCAAAATACTGCGCCGACAGGTAGAATGTACCTTTATCATCACCTGATGTCACGCTCAGGTCGGTTTGGTTGGCTACGCCTGTGTTCCAGAAGTCTTCCCGGAAGTTCTTGGTAGAGTAGGGTACCGACTGGATAGAACCATCCTGAATCGGTTTACCGATATTGACGATTGATCCGTCAAATGCCGGGCCATACTGCTGGTTTTCGTAAGGTGTATACGAAGGAACATCATCCGGCGTAGTACCCGATCCGAAACCATTCTGAAGCTGGGGCAGGAAGCTTACTTTTTCCAAAGTTGTTGTATTGGAAACACGGAACTGGGTTATACCCGACTTTCCTTTTTTAGTAGTGACGATCAATGCGCCATTGGAAGCATCGGAACCATACAATGCAGCCGCACCGGCACCATTCAGCACCTGGATGTCTTCAATATCTTCCGGGTTCAGGTTACCGAGGATATCATTGGTGGATATGATATTGTCAATCACAACCAGCGCCTGGTTGTTACCTGTCAGTGAGCGGTTTCCGCGAAGTACGAGACGGTAATTCGGATTCACCCCGCTGCTTACACCCATCACGAGCAAACCCGGTACCCGTCCTGCAAGGCTGGCTGCAACGCTGATCGGCTTACCCTGCACAATGTCCTGTGCTTTCACCGTAGTCGACTGGTTACCGAGCTCACGTCGCTGTGCCGTGAGACCTCCCGCCGTGATCACCACCTCATTCAGCGCAAGTTCATCGAGGGTCATCGCCACTTCCATAGTGCCCGATTCGGGTACCTTGACCTCCTGTAACAAAAAGCCGACAAATGAGAACACCAGGTTTTGTCCCGTGCGGGCATTGATGCTGAATTCCCCTTTTTCGTTCGTGAGCGTTCCGGAGCTGGTACCGGCAACCCTGACCGTCACTCCCGGTAGCATGGAGCCGTCTTCTTTGGATGTAACCTTTCCGGTTACTTCGCGGCTTTGGGCGCGTACCTGCATGCATAGCAAGAGCAGGCCGCCCAAAAAGGGCAGTAAAATTTTCCTCATTAAATTGGTTAGGTTTGTTATTGTTACTTACTTCTTGTAAAAATAAATATTGCTTTGACAAATGCAAGTAAACTTCTGTTAATCTGCCTTCGCATGTTACAAATACTTGGAAGATTACAATATATGCCAGATGAAAAAGTGGTGAAAGCGCGAACTGACAAAACATACTGATATAAAACAAAAGCGGCGGGATATGACCCCGCCGCTTTTGTTTTATATTGAAATGGTTCAGATCAGAACTTGTCCCACCATAGCTTGGTAGTAGCAAGGTCTCCACCAATGGCCGTTGCAGCTGCTGCACGGTTTGCGCCGTTCAGGGTTTGCTCAATGATCGGGTAAATCATACGTACGGGGATCACCAGACCAGGCTGAACGTTTCCGCCCGAAGGTGGCGACAGTTTCGGATAATCAAGTCTTCTCCATTCCACCCATGACTCCCAGCCTCTGTTGTAAAGTGCGAGCCACTTCTGAAAACCGATTTTTTCTTTCCAGTTGGCCGATGCGGTTGCATAAGCCACTTTAGGTTGCGCCAGGTAAACCGCAGCTTCCTCAGGTTTTCCACCCCAGTAAGTAATGGAAGCTGTCACCGCTTTGTTGTAGTGTTCCGCTGCCGATCCGGTGATAAAACCTCTTTCCACAGCTTCGGCAAGCAGGAATTCCACTTCGGAATAATCCAAAAGCAATCCTTCGAAAGCAGGGTCAATGATTTTCTCACTGATGTGCGAGAAGCTCGAATATGTGTTCAGGAACCCGTACTGTCCGCCTACGTAAACGCTGTCTTTTTTTGTGAAGTAGAAAGGTCTTCTCGGATCTTTCAGATCGTTCATCGGGTTCACGATCGTTGCAGATGGTACAAAGTCCTGACGGCTGGTATACAACGAGTTCAGGTTTTGCGCGATCGGGTTGTAGTTTGGCGGCGTCGAAATGTAGGGGAAGGCTGCTTTGTCTGCGTTGCTGGTGAATACTTTCGGAGCTGCTTCTGCCACCATCGTTTTTGCTTTTGCAGGATCGCTGTCGGCAATGATCATCGCCAGTTTCAGCTTCAGCGAGTTACCGAATTTTTTCCATTCCGCGATATTTCCTTTGTAAAGCAGGTCACCGCCTTCAAATGGAGTTCCATTGGCCTCAAGCTTTGGAAGCGCAGCATCCAGGCGGGCAAGGATCGCATCATATACCGTTTTTGCATCATCATACTTAGGCAACGGGTTTTCCGGATTCATGGATTCTGAATAAGGAATATCACCGAAAGTATTGACCAATGCAGCCCACGTCATCACCTCCACGATCTCAATCTGTGCAAGCTGCACATCCTTGGTACCCTGGCCAAGGAAAGCGTCTTCATTGATGAGTCTTCTTGCCTCATTCAAATCAGAAATTACGCCTTTATACAATCCGCGCCAGAATGATTCCGGGATAATACGGGCAGTTACGTTGTAGCGTGGCTCATCCAGATAAGTGGTGGTAGTCCACTGCTGGGTGTAGAGCCTGTAGTTGTTTACATTGACGTTCGGAGTCGTAAGCGTATCCGCCAGACCTTTCAATGCATTGGAGAACAAAGTCACGGGTGGAACCTTCGACGGGCGCTTGGTATCCACATTGTAATCTTCAAGGCTGTCGACACAGGCCGTCAGCAACAGGAAGGGAAGAAAGAGAATGATTAATTTTTTCATATTGCTTAGAAACGGAATTTAACATTAAAACCATAGTTTCTCACAGCCGGGTAAGCACCGCTTTGGTATCCGCCCGCACCATTCAGCAAACCTGAACCCAGACCTTCTTCAGGATCCTGAAATTCCATGTTTTTGTGAATGATCCAAAGGTTACGACCAATTGCTGAAATGTCGATCTCTTTGAATGCGCGCAGTTTGCTTACAATGGCACGTGGAAGTGCAAAGGTCAGCGCAACTTCTCTCAATTTGATGTAGCTGGCATCGTAGATGTACATCGCTCTTGGCGGGTTGCCAGGGTATCCGTAGGCAGTAGCACCATTACCGTCTACGTTCGCAGCACGAATCGTATTCGGAGTTCCGTCAGCTTGTACACCCGGGAACAGCACACCGCCCTGGTTTGGAGCATCACCGATTTTCTTGCCGTCTTTGTCGTACAAGTAAACCGGGTTTCTCTTAGGATTGCCAAGTTCGTTGAGGCCTGCAGTGATCGGATAAAGACCTGTTCCTTCTCCATACCACTGGTCAAGTGACCATACATTACCGCCGTGACGTATATCAAGCAGGAAGCTCAATGACAATGTTTTGTATTTGAACGAGTTCGAAAGACCCGCGATCCAATCAGGGTTCGGGTTACCGATAATTTCCGACGAGCTTGCTGTAGCGGCATACAAACCGTTAGATCTTACCACTTTCTGACCTGTTCCTTCATGATACACGAAGTTTGTTCCGCGGATAATACCGAAAGGCTGTCCTTTGGCTGCGTTAGTGGAAACACCACCCTGAAGACTGGCAATCGTAACGTTTGTCACCTCCTGATCCCCTGAGCCGTACAGGCTGATCACCTTGTTACGGTTTCTTGAGAAGTTTACGTTCACCGTCCATGAGAAGTCCTGCACTCTGATCGGCGTCACATACGCGGAGATTTCAATACCCTTGTTCTGTACTTCACCCGAGTTTACATAACGGAAGGCGTAACCAGTTGCTGCGGTAATGGATACCGGAAGGATCTGATCAAGTGTAGAAGAACGGTAGTAAGTGAAGTTCAAACCTACGCGGTCATTCAGGAATGCACTTTCAAGACCGAATTCGTAGTTCTTCGTTCTTTCAGGTCTCAGGTCAGGGTTGTTCTTTGTGTTTCTCAGTGTAAAATAAGGGATGCTGCCAAGTCCGGTTGGTTTGTCATACACGTCAATGGTACTGCCCCAGGGTGCATCATTACCAACTTCTGCGTAGTTGGCGCTCAGCTTGGCCATGGTAAGCCAGCGCTGGCTCTTCATGGCTTCCAGGTTTGAAAGGTTGAAGTTCGCACCGATCGCAGGATAGAAATAAGTGTTGTTACCCTTGCTGAGCGTAGTCGATTTATCCTGACGCGCGGTCAGGTCAAGGTTTACGAGGTCTTTATAACCAAATGACGCCTGAGCGTAAAGACCGTCCACACCGATTCTTCTGTAAGTTTCAGTGGGAGATTCGATCGGGTTGGCCGAGTTGGTCAGTGAATACAGACCTGGTACTACCATACCACCATTGGTTTGCGCGCGGATCGAGGTTTCTTTCGAGCGGCGCATGCTTCCACCTGCCAAACCTGAGAAGTTGATGTCTTTGGTAATCGCTTTGCGGAAATTGAAGATTACGTCCAGGTTGGTTTCATTGAAACCTCTGTTGTAACGCTTGTATTCAGCCGGATCTGCGCTGCCGAAAGCAATGCGCTCTTCCTGCATATCCTGCGTGCCGTTATAGGCAAACCGGGTAGTAAGGTCAACCCATGGTGCGATTTTGTAAACTGCCGCAGCATAGCCGAAGAAGTTGTCGCGGGTGTCGTTAGAGTAGTTTTCGTAACGCGAGAAATACGGGTTTTCTGAGTAAATCGGTCCGTTTTGATCAAATGGAGCCGTAGGATCTCCCCAGTTCCAGGTAACATTCTGGCGGTTTCTGAAATAAGCATCTTTTTGTTCAAGGATATCCACGTTAGTCTGGAACCACTGTCTGAACTGCTGGTTCGGGTTTTTACCGTCATAACCTGTTCCGTAGCGGCCAAGTCCTTTTACCTGTGAATAGTTCGCATTGGCAGACACGGTCAATTTCTTGGTCAGGTCGAAAGACGCTGAGAAGTTGAACAGGTTTTTACCGAGCTTGGAGTTTGGCAAAACACCTTTTTCATCATTACGGGTATAACCGATCTTGAATGTCGTGTTTTCACCACCGCCCAGGATGCTTACGCTCTGGTTGGAAGTGACAGCCGTTTCAAAGAATGCGTTCGGGCCGTTCTTAGCAGCAACCCATGGGGTCATTTTACCGAAAGTAGGAGACGTAGGGTCCAGTGAATTCCATTGGTACACCATTCTGGACGGATCGAATTTCGCACCGAAAGAAGCATCCGCATCGAATACGGCGATATCACCTTCGCCTGAGCCAAGGTTACCCTTGTAGAACTGATCTTTCGCGCCGTCGCCGCCGTAACCTGCACCATATTCATTCTGGTATTTCACGTAAGTGCTCTTGTCAATTTTACCCCACGTAACACCGCTGTTCACAGTTACGTCGAAGCTGTTTTTACGGCCTTGTTTGGTAGTTACCAGAATAACACCGTTTGAAGCGCGTGAACCGTAAAGCGCAGTTGCAGCAGCACCTTTCAATACGTTGATGGAAGCAATGTTGTCCGGGTTGATATCCGAAGCAGCATTACCATAATCCGTTCCGGCGCGGCCTGTCTGTTGATCGGAAGAGTTGGTGTTGGCATTGGTAACAGGTACACCGTCAATTACCCACAAAGCCTGGTTGTTACCGGTAATGGATTTATAACCACGGATGATCGCGCTGGTCGATCCACCCATGTTGTTGTTTGTTTTAATGTCCAAACCGGCAATTTTACCTGCCAGGGCGTTCATTACGTTCGGGTTACGAGCCTGTGTGATCTGCTCGGCATTCACCTGTTGGGCAGCGTAAACGAGCTCATTCCTTTTTCTTTCCTGACCCAAGGCAGTAACAACGACTTCCTGCAGCTGGCTTACATCATTTTTGAGCACGATATCAATGCTGGTCTGGCTGCCAACTGTGGCTTCGCTTGTCTGAAAACCGATGAAGCTGTAAACCAGTGTAGCTCCTGTCTCAGCGGGTATCGAATATTCACCCTGTGCATTGGTGGTAGTACCGCGAGTAGTACCTTTTAAAGAAATGTTCACACCCGGCAGAGTGGAACCGTCTTCCGCAGTGACCTTGCCCGTCACCGTGCGATTCTGAGCATACAACTGTGCGCTTAACAGCACCATGCAACTCAGTAAGAATGATAGAGTCTTCCTCATGCTTGATTAAAAGAGTTAGTTATCGTTATGTTAGCATAATGTTGCAAAATTAATTATTAGTTCAACCATTACAACCCGTGATTGCAAAATTTCAAAATTTCGTTTGGTCAAGTAGCTCTTTTCAACAAATTATATACTAGATGGGGTAGGTTTTTTGATAATTTTTCAATTTGAGGGATTTGTTAAAAGATCCGGGCTTGTTACGTGAATGTTAAGGATTGCTGCTCTTTATTGGCTTTTTTGTATCATTACAACCTAGTCCTTTGCACTTTGGCAATTATTAAGCGGTTTGAACGCAAGTCTTATACGTTGGCATAATTAAGATTGGTTCTAAATTGATTTGCCTGAGTCAATGCGGCTGTGAGTACTGCTCCGGCACAATGCACTGATTAAATGTTCTTAGTACTATTTTAAGATTTTGTATTTTATAAACGTTTGTAAAACATGTATAAAACACTGCTCTCAACCATGCTTGTCATGGCGTCTTCGGCCTCATTTGCACAGGGCAGCCTTACCGCTGCCATCGACCAGCGTGCGGCGGCACTGGATGGGAAAGTTGTAACATGGCGACGCGATTTTCATCAGAATCCGGAGCTGGGTAACCGGGAATTCAAAACTGCCGAGAAAGTGGCAGCCCATTTGAAAAAGTTGGGCATTGAGGTACAATCCGGCGTAGCCAAGACGGGCGTAGTCGGTCTGCTGAAAGGAGGCAAGCCCGGGCCGGTTGTTGCATTAAGGGCTGATATGGACGCCCTGCCTGTGACTGAGCGCGGCGACCTGCCTTTTAAATCTGCCGCAACCGCATCGTACAACGGGCAGCAGACAGGGGTGATGCATGCATGCGGACACGACACGCACATTGCAATCCTGATGGGCGTGGCAGAAGTACTTTCCGGAATGAAGGCCGATTTGCGGGGTACGGTAAAGTTTATTTTCCAGCCGGCGGAGGAAGGTGCGCCGCAGGGAGAGGAAGGCGGGGCCAAGCTGATGGTAAAGGAAGGTGTACTCGAAAACCCGGTGGTGGAAGCAGTATTTGGCTTACACATTGACTCCCAGATAGAAGTAGGAAAAATTGCATACCGCCCCGGCGCTACGATGGCCGCCGTAGACTTTTACAGCATTGACGTACTCGGCAAGCAAACGCACGGTGCATATCCCTGGTCCGGCATTGACCCGGTAGTGACCTCTGCACAGATCGTGACAGGCCTGCAAACCATTGTAAGCCGCAACCTCAACCTGACCAAAGCTCCTGCCGTAGTTACCGTAGGCGCTATTCATGGCGGCATCCGGGAAAACATCATCCCCGAGTCGGTCAGGATGATCGGTACGATCCGCACCTTTGATGAAGAGATGCACACATTTGTACATCAGCGTGTCAATGAGATTGCAACAAACATTGCGGAAAGTGCAGGTGCCAGGGCCACGGTGAAGATTGATGTACTTTACCCGGTTACCTATAATAATGAAGCATTGACGGAAAAAATGATTGGTACCTTACAGAATGTAGCCGGCAAAGACAATGTACAGCTCATTCCTGCGAAAACAGGAGCAGAGGATTTTTCCTATTACCAGCAGAAAGTACCGGGCTTTTTCTTTTTCCTGGGTGGAATGCCGAAGGGGAAAAAAGTATCGGAAGCCGCACCGCATCACACCCCCGACTTTTATGTGGATGAAGGCAGCCTGGTGCTCGGTATTCGCTCGCTCAGCAGGCTGGCTGTTGATTATCTTGAGAAAAACCAGGGTAAAAAGTGAGGGTTTACTCGGGTACGTCTTTCCTGACCTGATTGAAGACGAAGCCAGGGAAAAAGCGTTTCATGTACAGTCCGGCTACTTCGCGGAACCCGCCGATGTAGATTTCCCTTTTGTTGTTTTTGACCGCCTGAAGAATACGCTCGGCACATTCTTCTGCCGGAATGCCGTTTTGCTGATTGCGGTCCATTTTACCAAACTTATCCCCGGCTGCATTCAGCGCATTGAGGGAAATGTTTGTTTTGATATAACCCGGCAACACGGTCGTAACCTGGATATTGTCTTTGTAGCCCTCAGCACGCAGTGAATCGTAAAAGCCTATGACGGCGTGTTTGGCGGCATTGTAGCCAGAGCGCATGATGGTGCCGATCTTCCCGGCCACGCTGCTGATCACCACGAAATGCCCGCTTTTTTGTGCGACCATATGCGGGAGAATCGCTTTGGTCAGCGCAACCGTACTGAAAAAGTTGACATCCATCAGTTTACGGTACACCTCAAAATCGGTATCCTGAATGTACGATCGCTGGCTGATTCCCGCATTGTGCACCATGATATCGATACGTCCGAAATGACCGATCACCTGCTCCGCTGCCGGGGCGGCTTTTTCAAAATCCGTCACATCCATGGGGATGATCAGCACATGATGGTCCGGCAGGCCGGTCTTGTTTTTAACCCTTTGCAGCTCAGCTTCACGTCTGGCCGTAAGTACAAGCTTTGCACCTTCTTCTGCAAAAGCAAGTGCGAGCGCCTCTCCAATGCCCGAAGAGGCACCGGTTATCCATACTACCTTGTCTTTAAAGGCTGTCATTTTAGATCAGATAATTGTAGATGAGGAGGTCAGAAATGTCAGTTCAGCGACGCGCTCGCCAACCGTGAAATCAGCAGTCATACCAATGCCCATCGCCCGGTTGTCACCCACGTGACCCACGGGAAAATCAAAGCAAACGGGGTAGGAGTATTGCGAAACATGCTCGTGCACGATCTCGTAGGTACTCTTGCCAAAATCCGGGTCGCTGTTATCTTTCATATCGGTAAACTGGCCTACAATCAGCCCTGCCAGCTGTTCGAGCTTGCCGGCGCGTTTGAGTTGGATCATCATGCGGTCCAGGTTATAGAGGTATTCATGAATGTCCTCTATAAAAAGAATTTTCCCCTTTGTATCAACTTCCGTACCTGACCCAAGCAGGTGCGCCAGGATGCAAAGATTCCCGCCTACGACTTCGGCAGTTGCAGTGCCGAAACGGTTGAGCGGGTGCGCACTTACAGCATAGGCGGGAAGCTCACCAAAAAGCATCTGACCGACCGACTCTGCCGCAAGGCTGCTTCCAAATGCAGTTATCGACTTGGCCATCGGGCCGTGAATGCCGGCGTAGCCCAGGTTGTAAATATGGGACAGCAGTACCGTAAGGTCACTGAATCCGACAATCCATTTGGGATGTTTCTGAAAATGCGTAAAGTCCAGTTTGTCTACAATCCGTGAGCATCCGTAACCACCCCGTGCCGCCATAATCGCGTGGATCGACGGATCGTCCAGCATGTCCTGCAGCTCTTGCTGCCGCGCTTCGTCCGTAGCCGAAAACTGATGAAAATGGCTTTTTAAAGTAGCTCCTTCCACTACTTCCAGGCCCCACGAGCGGAGCAGCTCGATGCCCGGAATAAGGTCGTCATATTGTACAGCACTTGCAGGTGCGACAATACCGACCCGATCACCGGGTTGTAAAAACGGCGGAAACTTGATCTCGCTCATAGGTCATACAAAGACTACGTCGTGCACGAGGTTGCTGCCCATGTCTTTGTTGATCAGCTCAATGATTTTTGATTTGGCACGAAGCAGCTCATTGCGCAGGGGTGCTGATTCTATCTGCAGAAACAAAACGCCTTCCTTGATATACACAGACCGGGTGCGGGATGCAATGGCAGTACCCATGATCTGGTCCCAATGCGCAGCAACGTAAGACTGGTCAAACCGGTTACGGAGACTGTACCGCTCAAGCATCTGGTTGATCGCATCTTTCAACGGGGTAACGCCAGGTCGGCGCGATGCTTTTTCTTTATCAAACCGGTAGTGCTGTGCCATGCTGAGGAGATTAACAATCGAGATAGTACTACAAATGTAAAAAGATAACCTGAAGGTTCTTCCGGGCCGCTTACTTTTTAAGTAATTCCTGGTACACCACATCCATGATGGCCGTGCGGATATTCAGCGATGAAATCTTGTTGTTCTCACGGGTCGGATAAACCCGGTTTGAAAGAAAAACATAGTTCAGCTTCCACGCAGGATCAGCCCAGGTCATAATGCCGGTGTAGCCCGTATGCCCGAAGCTCGACGGGCTGGCATAGCGCGGTGCATTCCCGGAATATTTAAATGTCGGC
Organism: Dyadobacter sandarakinus; assembly: GCF_016894445.1. Classification (NCBI taxonomy): domain Bacteria; kingdom Pseudomonadati; phylum Bacteroidota; class Cytophagia; order Cytophagales; family Spirosomataceae; genus Dyadobacter; species Dyadobacter sandarakinus. The sequence goes on from NZ_CP056775.1 coordinate 5,806,660, forward strand.
TTGTCAAATCCGATACCCCTGCGGCTGCCGGTCTCGGGATACTGGTACCGGGTAAATTCGATCAACGCATCTTTGGAAAGCACCTGCTCGCCTCCGTAGTACCCCTGCTGCAGATACATCTGCCACACTTTCATCACATCATTGGAAGTTCCGAATAATCCGGCATGACCGCTCAGTCCGCCGAGCATTGCGGCAGCCTCATCATGCACCTGGCCATGCAGCTGGGTCATCCGGAAAAACGTGTCGCGCTCGCTTGGCACAATGTCTTCCAGCTTGTAAAAACGCTTGGGATTGAAGGTTAATGTATTCGCTCCCAGCTTGTGGTAGTAATGGTTTTTGAGGTAGCTTTCAAAATCTTCACCGGTCAGCCTCTTGACAATCTGAGGATACAGGATAAATGAAAGGTCACTGTACACATAGCCCTCTTTTTCATTCAGGGGAGAGTCGCGGATCGATTTGAAAATCGTTTTATCATAATCCTTGAAAATATACAGGCTGTCGTCCACCACGGAAATGGGATACTTTTTGGACTGTTTGGTGCTGAATGTTTTCTTCTTCCAGCTTCCGTCCGGGTTCTGCGCTTCTTTCCAGAGTACAATAAATGCTTTCAGCCGGGCACTGTGGGTGAGTACCTTCCGCCAGGGAAGATCAGCCTTGTTGGACTTTTCAAAATCAGGCAGATAATCTTTCATTGTAGCATCAAGATCAAACTTTTTCTGATCCCAGAGACTCATGAGCGCCAGGGTAGAAGCAGTGATTTTAGTTACAGATGCCAGGTCGTACAGGTCATTGAGCTGCACGGTTTCAGGTCCTTCATAGGTATGCTTTCCGTAAGCTTTCCTGAAAAACACCTTTCCATCTTTGGCCAGCTGCACCACGCAGCCCGGGGTTGCTTTCTGGGTGATGGCCAGCTTGGCAATAGAGTCGATTTTAAAGGTAATTACCTCTGAATCCATGCCCAGTTCTTCGGGAATGGTGTATTTGAGGCGGCCAATTGCGGGCGTCTCCATTCCGGCATTGTAGGGAAAGTCAGCATTGACCGTTACCGGCAACTTTCCCTCTCCCGGTATCGCACCAAAAATCAGCTGAGCCGAAAGGTCCTGTGTGTAGGTAGTGGACTGATAAGCCATTACAAGGCCTTTTGCCAGCTCGGGGTGATCCATTTTGTTCAATGCATACGGATTGCCAAATACCGATACGACCGCCTTTCCTGATGCTGTAAGGTCTTTTAGTACCATCCGCATCGGGTCGGTAAGTCCGTAATTTGTTTTGGGCGATACGCTCCCCAGGTGCACACCCACCAGCAGCAGGTTGTAGTTCCCCAACTTTGATTTCAAGTCAGCAGCCTGCGCGTCCGTAGCCTTTGCAGGGAGATAGTAGTGATCAATAGTTGTATAAAGTCCGAGTGTTTTCTGAAAAGTGGTGACGGTATCGGCACCCAGCGAAACCGAAGCTATTTTCAGGGTATCAAGGTTGCGGAGCGGAAGCAGGTTGTTTTCATTTTTCAGGACAGTCAATGCTTTTTCGGTCAGCAGCCTGTTGGTAAGCTCGGCTTCCTTAGGGTTCAGGTCTTCGTAGAGGCGATCCATCACGACCGGCTTGTAGTGGTTCAGTCCTGCCCAGGCTTTGGCTTCCAGTACCTTGCGGCAGCGGAAATCAATTTCAGCCTGCGTAATGCGGCCCGCAGCAATGCTTTTCTTGATCTCTGCAATGGATTTATTCACATCCTCTGTAAATTCCAGTACATCCATACCAGCTTCCAGCCCCATGGCGTCGGCTTTTCCGTCGGGGAAAAACTTGGTAACACCTTTCATGTTCATTGCATCGGAGTAGATCAGTCCCTGGAAGCCCAGCTCGCTTTTGAGCAGGTCCGATACAATGGGCTTGGATAAGGTTGAAGGTAAATTGGGTGTTTTGTCAAGTGCCGGAATGCTGAGGTGAGCAATCATTACGCCGCTCAATCCATTGTTCATCAAAGCTTTAAATGGATACAGTTCCAGCGAGTCAATTCTGTTGCGATCGTGCGTGATGACGGGTAGGTCAAAATGCGAATCGGTACCCGTATCACCATGTCCCGGAAAATGTTTGGCGCTCGTGAGCAGGCCGCTTTCCTGCATTCCGCGCATGTAGGCTACTGCTTTTTCAGCTACTTTATATTTGTTTTCACCAAAAGACCGGAAGCTGATCACCGGGTTATTGGGATTGTTATTCACATCGGCTACCGGTGCGAAGTTGATGTGAACGCCCAGCCGGCGTGCCTGTGTGGCCAGTTGGGAGCCCATTTCATAAATCAGCTGATTATTGCCCTGGATCGCACCAAGCGTCATTTGATAAGGATATCTTACAGTACTGTCAATCCGCATTGCCAGCCCGAACTCGGCATCCATAGCAATCAGTAAGGGTACTTTTGAGACGGATTGATAGTGGTTTGTCAATCGGGCCTGAGGCACCGGTCCACCCTGAAAGAAAACGACTCCGCCCACTTTATTCTCGCGGATCAGCTTTTCTACGGCTGCGGGATTGCTCGTTTTGGGATCAATCACCGCCCTTTTTACATCCGAAACTGCCGCCACCATGATCAGCTGCGCAATGCGCTCATCCGGTGAAAGCGTCGCAAATACCGAGTCTACCCACTGCCGGTTTTGTCGCAGGAAGGCTGGGGGAGTGGTTATTTGGGCAATAGAAAGGGTACTGTTTACCAGGAGAAATAGGAGTAAGGAGGCAAGGATTTTCATCACAGGTATTTGGTGTAAGCTGTATTGGTTTTTGTTTGTAATTAGGATTTTCTTGACAAAAGTTATTAAACCTCTTTTTGTCACCCTGAGCGGAGTCGAAGGGGAGGTCGTCAGGCGGTCGAAGGGCAAGCGCTCAAGATATCAACCAAAGTATTTTTTAGCTGCCGCATCGCCCTTCGACTGCGCTCAGGGTGACAAAGGTGAGGATTAACTTTATTACTTTCTCTCAATCAACTCCTTCAACATTAGCATCATCTCATCTTTCTCTCTCAGCATTCGCTCGTACAATGCGATTTTTTCCTCGTGAAACTGGATAATCCTGTCGACAGGATGTTGATTGATCGTCGGGTAAATATTCATCCCATTTGACTGATCGTGATTGTTAAAGGTGTTGGTAATGATATTAATAGCTTTTTCTTCTTCAAACTGCTGAATTGCCGCAGCTGGAATTTTGAGAACTGCGGCAACCTGATCTAAAATGTTCGCATCAATCTTCTCTTTTTGTTCAAGCAGTGAGACTTTCTGCTGATTCCAATCTTCGCCGAGCTCAAATGCAAATGCATCTTGCTTAATGCCGAGCATTTCGCGGAAACGTTTGAGATTGCGGCCTTCGTGGATTTTTGGATTTGAGGTAGTATGTGTCATTTGAAAATGATTAAGTGAAGGTTTCTTTAAAAGACAAGTTAGGGAAAAATTGCTGCATTCTTCAAAACACCAGCCCCAGTACCAGGCCAGCCAGGATAATCAGATAGGAGGGTATTTTGGCAAATGCAATCACCAGCAAAGTAATGATGGCAGTGATCAGCGGCTGGGGCGAACTGGCCATGGGCTGGAAAAGCGACACGGCCGCAGCGATCGTAAGCCCACAGCTCGCAGCATGAATGCCTTCCAGCGAGGCCCGGATCCCCCGGTATCGTTTCAGCTGGTCCCAAACCGGGTAGGCGAAAAAGATGAAGAATGTGCCCGGCAGAAAGATGCCCGCAGTAGATACAAACCCGCCCAGCATTTGTCCGGCAATGCCGTCGGACTGCATGGAAGTACTTCCTACAAACGTTGCAATGGAAAAAACCGGCCCCGGTACTACCTGTGTCAGCGCCATACCTGCCAGAAATTCCTGCTCCGTGAGGTAATGCTTGAACTCTACAAACTCATTATATAATAACGGAATCAGCACCTGACCGCCCCCGAAAACAAGACTTCCGTTGCGGTAGAAGTTTTCAAAAAGTCTGACCGGAAGCGAATTGGTAATCTTTCCGATCACTGCCGCGGCAATCAGCACCGAAATCCAGAAAATGATGGGCCGCCACTTGATGCGGATGGGCCCGCGCTCCATCTTTTCATGTTTCCTGAAATTAAGTGAAGCCGCCACGCCTCCGGACACAATCAGGACGGGTGTCATATAGGGAGAAGGGTAGAAGTGCGCCACGATGGTAGACAGGATCAGCAGCGACCAGCCCAGGTGATTATGCACTACCTTGCGGGCGATCATGTAAGCGCCGTAAATCAGGAATGCCACAGCCATCGGTCCCACAAACCGCGTGAAACCCAGGGATATGTTATTTTTTTCAAGATAATGAATACCGATTGCCGCCAGGGTCATGAGCACCATGGCCGGCAGTGACCATACCAGCAGGCTAAGATAAGCCAGCGGCTGTCCGCCGATTTTCAGCCCGATGGCAGTAACCGTCTGCGTGGAGCTGGGTCCGGGAAGTACCTGGCAGAGTGCCTGAAGTTCGAGCAGTTCTTCTTCCGTAATGTACCGGCGCTTCCTGACAAGCCGCTCGATCATCATCATCAAATGTACCTGCGGACCTCCGAATGCTGTAAGCGACAGCAAAAGAATGTCCATCAGGTAAATGATGTAGCGGAACCGGCGGATAGGAGGGTAGGCCAAGGGTTTATTTCTTTAATCCCAGTTCCCTTAATCTTTCGTCCAGAAATTCCCCTGCCGTCATATCGGTGTACAACTTGGGATACTCGGGCGAGATGCAGCTTTCCAGACTGGCGAGGTTCATGTCTGCCCGCGGGTGCATGAAAAACGGTATGCTGTACCGCGATGTGCCCATTTTTTCGCGGGGCGGATTTACTACCCGGTGAATGGTTGATTTGAGCTTGTGGTTCGTCAGCCGGTCGAGCATATCACCCACATTGACAACAATCTGGTCGGGCAGGGCTGTTATCGCAATCCATTTGCCGTCGTGGCGCAACACTTCCAGACCTTCGGCACTGGCGCCCATGAGCAAAGTAATGAGGTTGATATCTCCATGAGCCGCCGCACGTACCGCGCCTTCCGGGACGAGTTCAGGATTCGGGATAGGGAAATAATGCAGGGCACGGAGCAGGCTGTCGCCATTCCGGACCTTTTCTTCAAAATAATCCTCCGGCAGGTTCAGGTAAATGGCGATGGCACGCAGCAGCGTTTTACCCGTATCTTCAAAAGTACGGTATACCTGCAGGGTGTAGGTTTCAAACTCGGGTACTTCCTCGGGAAACACATTGTGCGGCATACTGCCAACTGGCTCGGGCTGGCCGACGTGATAAAACTCTTTTAAATCCGCAACTTTAAAGCCTTTTGCGGTTTCTTTTCCTTTGCTGATATAACCCCGCTGCCCAAACAGCTCAGGGAATTCGTATTTTCTTTTGAGATGTTCTGGTTGGGAAAAAAATGTTTGCGCCGCACTGTAAAGCTTTTCACGCAGCTCATCACTCAGACCATGGTTTTTGATCGCCACAAATCCAATATTCGTAAAAGCCGCACCGAGGTCGGCTACAAATTGTCTTTTTTTCTCTTCATCACCGGAAGTGAAATGCGCCAAATCCAATGATGGTACCTCATCAAGCAACGCTGGTTCCATACAAATCCTTTTTTCTGCAAAGTAAGGAAATTATGGAGGAAAGGAGGAAGGTGGGAAAGGAGAAAGGGGGAATGGAGGAAGGAGGGAAAGGAGGAAGGTGGAATGAAGAAAGTAGGAAGGAAGGAAAGTGAGATGGTGGGAACTGCCAACATTTGTCATGCTGAGCGCAGTCGAAGCACGATGCGGTAGCAAAAAAGCACTTTTAAGCTACCGCATCTGCCCTTCGACTGCGCTCAGGGTGACAAGAAGGCGTACAAGTGCATTACTGTTTAATTCCTCCCTTTCTCCATTCCTCCTTTCCTCCCTTCTTCCCCTTACTCCTTAATTCCCTTTATATAAGCGATCGTCACCGGAATCTGCTTCAAGTATGAAGGACTCTCATCCTCAATAAAGTAATGCTTGATGCCTACTTTTTTTGCAGCTTTTAATGTTGCAGGGATGTCGATCTGGCCGGTACCGAGGGCTACGTCGTTGGTAGTAGGGGTGCCACCGGACAAATTACCTTCCACGCCTTTTTTGAGGTCTTTCAGGTGCATAAGTTTCCAGCGGGTCGGATATTTCAGCAGCAGTGCGGCCGGGTCCTGGCCCGGAAATGCTGTCCAGAGTACGTCCATTTCGAAGTTGACGTATTCAGGATTGGTATTTTTGACGAGATAGTCGAAAAGGGTACCATCTTCATACGGCTCAAACTCGTAGCCGTGATTATGGTAGGTCAGCTCAATGCCGGCCGCTTTCAATTCTTTTCCGGCCTTGTTGAAATCGGCTACTGCTTTCTTTGCCGTTTCCAGGTCAAACTTTCCTTTGTGAGGAATCCAGGCTACCATCACGTATTTGGCACCCAGCGCTTTGGCATCCTGGATGGTTTGCGCACTACTTTCGGCGAGTTTGACATAATCTGCACCGATGGACACCATTTTGATACCCCGCTTATCGAGCTGCTTGCGGAGCTCCGCGGTTGTCATGCCTTTAATCGGGCCGCCTTCCATTTCCGTCACTCCCAGTGATTTGATGGTGTCTAATGTAGCCTCAATGCCTTTATCCCAGCTGCCGCGGAATGTATAAGCTTGTAAACCAATTGGATTGGTATATACCGCCTTGCCCTGGCCAAAGCTCTGCTGGCAGACAAGGGTGCCTATCGCAAGGCAGAGTAGTTTAAAAATTTGCTTCATTGTCGGATCTGTTTTTAAAATTTATCTTCACCAAAAGTACTCTCGTTCCAAAAACCTACTTGCAGCATGGCAGCCACGCATGACTAAAAACCGTCAGCTTTGATCTGCTTTTCAGTTACTTCCCCGTACTTTTTTGCACCCTCCCGAATCTCGTCGGCCTTCCCAATCAGGACAAACTGCAGTTTGTCTTTGGGAAAATAGGTATCAATAATTTCGCGGGCACGGGCCGTGGTCAGTCCGTCCACTTTTGCCTGGAATGTATTAATGTAGGATTCGTCAAAATTATAGACATACATATCCGTCAGCAATCGGGCGAGTGCGCCGGCAGACTCATACTCAGGAGGAAAGTCGCCTTTGACATAAGCCTTTGCCGAGGCAAGGATTTCCTCATTGATGCCCGTTTTATGCAGGCTGTCGAGCACGCCGAGTGCCATATCGATAGCAGGCATGGTTGTAGCGTTTTTTGTAAAAGTGCTGATCAGGAAGGTTCCTGCGTATTTGTACCTGCTGAACTGGCTTCGTGCGCCGTAAGTAAGGCCCGAGTTAACGCGCAATGCATCATTGAGCCAGGATGTAAACCGTCCGCCAAGAATGGTGTTGATCACCATCACCGGTACGTAATCGGCTGAGTTGAAGTCAATACCCTTTCCCCCGATCATAAAAGTAGTTTCCCGTGCATCGTCTTTGTTTACCAGCAGCACACGGCTTTTGTCAAAATCAAGGTCAGGAGCTACACGTTTCACCAGACGGTAATCCGCCGTTTTCCACGATCCGAAAAGCGTGGTCAGCTTCTTTTTCATATCGGCAGTTTTAAAGTCGCCTACTACCGCAATCGCACCGCGGCCAGTTGTGTAGTTGTTCTGGTAAAATGTTTTTACATCGGCGGCAGTGATCTTTTCCACCGTCGGCCGCGTGCCGCCACCTGGTGTAGCATACGGAAAGCTTTTGAACATAAATGCATTGAAGTAGTTGCCAATCACCGTCCTAGGGCTTTCCTTCTGCTGCGTCAGCTGTAACAATGTTCTCTGCTTATGTTTGTCAAATTCGGTTTGATCAAATACCGGGTAAAGCAGCACCTGCTGAATGAGATCCAGCATTTTCTCCTGATCTTTTGCTGCAAATGAAGCTGTAAGTCCCGCCGCATCCTTGGACGCATAGGTATTGAGGTCAGCACCCATGAAGTCGGTCATTTCCTCGATCTGGGGCTTGGTGTATTTTTTAGTACCAAACACAAGCGCATCCGCCGTGAGACTCGCCAGTCCGTACCGGTCGCCATCATTGATGGATCCTGCATCAAAAACAGCCGATACATTGACAAGAGGCACTTCATGCTGTTCCATCAGGTAAATGGTCAGCCCGTTTTTCAGCTTGAACTTCTCGTATTTGGGAACCTGGAAGTTTTGCTGGGCGACGGCAGTAAAGGAAATAGCCGTGAAAAGTATAAAAAGTATTTTTTTCATAGTGAAAGCCGGATGTTCATGAAGGGTTAATTTTTCTGATCGGGTAGCAGGTATCCCACGGTCCTGTTCCTTTCTGTAAAATACTGGGCAGCCACGCGCCGGATGTCGTCGAGGGTAACCTTCCGGTACAGCTCAGGCGCTTCGAACATTCGCCGGTAATCACCGAAAAATACATCGTAAGTACCCAGGCTGTTGGCTTTACCATTGATGGTTTCCAGGGTATGGTAAAACTCCATCAGCTTCTGATTTTTCACTTTCTGCAGTTCATTCTCTGTGACGCCGCTTTTTGCAACCAGGTCAATCTGGGCAGTAATGGCTTTTTCAAGACCGGGAGCGGTAATGCTGTCGCCTGCAATGCCGTAAACCACAAAAAGGCCGGGGTCAAAACCCTGGTCGAATGAGGTGAAAACCTGCGTGGCCACGGTAGTATCCATCACCAGCGATTTTACCAGCCGGGAAGAGTTTCCTGAGGTAAGCAAGCTGCTCAGCAGGTCGAGTGCATAAAAATCGGCGTGGCTGGTTTGGGGCGTGTGGTAGGCCAGCATGACATTGGGCGTGGAAATATCCTTGTAGGTCGTGACCCGCTTTTCACCGTTCTGCGCGGGTTCCACGGTCCGGATCTTAGGAGGCAGTCCGCGCGCTGCAATGGGCGCCATGTACTGGTCTGCATATTTTTTTACCTGATCAAAAGTCACATCCCCCACCACCACAACCGTGGTATTATTGGGAGAGTAGTAGGTTTTGAAATACGTTTCGAGGTCCTGCTGCGTCCAGCTTTTAATATCAGACTCAAACCCGATCACCGGGAACATGTACGGATGTTCCTGAAAAGCAACAGATTGTACCTGCTCGCCCAGCAGGCGGTAATTGCTGTTTTCAAGACCTGTACTCCGCTCGGAGAGTACCACGCCCCGCTCGCTTTCCACCATTTCGGGTGCGATGGACAAGTTTGCGATCCGGTCGGATTCCAGTTTGAAAATCGTTTCCAGTGCGTCTTTCTGAAACCAGTCGGTGTACACGGTTACATTCTCGGAAGTATAGGCATTGTTGGAGCCACCATTGGCTTCCATGACGCGGTCAAACTGCTTCGGGCTGTAATTTTTTGATCCATTGAACATCATATGTTCAAAGAAGTGCGAAAGCCCCGTGATCCCGGGCGCTTCGTTCCGGGAGCCTACCTTCCAGAACAGGTACATATTGGCCGTAGGAATGGAATGGTCTTCCAGGACAAGGAACTTCATACCATTGGGCAGGATGAAGGTTTTTACATCTTCCGGCCTGGTTTGTCCCAGTACCATTTGCGACCAAATGGCACTCACGGTTACCAGCAGCAGTTTTCTTAGCATCATGAACCAGCATTTTTAATTGATTTGTAATGATAATCAAAAATGCCTGATTAAAGCGTAACCCACTATTTTTGCCTTATTTCCATTTTCCTAAATCCATTTTTAACATGAGAAGTCTGGTTTTTTCAGGATTGCTGGTGGTCTTTGTACACCTGTTTGCATCAGCCGGCGTAATGCACAAGCCCGGTAAGCCGGGGCGCAAAGCTGCTCGTATCAAGGTAATGACTTATAATATCCACCATTGTAACCCACCCTCGGCTGGCGACAGGATTGATGTGGAAGCGATCGCAAAAGTGATCAATGCCGAAAAGCCTGACTTTGTGGCTTTGCAGGAAGTGGATGTAAATACCGAGCGTTCAGGAAAAGGTAAAAACCAGGCCCGGCAGCTTGCAGCACTTACCGGAATGAATTTCTATTTTTCCAAAGCAATAGACCATCAGGGCGGGGATTACGGCGTAGCTGTATTGTCCAGGTATCCGATCCTGGATTCCATGCGCATTGCATTGCCGATTCATCCTGAGCTGAAAGAAGAAAACCGGACTTTGGCGGCGGTAACCGTGCAGCTGCCCAATCGGAAAAAGATCATTTTTGCGAGCACGCACTTGGGTTTGAAGGAGCCCAACCGGGTTTTGCAGGCCGAAACACTCTTGAAGCATTTTCAGGGTACCGAGCTGCCGGTAATCTTGGGAGGTGATTTCAATGCAACACCCGATAGCAAGGTGATTGCTTACCTCGACCAGTATTTTGTTCGCACCTGCTCAGCCTGCGGATTTACAATCCCCGTCGAAAATCCGGACAAAACGATTGATTTTATTATGTACAGGAAAAGCGATCTTCTCAAAGGTGGGGATACGAGGGTGATCAATGAAAAATACGCCTCCGATCACCTGCCGGTGGTAGCTTCATTCACCATCAACTGATCCGCATCTTTCAGCCAGTTCACGCGCACGATCCGGCTCTGGACGCCATGTTCACGGAAAAAGTGCTGCCAGTGCAGCTGCCGGGATGACAGGTGGTCGGTCGGGGATTTGATCTCTATAAACGCATATTCGTTTTCATTCCACACAAGCAGATCCGGAAAGCCACGGGTGTTCTCGCGCAGGTTGAGCGCCATTTCAAGCAGGACCAGATGCATTTGCTGCACGGTGAGCAGCGAGGTCAGGGTCAGTACCTTTTCCAGCGCGCCTTCATACCACGGCACAAGTACATTGGTAACCCCATAGTGATCAACGAAAGTCTGCGTGACAATTTCGTTGATCACTTCGCGGGTACTGGCAGCTGTCAGTCTTTCTTTCAGTTGATTTTCCCTTTTAAAATAAAAATCGGGCATAAAGAAATCCGAGGGAATGCGCTGGAACGGATTGTGGATCGTCTGCACATTGGTATCATATATAATGTCCCAAAACAACAGCCCGAACAGTGACCTCCAGGGTTCATTTTCACTGAAAAAAGCCTGGTACCCCAATGCGCGGTAATGTTCGAGCGCGCCATATTCTACCCGGAAGCGGTACATAACAGGTACTTCTATCGCCTCCGCCGCTTTCAGTGCCTGGGTAGTGCGCTTGATGACCCGGGTCTTTTTATTCTTTATTTTTTCGTAAAAATCCAGGCTGAAAAAGCGCTCGTCCGCATTTTGCGGACTCTCAGCAATTTCTTCACAAAGCGCCAGTGCTTCCTCTATTTCTCCCAGATTGAAAAGCAGCCTTACCCGTCTTTCGCGCGCAGGCGCATCATTCGTCAGCTGGTAAATGGTCAGCGCTTGTGAAAGCATCTTTTTTCGTTCGAGCCAGGCGCTCACGCGGAGGATGAATGCATTAAAGGAAGCGGCTGCCTTGGGGCTGAGCCCGGTCCCGCTGCTGGTATGCCAGTTCATAAACCAGTCATAAATATCCTCCGGAGGCTGTTCTTGCTTGATCAGGTCGAAAGTTTCCTTCATCAACGACACCATCAGCGTATCGTCCACATCCTTACGGGTATCAAACTGAACCGCCAGATGCTGCTCGTCGAAATTCTGAAAACGCACGTGTCCCAGGTCGCGGATCACGAACTCGGTCATATCGGCATGCCGGTTGCCGAAAAAAAGGAATTTCATCAACATCACCTCCGCTTCATAGGCTACCTTCACGACCGGTTCCAGCTCGCTGATGATTTCACAGAGCGTGCTGAAATCGTATTCGTGCAGGAGCCAGCGCACCAGGTCGGGTTTCTTGATGCTTTTCGAAGGCATCACAGGCGGTTCGAGCAGCTTTGTGACAGCCAGGAGTTCCGGTTTTGTAAAAAGGTCAATGATTTCTGAAAAGCGGCTGGTATGCGCTCCGCAAAGGGATTCGATGAAGTGATTTTCCAGCAGCTCGGTGAGTACTGCGGGCATGTCTGTGATTTCCGAGTAGGATATTGTTTCAACCCGGAAAAACGACTTGCTGCGGTTGCTAAAGCGGATAAAGAGGCATTGTGCATCCTCGCTCAATCCTTCGTAGTCGCGCAGGAAAGTTTCTTCCTCGGCATTGAGTACATGGAAGTACCGACGTTTTACGAAATCGAGCACATAATTGAAATACTCGTGGTAATACTTGGGAGGTAAGTCGGTCGGGAACTCGTTATTCTGCCCAAATGGATCCGGTAGCACGATAATCTAAACGAAAGTGGCCAGTGTAATGAAGTTTAAAGTTACCAAATTCCCCGTTTTCAGACAGCAAAGTTGCGGATTTACAGTTATTCTTTTATTGATGATGTTTTTAGAATAATAAAAGGTAAAAATTGAACTTAACCTATTACAAAAGCTGCTGCACCTATCAATCATAGTATATAATAAAGAAATTGGTTTACATTTGCTGCCTATGGAAAACAATTTTACCTGCCCATGACTACATTAGATTCTTACGATTTCTCAGGCAAAAAAGCCCTGGTACGCGTTGACTTTAACGTTCCACTGAACGACAAATTTGAGATCACGGACGATACACGTATCCGTGCTACAATTCCCACAATCAGTAAGATTCTTAACGATGGAGGCGCCGTCATCATGATGTCGCACCTGGGAAGGCCGAAAGACGGACCTACCGAAAAATTTTCCCTGAAACACCTTGTCAACCCGCTTTCGCTCATTCTGGGCAAAACGGTGAAGTTTGCCGACGACTGCATCGGCGAGAGCGCTACGGAGCAAGCTGCTTCCCTGCAGCCGGGCGAAGTATTGCTGCTTGAAAACCTGCGTTTTTACAAAGAAGAAGAAAAAGGAAATGAGGAATTTGCCGGAAAGCTCGCGAAGCTGGGTGATGTTTGGGTGATGGACGCATTTGGTACCGCTCACCGGGCACACGCATCTACGGCGGTTATCGGTAAGTTTTTCAAGGATAAGGTTTGCGGGTATGTGATGCAGGCTGAGCTTGATAATGCTGAAAGGCTGCTCGACCATTCGGAAAGGCCTTTTACCGCGATCATGGGCGGTGCCAAAATCTCCGACAAAATCCTGATTATAGAAAGACTGCTTGATAAAGTTGATAACCTGATCATCGGCGGCGGAATGTCCTATACATTCTCCAAAGCACAAGGCGGAAGCATCGGAAAGTCGCTGCTGGAAGCAGATAAGCAGGATCTTACGCTCGAACTGGTTCAGAAGGCAAAAGAAAGGGGTGTCAACCTGATCTTGCCTGTGGATACCGTGGTAGCCAATGATTTTTCAAACGATGCTGAACGCAAGGTAGTAGCAGCCGGCCAGATTCCCGATGATTGGGAAGGACTCGATATTGGTCCGGAGACTGTGAAGATATTTGCTGAGATCATCAAAAATTCAAAAACAGTACTCTGGAACGGTCCGATGGGCGTGTTCGAATTCCCGAACTTCGCGATCGGAACCAATGCAATCGCTGAGGCAGTGGTGGCGGTAACCGAAGAAAACGATGCATTTTCACTGATTGGCGGCGGCGACTCGGCTTCTGCGATCAATAATGCAGGATTTGGTGACCGCGTAAGCTACGTATCTACCGGCGGTGGCGCATTGCTGGAATACATGGAAGGCAAAGTCCTGCCTGGCGTAGCCGCACTCGAAAACTGATTTATACTGTTTATAAGACAAGAATCCATCCCTCGAAGCCGTGGGATGGATTTTCTGCATAACAAACCTAACTAATTTATGAATGCGGCTTCTCAGCCGTTATTCCTGCTTAATTGCCGCCACTTGCGCGTTTCTGCAGATCGTCAGAACCGGTATTCCGCTGGCGGGCTCCCTTCACATTCTGGTTTCCGAAGTTATAGGTCAGGGTTAACCTGAACTGCCGGCTGGGCCACTGAGATTTTACTACAAAATCAATGTCCTTGTAAATCGCCCGGCCCCGGAATTTATTGGTCCAGAAAATGTCGTTTACATTGAATCGTATCGTTCCTTTTTTATTCAGGATGTTCTTCTGAATACCTGCATTGAGCATGCCCATTGGTTTGGCAGCATACAATCCGTAAAATGCCCTGCTGTTATACCAGCCCGAGATCTCGCCAGACCATCCTTTGGGCATTGTAAACTGGTTACTGGCATACATATTCCACGAAGCCTGCTTGATTTCGAGCGTTTCGCCCAGGTATATGGAGTTGTAATGGTTGTACACTCCCGTGAAATTCGCCTGTACTGTCCACCATTTGGCTACGGTTATGGGGAATGAAACCGTCAGACTCACATTGTCCTGGTTATCAAGGTTATCGGAAGTGACGAATGTTTTGTTTTCAGACGCGATCTGCTGAGGCAGCTCGTCGGCGATCATATCCTTGATGCGGCTGTATGCGAGCGTGGTGTTCAGGAGGTTTTTGTAAACGTGTACCAGCTGGAAAGAATTGGTATACTGGGGTTTGAGGTTGGGATTACCGCGCTGGAAAGTATATGGGTCAAGATAAAACTCAAAAGGGTTCAGCGACTGGTAGTTCGGACGGTCAATCCGGCGGCTGTATGAAAGATTGATCACATTGTTACTGTCGAGCTGGTCAGACAGGAACACGCTCGGGAAAAGATTGACATAATTCCGGTCGCGCTTCTGGTTCAATGTCACGGAATTACCAATGGAGTGTGTGTGTTCGCCCCGGAGCCCGAGCTGGTATTTGATCTTTTTGGTCAGGTTGCCATTGTAATTCACATAGGCGGCATTCACGTTTTCTGTGTATTTAAACCGGTTGGAGCGCGTAGGATCAATGACCCAGTCATCGGTTTTGGTCTCGAACACCATATTGTTGTCTGAGGCGACGTAGCTGGATTTCAGTCCTGTTTCAAATTTGCCTTTTCCCAGAGGCTGCGCATAGTCGAGCTTGGCGACGCCGATGTTGATGTCCGAAGGCATATCATTCCGTACCAGTTCGGGACTGCCGTCGGGCTGGCCTGCGGGCAGGAAGTAGCGGGTATCCAGCCTGCTCGTACGGTCGCCGGAATAGTTGACATAGTCCACATCAAAGGTCAGCTCCTTGCCTTTATCATTGAACTGATGTTTGAAGTTGAGGTTACCGCTGATGTTGTTCAGGCTGCCCCCGTTAAAAACGTCGGTCCGAAAAGTTCTCTGAAGCGTCAGGTCTTCGTTCAGGATGCGGGTATTGGTTTGTCCGTAAGGATTGCTGAATGTGTTGTAAAAACCCGAAACCAGCACTCCGATAGTTGTTTTTTCAGTAGCAAAATAGTCAACTCCGGCACGTACATTATAGTATTGGGATTTGTTGACACGCTCGGTCCGCTGGTCGAAAATCGTCACCTTGTTTTCAAAGGGTATGGTGCGGTAAATGTCGTTGTTATTGAATCCTTTGTTCAGAAAAGCGCCTCCGTTAACGAATGTGCTTACTTTTCCGGCGCGGTGGTTGACAGTAGCAGTTGCATTGGACCTGCCGTACTTGGCCCACGCGCCGCCCAGGTTGACATTCCCGTTTGTGCCGTAATTTTTATTGCGTTTCATCTTGATGTTGATGATGCCCGAGTTGCCGGCTGCATCGTACTTGGCCGAAGGATTAGTGATCAGCTCAATTTTCTCGATGTTGTCGCTGGGGGTGTTGCGGAGCAGGGTAATCAGTTCCTGCTGTGACAGAAATGTCTGCTTGCCGTCGATCTGAACAATCACGCCTTCCTTGCCGCGCAGTTTGAGCTGCTCATTCTGCTGGTCAACCGTTACGCCGGGAGCACGTTCGAGTACTTCCAGAGCCGTGGCGCCGGCGGATACAATGCTGTTTTCAACATTGACGACTGTCCGGTCAATTTCCTGCTCTATAAAAGGCTTTTTGGCAACTACCGTCACTTCGTTCAGCGACTGGGTGTCTGTTTTTAATGCCAGCACCGGCAGGGCAACCAGTGCCTCTTTTACCTGGAAAGTCTCGCTGTAACTTTTCTGATATCCTACCATGGACACCAGCACCATGTATTTTCCCTCAGCAACCTGCTCAAACAGGTATTTTCCATTATCATCGGCTGCCAGACCTTTGACAAGTACAGAGTCTTTTGCATTCAGCAGAAGTACATTCACGAAAGGAAATGGCTGCGACTTTTCGTCAAGGACAGCACCCGAAACTTTTCCCTTGCCGGTTTTGGCGGGCGTGGTTTGGGCAAACGTAGCAGTTCCGGTCAGTAGCAGGGCTACCGCAGTTAGGTAAGTTAAGAATTTCATGGCTAACAGATTATGATTCAATGCAACTGACTTTCCTGCGTCAGGTACATTGCAAAAGTAAGTACTTTGTATAACATAGAACCTTTCAATACATAAATGGTTTGAATGTTATATAAGCGGACGGTGTGTGCCTTACATTTTGTTTATAGATACAAAGGGAGTAAAGAATGTTGCACTTGTCCATAAAAAAAGTTTAAATGGCGCTCTGCCGGTTTCCGCGTGCATTAAAGCTGTTTCCCGAACCTTTAAGTAATTATTTCCATTTCGGTCAATCTGTCTATCTTTGCGTTTTAGAAACCTATATATGACTGAACAAATTCTGATTTTAGATTTCGGTTCACAGTATACACAGCTAATTGCAAGAAGAGTACGCGAGCTGAATGTCTATTGTGAGATCCATCCCTATAACAATTTCCCCGAGCTTACTCCCAATATCAAAGGCGTCATCCTCTCAGGCAGCCCCTGCTCCGTACGCGACGCTGATTCCCCGAAAGTTGATCTCGACCAGTTCCGTAATGTAGTTCCGGTACTGGGTGTGTGCTACGGGGCTCAGCTGATGGCGCATTTGCTGGGCGGTGACGTCAAGCCTTCGCAGCACCGCGAGTACGGCAGGGCGAGGCTCGAAGTCGGCGATAGGGATTCGTCCTTGCTGGCTGGCATCTCGGAGTCGTCGCAGGTGTGGATGTCCCATGGGGATACCATCGTCAGGATTCCTGATAATTTCAGCATTATTGCCTCTACGGAATCCGTGCAGGTAGCTGCCTTCAAGCTGGAAGATGAGCTTACTTATGGGATACAGTTTCACCCCGAGGTAACACATACTACTGAGGGCAAGCAGCTGATGCACAATTTCGTCGTGGATATCTGCGGCTGCTCGCAGGACTGGACTTCCGAATCATTTGTGGAGGAAACCGTCAGCAGCCTGCGTCAGAAGCTCGGCAACGACAAGGTAGTGATGGCGCTTTCGGGTGGGGTAGACTCCACGGTAGCTGCCATGCTGGTGCACCAGGCGATTGGCAAAAACCTGTACTGCATTTTTGTAGACAATGGTTTGCTGCGTAAAAATGAGTTTGAGGAAGTGCTGCACTCCTATGAAGATATGGGCCTCAATATTAAAGGTGTAGATGCGAAAGACCATTTTTACGGTCTGCTTGCCGGCCTGACCGATCCTGAGGCAAAACGCAAGGCGATCGGCAAATCCTTTATCGACATTTTTGACCAGGAAGCCCACCTTATCGAGGATGTGAAATGGCTGGGCCAGGGTACCATCTATCCCGATGTGATTGAGTCTGTTTCCATTAAAGGTCCATCGGCTACGATCAAGTCTCACCACAATGTGGGCGGGCTGCCTGACTTTATGAAGCTCAAAGTTGTGGAGCCGCTCAATACCCTTTTCAAAGACGAGGTACGTGCGGTAGGACGGACCATGGGCATTTCGGAAAAAATTCTGGGCCGTCATCCTTTCCCGGGGCCTGGATTGGCCATCCGTATTCTGGGTGATATTACTGCGGAGAAGGTGGCCATTCTTCAGGAAGTGGATGCCATTTTCACCGGCGGACTCAGAAAGTGGGACTTGTATAAGGATGTATGGCAGGCAGGGGCCATGCTGCTGCCTGTACAAAGTGTGGGTGTAATGGGTGATGAGCGTACCTATGAGCGCGTCGTTGCACTGCGGGCCGTAACGTCTGTGGATGGTATGACCGCCGACTGGGCGCATTTGCCGTACGAATTCCTGGCAGAAGTTTCCAATGATATTATCAATCGCGTAAAAGGGGTGAACAGGGTAGTGTATGACATTTCCTCCAAGCCGCCTGCGACCATTGAATGGGAATAAGAAGGCACAAAAAAAGCGGATCGAAATCCGCTTTTTTTGTGTGGTGTTATACTGGCAGAACCTAGGATCGCCCTACGCCTCTGCTCAGCAAGCTTAGTACAAACAGTACAAGGAACACAAAGAACAAGATTTTAGCAATTCCGGCTGCTCCTGCAGCGATGCCTCCAAAGCCCAGAATACCAGCGATGATGGCGATTACCAGGAAAATTACGGTCCATTTAAGCATGGTTGAAAAGATTTAAATGTTCTTAATTTATTGATGTATGTTATTTATTGATGTATGTTCTGGTTTCTACCAAACATGTGCCAGAATTCTGAAACTGCGCTGCCAATAGAAAAAACCATAAATTCAGTCAAAGACAGCCTGCGCATTGTGGAGATACATTCCCAAAAAGTTGCCATAATACTAGGCTTCAGCCAGCAGGATGAAGTAGTACATTATTGCTGAAACTGCCAACAAACCGTTCAAATACACTATTTTGCAAAAACAACCATGTTAAAGTCCCTGATGAGATTCAGATTATTTATTCCATGTTTTCTTTTGATTGCAAGTCATGCGCTGGCGCAAAGCGACCGGTGGCAGCAACGCGTGAAGTACCAGATCGAGGTGGATTTTGATGCAACCAAGCACCAGTATACAGGTACAGAAAAGCTGGTTTACTCCAACAACTCGCCCGATACACTGCAAAAGGTTTTTTATCACTTATACCTCAATGCATTTCAGCCGGGCAGCCAGATGGACGTCCGGTCGCGTACCATCAGTGATCCTGATCCGCGCGTGAAAGACCGTATCGCAAAACTTTCGCCCTCAGAAATCGGATTTGAGAAAATACGCTCGCTCAAACACAATGGAAAGCCTGTAAAGTACGAAGTGGTCGGCACCATCCTGGAAGTGACGCTTTCTGAGAAAATCCTGCCCAAAACCCAGCATACCTTTGAAATGGAGTTTGAAGCGCAGGTACCTGTACAGATCAGACGCACGGGCCGCGACAATAAGGAAGACATCGACTATTCTATGGCGCAATGGTATCCTAAAATGTGCGAGTACGACTATGAAGGCTGGCATGCGAACCCGTACATTGCCCGGGAATTTTATGGTATCTGGGGAGATTTTGATGTAAAAATAAAACTGGATGCTGCCTATGTGGTGGCTGCTACCGGCTACCTTCAGGATCCCGACAAGATCGGTCACGGTTATTCCAAAAAAGATGTGAAGCACAAGCCGGGCGAAAAGCTGACGTGGCATTTTATTGCGCCTGAAGTACATGATTTCATGTGGGCCGCTGACAGGGACTATGCACACGACATCGTGAAGGTTGATAATGGACTTGACCTGCATTTCTTTTACCAAACCGATACACTCGCCAGTGTCTGGAAAGAAATGGAGCCGCTCGCCGTGCGCAGCTTCAAGATTATGAATGAAAAGTTCGGCCGCTATCCTTACAAGCAATACTCCATCATACAGGGTGGCGACGGCGGGATGGAATATCCGATGGCTACGCTGATTACGGGCCGTCAGGGACTGAGCGGGCTGGTGAGTGTGGCCGTGCACGAATCCATCCACAGCTGGTTTCAGGGATTGCTGGGTACCAATGAATCCAAGTACGCCTGGATGGACGAAGGTTTTACCACCTATGCGCAGAACCTGGTGATGGCCGAGCTTTTTCCGTCTAAAAGAGATCCGCAGGCAGGCAGCACCAACAGTTACCGGGCGCTGGTAAAATCGGGCCTCGAAGAACCCATGACCACGCACTCCGATCATTATAATACCAATCGTGCATACAGCATTGCGGCTTACAGCAAAGGAGCGGTGTTTTTGAACCAGCTGGGTTACATCATCGGCAGCAGCAAGCTCGAAAGCGGTATGAAGCGGTACTTTCGTGAATGGGAGTACAAGCATCCCAATCCCACCGATCTGAAGCGCATTATGGAAAAGGAATCGGGACTTGAACTTGACTGGTACTGGGAAGACTTTGTCGGTACTACGAAAACCATTGATTACAGCATCCGCGAAGTAACGGCGAATGCAGGGAAAACCGATGTGGTGCTGGAACGTATTGGTCAGATGCCCATGCCGCTGGATGTAGTGGTGAGCTATAAAGACGGAAGTCAGGAGAACTTTTACATTCCGCTGGAAATGATGCGCGGAGAAAAGGAGGAAAAGCTTTACTCCAAAACCACATTGCTCGCCGACTGGGGCTGGACGTATCCCGAATATTCGTTTACCATCGACAGGAACCAGGCTGATATTGTCCGCATTGTGATAGATCCGAGCCAGAGAATGGCGGATATAGAGCCTGAAAACAATACCTATCCCGCTACTGCCAACCGGGAAACACCCCGCGCCAGAGGCGAAAAGGTAATACGCTGATTACCTCCCGAACTTAATGGATGTCCCGACACGGAAGCCCATTTGCTTGAAATGGCTTCCGTGGAACTGGGCTACTGCTTCCAGGCGGATCACCCGCAGAATGTCATCCAGCCCATATACCACCTCGGAGTAATTGCGAATGCTCGGTACGCGCAGGTAATGCAGCTGCAATGTTTCCGATAGACCTGTAACCCGCAGTGCCTGCACCCGCGTCAGCAGAAAGTGTTGCATGGTCCATACGGCATGTGCCTGGAAAAACCAGGAGTCGGTGCTGTAACGATAGTATTGCAACATCCGGAACTGGTCCGGCGGGTAGGCGTACTGAAAAAAGAATTCGTTACCCATAAAATGCCGGTAGTCAGGAAAGTACATTTTTTTGGTACTGAGAAATCCGCCTCCGTTTACATAATACTCCAAATGGCTGCGTGGCCCCAGGCTCAGGTCCTGGCGGATAGTCCCTTCAAGCATGTCGTAAGCTACGTCGCCCCCAAATGCCGCCGCACTTTTGTAATGTACTCCAAATGATGGCCCTTTGCTCCGGAGATAGCGTTTCTCGCCATTCCGGATCAGGTACCTGCGCCACGGACGTATCTGTGCATTCAGATTAAACAACAATGCATTGTGCTGAGGGAAACCGGTATTTGCAAGCTCTTTGCTCACAGGTCTGTTGGGGGTATAACTGTAATTGTTCCAGAAGAAAATAGGCCGGGCGCTCTCCTGGTTGAATAATTCCTTTCGGTGTTCATACTCCACATTTCCGCTGATACTCAGTATATCACCTATGTTTCGCAGTGTAAATTCGGCTGTCCCATACTGTCCCTGGTAAAGCTTCATAAAACTCCGGTCAAAAAAGCGGGCTGCAAGGCTGTTGGGAAGAGGAGGGATCGGGTTTGCATTGTTGATCTGCCGTGCCATCTCGCCGCCGCCAAGCATCAGGTTCCACTTCTCATTTCCCACATTCGTTTCCAGGTTTCCGTATACCCGCTTCCGGCCGAATGAGTAGCGGATCAGTGGGTTTACATTGAAATAGCTGTTTTTGCCCCACTTCTTTTCCCATTTTGTCAGAAAATTAATGGCATTGCCCTCTACCGTGTTGTAGCTGATGGAAAGGAGCGGACTTTTGAAGTAAAAAGTCCTGCGATCGCCCAGTGCATAAGTGTTGCCGGTAGCCAGGTGAACAGGCTTGAAATACAGAGAATCGGGCCGGGCTTTGGTACCGGACACTGTTTTAACCACCTGAATGCTATCCTGCGAAACGTAGCTCGCTACCTCCGACTGCGTGAGGGGAACAGGTCTGAGAACCTGCCAGTAGGCAGTGTCACGCTTGTTGGCCAGCGGATCCACAACAATGGAATCCTCACGCACGAGGCGGTCGCTGGTTTCCTGTACGGCACCCGCCTTCTTTTGTTCACGCTCGTACTTTCTGGTTAGTTTGCGAAAGTCACGCGTGGAAAAAGCCTTTTGCTGTGCAATAAGCTGTTCAAGGTTGTTTCCTTTTTCCGGTGAGGGCTTATCCTCTTTCTTATGGTCGGTAATCTGGATTTGCTCTTTTAAAGCAGGATCAATGTCGAGCTTCTGATAAGTGAGTGAAACCAGGTACCTGAACTCACCGGCAAATCCTAGGTAGCTGCCACTCAGGCTGAATTGCTGGTTGACAGGAACCCAAACCTGCTGGATTGGACTGAAAAACTGTTTGGCCGCAATGTTGAGCCCGCTGGTGGTCGTCTGCAGGTCGTAGCTGTGAATGGACCATAAGTCTTCCAGGATAAAAATGCTTCCTTTAAAAACTCCTTCTCCATACGCTTTGGGTATGACCCTGATTTTGTTGACAACCTGCCCGTGTTCTTCAAAGTAACCTTCGTATTCGAATTTATAATAGGCAAATGCCCGGGGCGAAAGGGGAGAGATCGTGCCGGCAATTTCAGGACTGTACAGGCTCGCCAGGATGTATTCATTGGGCGACGGCAAACTGTTGTCGAAACTATTGCGGGTTGAGATGATTTTCTGGCTGTACGTATTGGGGCGGCGATAGCGGATCTCGGCCACACTTTCGTTGAGAATCGATTTACCTTCCTGCACACCTTCCTTTTTCAGGCGTTTTTCAAGCAGTCCGGGGATTTTTGTCGGCAGCCCTGTACTCCGGGAATATACGCGTGCCGTATAACCTCTGATCTGAAGCTGATGAAAACGTGCCTTCGCAATCGCCCGCCGCATTACGGTATAGGCGGGGTCTTCCTTGTCTTTGCCAATGCTGGCCTCCGGCAGGTTCAGGGCTTGTTCTTCCAGCGTTATATCCAGTGTGGTAAAGGCTTCTGTGACGGCGACTTTTTTTACAATGCTCTTAAAACCAAGGTATTGAAATACAATTTCGTAGTTTCCGGCAGGCAGGGCAAACTCGTAAATCCCCTCACTGTTGGCCATGGTGCCTTCACTTGTACCTCTTGCCGTTATACCCGCATAAGGCAGTGGCTGCCCGCCTGCTGCGGTAATTTTACCTTTGATGCCGCCTGCGCGCGCTGTGTAGGAAAGTAAGCAAAATACGAGAAGGACAGCCAGGCGCATGCGTCGAGGTGTTGTACAGTTATAATGAATAGACAAGGATTCCGATCGGGCGAAAATACCAATTTTCCCTGCTTTGAAAACATTATATAACTGTACCAGCCGGCTGTGATCGTACTGGTAAAAAAGAAAAGCAGCATGCAGCGCGAAGGCCAGATGCTGCTCCATGTATGTTCAGCTCGTTAGTTACAAATGCCGTCGGGCGTGCAGGCAGCACCCTCAGCCAGGCTCTGTAGGGGTTGCGGGTTTTCTTTTTCCCACTCACCAAATGATTTTTCAAGTGCCGCAAAGAATGTCTCGGATGACTGAGCGCCGGACACGGCGTATTTCCGGTCGAGGACAAAAAACGGTACACCGCGCGCACCTACCTGCTGTGCCTCATACACATCCTGCCGCACCGCAGCACCGAACTCATTGCCGGACAGCACAGATTTCAGCTCCACTTCGTCCAGCCCGATGGCAGTTCCGAGTGCAACCAGCACATCATGGTCGGCCGTGTTTTTTCCATCCGTGAAGTATGCTCTGAAAAGCTGCTCCTCGGCTTCATCACCCTTGCCTTTTGTTTTGGCAAACTGTACAAACCGGTGTGCATCAAAAGAGTTGGCTACCACGGCCTGATCCATGTTGTATTCCAGGCCTACTTCCGCTGCCAGGTTAGTCACGTGGTCATTGACCTGCCGTGCATAATCCGGAGCCCAGCCTTTTACTTCTGCCAGGTAATCATTAATGCTTTTGCCCGGCTCGGTTTTCATGTCCGGGTTCAGCTGAAAGCTTTTCCACTCCACATCTACGCGCTCGCGACCAGGGAAGGTTGCCAGTGCGTTTTCAAACTTCCGCTTGCCGATATAGCAAAACGGGCACATTACGTCACTCCATATTTCGACTTTCATCTTATTCTTTTGTTTGGGTAAACAGTCGGGTCGCCGATTTTGTTTACAACTAAACTGTAATAAAAAGTTCTTCGTGCGGCCTGCGTACCTTTTTGGCCGATGCCAGCGGGTCTTTTTCTTCGTCCCGGTAGCCCAGCGCCACCATCACCACACTTTTCAAACCTTTTTCCTTCAGGTTCAGGACCTCATCCAGCAAAGCTGCATCAAAACCCTCCATAGGCGTAGCGTCCACCTGTTCGGTAGCAGCGGCAATCAGGCCATAGCCAAGCGCAATGTACGCCTGCCGGGCCGACCAGTTAAATAGTTCTTCCTGCGACCGGCTCAGAAGGCTCTCTTTGATCTTGTTTTGAAACAATGCCAGCGATTCCACCGGAATGCCGCGGGTTGAGGCAATCAGATTGATATAATGGTCAATATTATCAGCAGTAACCGTTTCCCAAGCCGCAAATACCAGCACGTGAGATGCCTCTAGAATCTGTGGCTGGCTGTTGGCTGCCTGGTGCATCTTTTCCCTGGTCTCCCGGTCTTCAATAACCAGTATATTGAATGGTTGAAGGCCCACCGAGGTTGGCGCCAGGTTGATTGCTTCCAGGATCGTACCCAGTTTTGCTGCGGGTACTATATTTCCATTCATCCGTTTTGCTGCATATCTCCAGTGCAGTCTTGAAATTAAGTCGCTCATATTGAGAGAAATTTTTATTTTTGCACAAACTTAAATAAATTGACTATACAATAGTAAGTACTATACAAAAGGATAGTTAAATTGGTTTGGATATGGTCACAAAAAGCACAGAGTCGGTTCGGGTCCATACAGTAGGTGAGTGTACCAAAAGCATGTTGCCTGTGCGCGATGCGCTGGAAGTGCTCAGCGGCAAATGGAAATTGCCGATTATCATTTCACTGATGTTCGGCAACAAGCGTTTTTCCCAGATCGCGAAGGAAGTGCCTGGCATTACGGACAAGATGTTGTCCAAAGAGCTGCGCGAGCTCGAATCGAATGACCTCGTGAAGCGGACGGTTTACGACTCCATTCCCGTAATAGTAGAGTACAACCTGACGGAATATGGGCATTCGCTGAAAAGTGTGATTGAAGTGCTGCGCAACTGGGGCGTGGCGCACCGGCAGCGGATTATGAAGAAAGAGTAGTCTGAACCTGAATGCCTGTTGAATTATTCATTTCTGATCTGGCCGGAATAAATCCCAAACCGGGCTGGCTGCGGTCCCTGGTATTGCCAGTTTGTAAAATATCCTGAGTTCAGCGTGACGGAATCAGTCGAGCTCAGGTATGCTGTTATAATGAACCCACCTTCGGGCACACCCAGGTCGCGCCTGATATTCACATTAATTTCTTTCGTTTCCCCGGCGGGTAGGTCAGTGAGGGTCCATGTTTTTCTCCCATTTGCCCCGTCAATCCGAACTTTGGGGATGATGGAGCTCGTCTTATTTACGACAGAAAGCTGAAAATCATACTTCTGCTTATCAAACTGATCATCACAGGAAGTCACTCCCGCCAAAGCTGAAAGCAGTATCCATTTATACAATTTCATTCACGCTGGTTATGTGGGGGTGGTGCAATTTTTTAATAAGCATTCACTTTCAGGAATTTGAATGTACCCCGAGCTCATTCCGGAGCATAGCTCTGGTCAAAAGCAAAATCTGGGTATCACATATTAGTTTCAGATCTGCCAGCCTGCATGAAGAAATGATTTGCCGGGTAGTTGAATGATCGGCCGGTAGGTTTTGTAGAACTGATTTGATCAGCAAAAAGCAAACTTCATCAGGTTGCTTTTTGCTGATCAAATCAGTCAGGATTCATCCCGGCTTTTCAGGCCAAAAGCACATCAGCAGGGATGCCGAGGTCTTTGTGTAAAAATTTCATAAAACGCACACTCATCTGCTTTTTGCCATTGATTATATCAGAAATGGATCCTTTACTCATGCCAAAACGTGCTGCCAGTGCACTCTGCGTCAAACCTTGCTCTTCCATTTCTACTTTCAACGCCTCGATGGGTGACAATTGTCTGATCGGATAGTGCTTGCGTTCATAATCAGAAATCAGCAATGCAAGTATCTCAAGCGTATCGCCATCCGGCGTGTCTTTCTTTGCGTCTAGCAGGTGCTCCATTTGTGTGAGCGCACTTTCATAGTCCTGCTCTGATTTAATTGGTTTAATCATTTCCATAGTTAATATTCGATAGTTCGGGCATCAACCTTATCGTATTCTTTGTGTGTGCCAATAAACTTAATAAAGCATATCTGATACTCGTAGTTGAATGCAGCAATCAATCTGTATTTATTATGGCAGATATTAAATACAATTCGCTCATTTCCGACGTAGTCTGCTCCCTTAAAATTCTGTATAACATGGTTAGGCGATTGATAATCCTGTCTCGCGATTTTACCGTACCAGTGTAAGAGGTTGATTTCTGAGTCGGGGTAATTTGTCCAAAACACTTTGAGGGTTTTCAGAGAAAATATTCTCATAATCCAAAATTAGCCATTTGAGTTCGCAACCAGCGAACATGTTTGAAGATAATTTGGATAATATAGCAGGCGACCAATTACAACTTTGTAGCAGTTGCAAGTTCCTTGATCCTACGGTAGCATGAAATGATTATTCGTGTAAATACAAAAAAAGCAACCTTCACCAGGTTGCTTTTTCTTATCAAATCAATCAGAATTCATCCCGGCTGATTCAGGCAATTCAGATCTTCGAATGCTCTATTCAAAGGTGCCATCATGCTTTCTTCCCTTTTCAAAAAGCCAATCACATGTCGCAGCCGACTAGCGAGAAGGAGTGAATGTCAGGGAGCACCAATTCCTTTGAAGAAAATACCGCTGTACACACTGTTACCTTCCTGGAAGTCAGGAATGGCACTTACTGTATTGGAGATATCGAGTGTAGGGAAACGATTTTTAATTTGGTCATAATCAATCCGGAACCTGTCGCTGGCAATGAGCGTGGTTTGTTTTTTAGGGATCGGGCTCCAATTTTTTACTTCCTTGACATTGACAAAATAATCTCCGAAGTAATTGACTTTACCAGCAACGATCGTAAATGGAAGTGAGAAGTTCGCAATTGTAAAAGAGGTCACATTGCCACTTTCTATTTTCCACCCGAAGATCTTGTAATCGCCTTCGGGCAGGTCCAGGGTATTGTAATGTACATTCGTGATCCCGTCCCTGAAATGTTGCTGGTTCTTTTTCCTCCGTAACCAGATTTCAGTTTTGCGGTAGGTCTGCAGATGCACGATCTGCAGTTTATACTGACCATAAACAGGGGTATTGGAAGAAGACGAAAACAGCAATGTGCCCATTTCGAGCTGATCCGTCATATTTTCGTCTGCTTCCGGCTCAGCCACTTCTTCGGTAACTTCCTCATCCGTAATTTCCGGGAAGTCTTCCTCCTGCGCCAGACAAACGTTCGTAAAAGCAAAGAATAGCAGCGCAACAAAGATCCCCGAGCATGTGGATCTCAGGTGTAAAAGCAATTTCATGAGGAGAGTAGTAAAATGAGCCGCAAAGCTAATATTCCGCCTGTAACAAAAAAAGCAACCCTCATCAGGTTGCTTTTTGCTTATCAGGTCAGGTAGGAATTATCCCAGCTGGTTGATGCAGTTCAGATCTTCGAATGCTGCTTTCAGACGTGCCATCATGCTTTCTTCACCTTTACGAAGCCATACACGTGGATCGTAGTATTTCTTGTTTGGTGAATCAGGACCTTCGGGGTTGCCGAGCTGTGTTTGCAGATAGCCTTCTTTTTCTTTGTAGTATTTCAGGATACCTTCCCAGGTCGACCATTGCATATCGGTATCAATGTTCATCTTGATCGCACCGTATTCGATTGCCTCACGGATTTCCTCACGCGAAGAGCCTGAGCCGCCATGGAACACGAAGTTCACGGGCAGGTCGCCTGTTCCGAATTTTTCCTTGATATAGTTTTGCGAGTTGTTAAGGATCTTAGGCTGCAATTTCACGTTCCCTGGCTTATACACGCCGTGTACATTTCCGAAGGCTGCGGCAATTGTGAAGTTGGGAGAGATTTTGGAAAGTTCTTCGTAAGCGTAAGCTACTTCCTCAGGCTGGGTATATAGCTTGGAGCTATCCACATCGCTGTTATCCACACCATCTTCTTCTCCGCCGGTTACACCCAGCTCAATTTCCAGCGTCATGCCTATTTTGGCCATGCGCTCAAAATATTTAGAGCATACTTCAATGTTTTCCTCGATCGGTTCTTCCGAAAGGTCCAGCATGTGGGAGCTGTACAATGGTTTGCCATGCTGGTCATAGTAGCGCTCACCTGCTTCCAGAAGGCCGTCGATCCACGGAAGGAGCTTCTTGGCACAATGGTCGGTATGCAGAATGACAGGCACTCCGTAAAGCGCAGCCATTTGATGCACGTGCATTGCTCCCGAAATACCACCGGCAATTGCAGCCTGCTGATTGGCATTGGAGAGGCTTTTACCTGCATAAAAAATAGCACCGCCATTTGAAAACTGGACGATGACAGGACTGTTCACGGTTTTGGCAGTTTCGAGTACTGCGTTTACCGAGTTAGTACCCACCACGTTGACTGCCGGGAGTGCGTAGTTATTTTCGTTGGCATGACGGAAAATTTCGCTCACTCCGTCTCCGGTAATCACACCGGCCGCGAAGCGTTTTGTGGTCTCGCTCATAGTAAAGAAGAGTATTTATTCAAGATTTTATAAAACCATTCAGGTGCACAAGCCTGCCTGTCCGGCAACTGGCGCAAGTTAGGTATTTTAGCCAAAACGGGTCAAATAACTAGGCCATATTAGCGGCATTGCGGAAGATTTATCCATTAATCGCCGTTTTAAAGCAATCTGTGTATCTTTGGACCAGTACAAAAGCTGACCCGAAATCAACATGATGAATTCCAAACTTTCCCGAACCATACTGCTCGCACTTACGCTGGGCTTCTTTGTGGTGTGGGTGCTTGAATTCCGTCGCGCAGGTCTTTTTGAAAGTTACTGGCTGTTGCTGCTCAGCATTGTATGCCTGCTTTTTTTTCAGTTCAACCGGCTAAAAGCTTCACAGGCCAGCAAAGAAAATACGCCGGATAAACCGCATCGCAAATGAGTCCCGCACCCCTGCTGACCGCCCTGATATTTTTTGTGCTGGCAGGCTACTATGGCGCTGTGCGGTCGGCCCTGCTTGAAATCTCCTTCGACCGTTTTTCGTGGCGGCAGGAAAACAATGAGCATGTGGTGCAAACGCTTTACTGGCGCCGTATCCTGCGTATGATCCGCCTGCTGGTGGTAGCGCTGGGTTGCTTTTTTGCCGTGGCGACGGTCTGGCCCATGTTTTCCACGGATTCATCGGGTAAGGAACAAGGTCTTATTTTCCTGCTTTTTGTCGTACTGATTTCTGCGTGGATGGCCTCTTACACAGGCTGGGTCAAAATTGGCAGGTTTTTCCCGAAAGTGCTGGACCTTACTGCCTTCCCGGTGCGCTTTGCGGAATGGTTTATGACACCCCTGTACTGGCTGGTAGAGCCATTTGTAAAAGAAAATATCCTGTCTGCTTCCCTGCGGGATGATATTGTTTCTGCCGATGATCCCGACTTCGACGATCACAGCATTGAGGAGCGTATGTTTATCAATGCACTTGACTTTAAAGACCTGCGGATCAGGGATTGTATGATCCCGCGTACCGAAATTTCGGCGGTGAATGTGCACGACAGCATTGAAGATCTCCGGTCCATATTCCTGTCCAGCGGGCATTCCAAAATCATCGTGATCCGCGATTCGGTAGATGATGTACTGGGATATTGCCATGCTTTGTCTTTGTTTAAAAAACCGAAAGAAATCAGCAACATCATCACACCTATACTGATTGTACCCGAGGCTATGCAGGCCAGCGACCTGATGCTCCGGTTTCTGGAAGAGCGCCGCAGCCTGGCACTGGTGGTGGATGAGTTTGGCGGTACAGCGGGACTGGTGAGTGTGGAAGATGTAGTGGAGAAGATTTTCGGTGAAATCCAGGATGAGTACGACTCCACCGAGGACTGGACTGAGCGGCAGCAGGAAGACGGCAGCTATATCCTCAGCGCACGCCACGAGGTCGACTACCTGAACGAAAAATATGGCTGGGAGCTACCCGAGGGCGACTATGATACCCTCGCCGGCATGCTGATCGACTACCATGGTGACCTGCCGGAAGTAAATGAAACCGTCCTGATTCCACCTTACTCATTCCAGGTAGTCTCCATGCAAGACACCCGCATCGAACTCGTCAAACTATCCATCGAAAAACCAGAGTAAGAAAAAGGTATCTATAAAATGAAAATCAAGTCACCAAAAAACTCACTAACCCACTAACTCACTAACTTGCCCCACCATTCAATCATTCAGTCATTCAATCATTCAGTCATTCCCCCGTGCACATCTCCGTTCAAAACCTTGGCAAGAAATTCATCAAAGAATGGATCGTGCGTCATGCGAGTTTTGAGCTGGAAACCGGAAAAGCCTACACGTTTACCGGCCCCAATGGCAGCGGAAAATCTACCTTATTGCAGCTGCTTACCGGCATGGTACCTGTAACCGAAGGTTCCATCACTTACTTCCGGGAGCCGGGCAATGCCATTGATTCGGATCACTGGTACAAGCACCTGGTCATCGCGGCGCCGTACCTGGAACTCATAGAGGAATTTACATTGCGTGAGCTGGTCGAGTTTCATGTTCGTTTTAAACCATTCAAAAACGCGATGTCTCCTGCTGATTTCGAGGATTTTATCTGGCTGTCGCATGCGGGCGGCAAGATTATCCGCCATTTTTCATCGGGTATGAAGCAGCGGGTGAAGTTAGGTCTGGCATTCATGTCCGATGTTCCGGTCGTTTTTCTTGACGAACCTACCACCAACCTCGATGCGGAAGGCACCCGCTGGTACCTCGACCATGTGACACAAAACACTGCCGGTCAGCTATTGTTACTGGGTTCCAATGTGCCCCAGGAATATGAATTTTGTAAAAATATCATTTCCGTTTCTGCGTTCAAGTAGAAAGAATTAAAGCTGGCTATGGGGAGAAGTTTACAGTCAATGCTGCTATTGATTATTGTACTGCTATGGTTCCCCGGCAAGCTGCTGGCCACCGGGATGTTTTTTATTCAAAATCAGGGGCAGTGGGAGCGCGAAGTTCTCTTCCGGACCGAAATACCCGGCGGCTTCCTGTTTCTGAAACAAAAATCCATTGTTTATGTCATGTACGATGCTGCTGCAGTAGCAGCGCGGCATGCCGGAAAGTCGCACACGGAGGCACTTGCACGCCATGCAGATCCTCCCGAGACCATCGGGGCGCATGGTGTGGAGATGTTTTTTGAAAATGCCGCGGCGAATGCTGCCGTGGTGCCTTCCAAAGCATTGCCGACCAGTTACAGCTACTTCATGGGATCGGACGAAAGTAAATGGGCGCGGAATGCCGGCGCTTACCAGGAAGTACGCTACAAGGGGATTTATCCCGGCATCGACCTTCGCGTTTATACGCATCAGTTTACCCTCAAATACGAATTTATTGTGAGTCCCGGCGCTGATCCTGCCCGAATCAGCCTTGCCTACCAGGGGGCGGAGCAGCTTTCACTGAATGAAAACGGGCAAATAGTTGTCAAAACCTCGGTAGGGCAGTTCAGAGAGGCTGAGCCTTTTACATTTCAGGAAGTAAATGGGGGCAAAAAGCCTGTTTCGTCGAAATTTGCCCTTGCTGGCAGCAATACCGTGCGGTTTGCATTGGAAAGTTACGATCATACATGTGAGCTCACCATTGATCCCGAGCTGATTTTTTCCACCTACTCGGGCTCAACTGCGGACAACTGGGGCCACACGGCTACTTACGATGCGGCAGGTAACCTTTACTCGGGCGGAACTGTCTTCGGGCTGGGTTTTCCGGCAACCCAGGGAGCTTTCCAGGTCAGGTTCGGAGGGTTGGTGGATGTTGCCATTCTCAAATTTTCTCCCGATGGCAGCCAGCTGCTTTACGCCACTTACCTGGGCGGGCAGGATACAGATTTGCCTACCAGCCTGATCGTCAACTCAAAAAACGAGCTGCTCATACTCGGTACCACGGGCTCCGACAATTTTCCGGTGAGATCCGATGCATTTCAAAAAACCTTCGGGAAGGGTGTGCGTACAAGGCCTATCTCCGGCCTTGATCTGACAAATGGAAGTGATATTTTTATTTCAAAACTAAGTGCGGACGGCAGGCAGCTGGCTGCCTCCACTTACCTGGGTGGTGATATGAATGATGGCGTCAGCCAGACTTCCTTTTTTACCATACATAATTATGGTGATCCTTTCCGCGGTGAAATCGTGGTGGATGCAGCTGATAATGTGCTGATCGCATCGAGTACCAATTCGGGTAATTTTCCATTGAAAAATCCCGGCCAAACCAGACTGGGAGGTTATCAGGACGGGATCGTTTCCAAGCTTGATCCCGCACTGAGTACGCTGCTGTGGAGTACCTACATTGGTGCTGAAAAGGAAGAAACCGCATTTGGACTGAAAGTACTTCCGAATGGGGATGTGTATGTAACCGGCTCTACCACCAGCATTGCACTTCCGGGAACAAAGGGTGCTTATCAGCCGGCACTCAAAGGGTCGGAGGATGCTTACATTGCAAAGTTCAGCGGCGATAAGCTTGTGAAAACGACATACCTGGGTACTGATTCGCAGGATGCAGGCTACCTCCTGGATCTTGATCCTGCCGGAAACGTGTGTATTTACGGTCTTACAAATGGAAGCTATCCGGTGAGCGAAGGCGTGTACAGCAATGCAAAAAGCGGCCAGTTTGTGCATGCGCTGGATGCCAGCCTGACCACTTCGGTTTTTTCTACCATCATAGGGTCGGGTCGCGGTACGCCGGATATTTCGCCCACGGCATTTCTGGTGAGCGAATGCGGTAACATCTACCTCGCAGGATGGGGCGGGAGTGTCAACAGTCAGACAAACAATAATCCGCTCAGCAGTACCAGCAACCTGCCTGTTACGGAAGATGCCATGCAGAAGGTCACAAACGGAAATAACTTTTACATTGCCATCCTCGAACAGGGTGCCAGGTCATTGTTGTATGCAACGTTTTTTGGAAGTAGCAGCCGCAACAACGAGGTCGAGGGCGACCATGTGGACGGAGGTACGAGCCGGTTTGACAAAAACGGAACGATTTACCATGCAACCTGTGCATGCGGGGGAAGCAACTTTCCCGTCACACCGCAGGCGTGGTCCAAAACCAATAAAAGCGAAAACTGCAACAATGCCGCATTCAAGATTGACATTGACCGGCTCCGTGCCGATTTCGATGTATATGCAGGTGAAACCAAAGATGTAACTACCGGCTGTGCCCCGCTCGCGCTTTCATTTGCAAACACCAGCGAAGGAGGAATAGACTATATCTGGCAGGTTAATGGAAACACGATTTCTCGGGAAGAAGATGGTCCTGAGTACGTTTTCAATCAGCCGGGCGAGTACATTATAAAGCTTACTGCCTATAATCAACTGAGCTGCAAACGCATGGATGTCGCAGAAAAGAAAGTTACCGTAGTGACGCTGAATACCACGGTTATGCCCGACACGACCGTTTGTGAAAATACGACATTGCAGCTGCGGGCAGGCGGCGGAACGAGTTATCAATGGACGCCTGCACAGGGGTTGAGCAATGCAGCTTCTGCCTCTCCGAGTGTTACAGTGCAACAAACGACAGATTTCTCCGTCGTGATCAGCAATGCGGCCGGCTGCAAGGTTACCCGTACTGTAAAGGTTGTGGTCAACAAAAAGACCGACTTTGCCGGTATGCCCGACACGGAGGTTTGTGTGGGTGCCACCGTAACCCTTACCGTAGCGGGTGATGCGGGCCAGTACGTGTGGCAGGCTGCCGATGGTCTGGAACAAACTACCGGCAACTCGGTAACCGTAAAGCCTGAAAAAACGACTGTCTACACTGTGCAGGGCATTTATGCGGATGGTTGCAAGCCTGTGCGGCAGATCCGCGTGACGGTAGACCGGTCCTATCAGCCCGAACTCAGCATTATTCAGTCGGGTGGCGCATGCAATGAGGCTTTTTTGTATACCATGAGTGATCCCGCCGGCAAAGGCGTGCGGTATGTATGGGACCTTGGAAACGGGGTGGGGCAGGTTGGGCAGACGGTCACAAATTATCAGTATGGGACCGAAGGCGAATATACCGTGACTGTTACAGCTTATAATGCAGCGGGTTGTGCGCTTACGGCGTCCAAAATGATCCGGGCTGCACCCGCATTTACATTAAGCAATGTCATCACACCCAATGGTGACGGCAAAAATGACTTTTTTGTCGTACCCGTCCCGGGATCAAACTTTGAAGTTTTCAATCGCTGGGGCAAGTCGGTTTTCAAGGCTGCGGATTACCGGAATGACTGGGGGAAAGGGATTGGTAACGGGACTTATTTTTATGTAGTCGATACGCCGCAGGGTACGCATTGCAAAGGCTGGGTAGAAGTACTGGAATAGGGTGGTATTGTAAAATTGTTTTTAAAAAAGTAAGTTTAGCATAACCTCTGCAAAGCAGATCTTGTCACATTATAAACACAACAACCCATGAAAAAACTCATATGCCTGGTCCTGCTGCTGGTTGCGGCTGGCACAGTTTACGCGCAGAATACCGTGAAAGCAGGTAAGGATATTACCGAGTCCAATGCAATTCCCGCTACTCAGCTGGCCGGTAAGATGGGTGACAAGGAGCAGATGCATACCAAAGTCAGCGGCACGGTAGAGTCGGTATGTCAGATGAAAGGCTGCTGGATGAAGGTGAATACCGAAAATGGCGGTACCATGCGGGTGATGTTCAAGGACTATGCATTTTTTGTGCCCAAGGATATTACGGGCAAAACGGTGGTGTTTGAAGGCGAGGCCCGGAAAAAGCTGGTATCCGTGGCCGACCTGCAGCACTATGCCAAAGATGCCGGAAAAAGCAAGGAGGAAATTGCGGGGATAACCAAACCAGAGGAGGAGTTGACATTTATCGCGGAAGGTGTAATTGTAAAATAGCGCATCAATCCAGTAAGAATTAACCGCCCGGACACTTTTGTAGCAATACAGCAGTGTCCTTTTTTTATGATCAAAAAACAATACAGCTTCATTTTCGCAGCATTGCTGCTGCTTGTCAACCCGTTATTTGCGCAGCAGTCAGCCTATACCTGGTGGAACCCACAGTCTGCCACATTCCCCGTCATGGAAGGGCGCAGCTGGCACGGCAAGGAGCTGAAAAATACCTACGACCGGCTGCCGGCCTCGGCGAAAACAAAGGTGCGGCAGGACGTATGGAACCTGGCACAACATTCGGCGGGGCTGATGGTCCGCTTCCGGGCAAGTACTTCCGAGATCAAGGTACGCTATGTGGTAGAGGGCGACCATGCATTGCCGCACATGCCGGCGACGGGCGTGAGCGGCGTGGACCTGTATGCGATATCCAGCGACGGTGACTGGCGCTGGTGTGCAGGGCAGCATAGTTTCGGGGATACCATCAGCTATACATTCAGCAATCTTGAATCAAACGACAACTACCATAAGCTTGGACGTGAATACCGCTTGTATCTCCCGTTGTACAATAAGGTAGTCTGGCTGGAAATCGGCACTCCGGCAGGAGTGACCCTGACGCCCCTGCCGGTGAGACCTGACAAGCCGATTGTGGTGTATGGTACTTCGATAGCACAGGGTGCCTGCCCGTCGCGGCCGGGTATGGCGTGGACAGCCATATTGGGCCGGAAGATGGACCATCCGCTGATCAATCTCGGTTTTTCGGGAAATGGAAAACTGGAAAAAGAAGTGGTAGCCTATGTAAACCAGATCGATGCCAAGGTCTTTGTCCTGGATTGTCTGCCCAATCTCACCATCCGGCCTGAGCCGGATATTGACTATGATACCGAAGAAATCACGCGGCGCATTCTGGCCACTGTACAAACGCTCCGGCAGTCGCATCCTCAAACCCCCATCGTACTTGCCGAACATGCCGGCTATACTGACGAAGCAATAAATCCTCAAAGCAAACACTATTATACCGAGGCCAATGAAACCCTGCGTGCCGCCTTCGGGAAGTTAAAAGAAAAAGGCATTACTAATATTTACCTGATCTCGAAAGCGGATTTTGGTCAGGATATTGAGACTACGGTGGATGGTACGCACCCCAATGACCTGGGAATGATGCGGTATGCGGAAGGTTATGAGAAAAATCTGCGGACGATCCTGCATGAGGCAAAAGGGGATGTTTCAACCATGCAGCCGCTAACCCAGTTGCGGGAATTGAACCGGTACGACTGGGAGGCCCGGCATCTGGCTATTATGGAACAAAACAAAAAGCAGCCGCCCGCCACTGTGGTGATCGGGAACTCCATCACGCATTTCTGGGGCGGGTTACCCAAGGGTCCCGTAGCGCAAAATGATAAAGCCTGGACCGATACGTTTGGCAAAAGTACCGTGAATATGGGCTATGGATGGGATCGTATTGAAAACGTACTTTGGCGGGTGTACCACGGCGAGCTGGATGGTTTTCATGCCCGGCAGGTTTTTGTAAATATTGGTACCAATAACCTTCACCTTAATACGGATGCCGAGATTGTACAGGGCTGGACACTGCTCATTGATGCATTGAAAATCAGGCAGCCGCAGGCAGAAATCATCATGTCGGGCATTTACCCGCGCCGCGATCAGGAGGGTAGAGTCGCAGCACTCAATGAAAAGCTTGTGCAGCTTACCGGAGCGCTGAATGTCGGATTTATAAATCCCGGGAAGGTTTTTCTGCTGGAAAACGGAAAGATTGACGAAGCCCTTTTTACCGATGGACTACACCCGAATGCAAAAGGTTACACGTTGCTGGGCAATGCGATCAAGCTCCGGGTAAAATGATTACAGTACCGTACCGAGTCCGAAAAGAATAACAAACAGCAGCGTGGAAAGCGCCATTTGTTTCAGGTAGGGATCAAGCTCACTGGCCTGCCGCAGGCGCGACACAGCCAGTCCGTTTTTGATGAACAAAGGAAAGCTCAGCAGAAAAAGGAGGCTGCTGTAACCGGAAAAATGCTGAATGGTATATAGCAGCACGCAAAGCATGCCGACGGTCAGGATGATCCAGTGATAAATAATGGCATTTTCTCGCCCGAGCCGCACCGGAATGGAGTTTTTGCCAGTCGCCTTGTCAGATTCAATATCACGTATATTGTTGATATTCAGCACTCCGACGGCAAATAAGCCACAGCTTGTGGCCGGAAGCAGGAAGTGCCAGTTCCAGACCAGCGTATGGAGGTAACTGCTGCCAATCACACCTACCCATCCAAAAAAGATCAGAACGGACAAGTCACCCAGGCCCATATACCCATAGGGTTTTTTGCCGGCGGTGTAGGTGATGGCTGCGAAAATGCATGCCAGTCCCAGCCCGAGAAAGATCCAGAATGTATTGGCCGGAGCACCTCTCAATGCCATCATCAGCAGGAGTACGCCTGATATCAGCGATAGTACGGAAAACAAAATAATGGCCCGCAGCATATCTGCGGATTTGATTTGGCCGGAATGTACCGCCCGCTGTGGTCCCTGCCTGAGCTCGGTATCTTTTCCGTTGACGGCATCGCCGTAATCATTGGCAAAGTTGGAAAGGATTTGCAGGAGAGTAGTGGTGAGTACACTCAGAATAGCTACCGTCCAGCTGAAAGTGCCGGTTGAAGCAGCCAGAAAACAACCCATTAAAATGCAGGAAAGTGAAAGGGGCAATGTTCGCGGCCGTGCCGCCTCAATCCAGGGGTTCATTTGTAATTATTATCGGGGTAAAATCAGGCCGCTGTTTTCTGCTCAGCCCAGTCGATTATTCTTTCTGCAACGTCCAGGCCTTCTTTTGAGACCGCAGCACTTAGAATTCCGTCATAGCTCATCGAGAGGTGGAGAATATCATAAGCAACCAGAAAGTTTGACAGGATTTTCCGGTCTGTACCAGCAAGTTCCTCCTTGTACCAATCGACGCTTTTTCTGCCTTTTTTCTTTTGACCAAAAGCACAGTCCAATGCCAGCAGAACGCCTGTATATGCGGTATGCCCGGCCATTTTTACGTATTTACGGTCTTTGTAGAAGCCATCTTCCTTAATGGCTTTTTCGCGCAGGATTTCCTTTGCATTGGAGAGGTAGCGACGGGCTTCATGAATGTCTTTCATAGTTGCGTATAGTTTTGTTGTATATGGAAAGCTGCCGGAGAAGATCTCCGGCAGGCATTTTTTAAATTCCTACTGCCTTCAAAAATTCAGGATCAGTCGGGAGTACTTTGGATGCAAAGAAGTTGGTCAGCTCTCCTTTTTCATTCACTACATACTTGCAGAAATTCCAGGTTGGAACTTTGTCATTCCATCCATTCAGATCTTTGGTAGTCAGCCACTTGTAAATTGGTGCCTGATCGTCGCCCAGTACGGATACTTTTTCAAACATCGGGAATGTTACTCCGTACGTGCTGGAACAGAAAGTGGCAATTTCCTCGCTGGTGCCAGGTTCCTGTCCGCCGAAGTTATTGGCAGGAAAACCCAGTACGACTACTTTGTCGCCATGATCTTTGTTGAATTTTTCCCAGTCTGCATACTGCTTGGTGAAGCCGCATTTGGATGCTACGTTGAGGATGACAACCTTTTTTCCTTTGTATTTGGAAAGGTCTACGGTTTCACCTCCCACCAGGCTTTTTACCTTGAAATCATAAAGCAACTGTTTGGCAGCAGGAGCTGCGGCCGGTCTGCTGGCGATTTCCGACTTGTCGGCGAAAAGGCCTGTGATAAGGGAAGCAATCATAATGAAAAGCGCTTTCATAAGTTCCATACTTGTTTAGTTGTAATTGTTACGACTACTGTAAATGTAAACGTTTATCGCCTGAATTTTCTTCCTGTACTGCCTATATGTTGACGTAAAAATCTGAATTTGGTCACATTCTTTCCGGAACTTCAATCCCCAGAAGTCCAAGTGCTTTCTGAATAGTTTCGGCCACGATCCTGGATACTTCCACGCGGAACTTTACAGCATGGGCATCCGGATCAGAAAAGATCGATAGTTCGGCATAAAACTGGTTGTAAACCTTGGCCAGCTCAAACGCATACAGCGATAGGACAGAAGGCGCAAAGTCTTCCGCGGCAGCCTGCACCCGCCCGGGGTATTGCGACAGCATGAAGATCAGCTCTTTCTCTGGTTGCTTGGGACTGTAAGTACTATCGGGAATTGCAGCACTGATTTCTGCCTGATTTGCCTTGCGCAGGATGGAACGGATACGTGCATAGGTATACTGGATGAAAGGTCCGGTATGTCCCTGAAAATCGATGGACTCCTCAGGGTTGAAAAGCATCCGTTTTTTGGGATCCACTTTCAGCAGGTAGTACTTCAATGCACCCAATGCCAGCTGATTGTACAACGTTTTGGCTTCATCACTTTCAAAATCGTCAATTTTACCCAGTTCCTGGGTGCGGTTGGTGGCAGTTTGCACCATCTGATCTACCAGGTCATCTGCATCCACTACGGTGCCCTCGCGGGATTTCATTTTCCCCGAAGGAAGGTCCACCATACCATAGCTGATGTGATAGCAGCCATCGGCATAGGAGCGGCCCATCTTTTTCAGAATCGCAAACAGTACCTTGAAATGATAATCCTGCTCATTGCCTACCACCCACAGGTAGCGGTCATTGTGAAAGTCTTTATTTTTGAGCTCCGTAGTGCCCAGGTCCTGGGTAATGTACACCGAAGTGCCGTCGCCGCGCAGTACCAGCTTTTCGTCCAGGCCCTCGTCAGCCAGGTCGATCCACACGGAGTTGTCTGCTTTTTTAAAGAAAATCCCTTTTTGTAAACCCTCTTCAATAATATCCTTGCCAAGCAGGTAAGTGTCTGATTCGTAATAGGTTTTGTCGAAACTCACGCCGATTTTACCGTAAGTCTCATTAAATCCGTCGTATACCCAGCCATTCATTTTGCGCCAGAGTTCCACGACAGCGGGATCGCCATTTTCCCATTTGAGCAGCATCTGCTGGGCTTCAAGCATCCAGGGGGCCTTTTTTGCAGCTTCTTCCTCGCTCATGCCGGCTTCGGTGAGCGTCCTGATTTGCTTTTTGTACTCAACATCAAACTGCACGTAATACTTGCCCGCCAGGTGATCGCCCTTGATGCCGCTGCTCTCAGGGGTTTCACCATCGCCAAGCTCACGATAGGCGAGCATCGACTTGCAGATATGAATACCGCGGTCATTGACGAGACAGGTTTTTACCACCTCGTAGCCACTAGCTTTGAGGATGCGGGAAAGCGAGTCACCCAGAAAATCATTCCGTAAATGCCCCAGGTGCAGGGGTTTATTGGTATTGGGAGAAGAGAATTCTACCATGACCGACTGGCCATTGGAAGGAAAGGTGCCGAAAGCAGTATCTGCAGCAATGTCCCTGATCAGCCCAAGCCAGGTATCGTCCTTTAAACCGATGTTCAGAAATCCCTGTACGACATTGAAGCTGCCGACAACCGGGGAGTTGGATACCAGGTAGTTACCGATTGTCTGCCCGATTTCGGCCGGTGCCTTCCGGGCAGTTTTGGTTAATGGAAAAGTGACAAAGGTGTAAAACCCTTCAAACTCTTTTTTCGTGGGCTGTAACAGGACTTCATCAACAGCTATTTCGAAGTGGGTCTGGACTGCTTTTTGAATATCTTCCTTTAAAATTTCTTCAATAGTCATGGAATAGAAGTAACTGGGAAATGTTTTTATTTAAATAAAATAATTTATACTATTAAATAGTATTCTTATCCATTTTGATGCAAAATTAGGGTAATTATTGATGAGAGTCGTACCTCAGAAGGAAGAAGTTATGAATAGCAGTACCGTGAGATGGTTCGGGATTTGTGTCGCCGTGGTTCTTAGTCTGATCCTTCCTGTAACCACTTTTGCTCAGCTGCAGCAGTCTGATCGTCTCGAAATTCCCGCAAGCTCATCATCTACCGAACAATTCGAAGTTTTCAGTCTTGGAGAGCAGGGATTGCTCTCGGTCGTACGCGGCGACGAATACTACGGCAACCGGAATGAGCAGTGGCAGTTTGTAAAATACGACACGACCATGAAGGTCGTGTGGCGGGCAACTTACAAGCTGGATTTCAGGTACATACCTGTGATGGCCTACAAAGGTGCCGAAAGCGGCTTCTGGCTTTTTGCCGAGCCTGATACCGATCGCTTCCTGTTTATGCAGCTAAACTTTAGTGACGGTTCTATTGATACCTACAAAGGAAACCTGCTGGCAGGTGTGGATGTACAGCATTTTAAGGTGATCGGGAGCAAAGCACTTGTTTCGGGCTATTACAGGTCAAGGCCGATCGTCATCGTGCATTCGTTTTTTGATCATACAACCCGGGTATTACCGGGATTGTTTGAGAAAAATACAGAGTTGAACAATGTGGATATCAATGAAATAGATGGCTACATCAATGTAATTACCTATGCATACCGGAAGAAAAACTGCGTTTTTGAAATCAAAACCTACAATTACGACGGCAAGCTGCTGAAACGTACCAGCCTGAGTGATCCGCGGTA
The DNA here is from genome assembly GCF_016894445.1 of Dyadobacter sandarakinus. NCBI lineage: Bacteria > Pseudomonadati > Bacteroidota > Cytophagia > Cytophagales > Spirosomataceae > Dyadobacter > Dyadobacter sandarakinus. The sequence continues at coordinate 5,848,048 of NZ_CP056775.1, forward strand.
TAGTATGATATCGGGACAAATTGTTCCGCTGAACCCGGACGATTCGTACCTGATCGGCAATTACTCGGTAGGCTGCACCCAGTATTCGCAGGGCTTGTACATTACCCATATTGAAGAAGATGTGCCGCGCGAACCGCAGTTCATCGAATTTTCAGAGCTGCAGAATTTCTTCAACTACATGAAACCACGCCGCAAGGCGAAGATGCTGGAACGTATCGGCAAGCGCAAAAGCCTTGGTAAGGAGAACAAATTCAGGTACCGGCTGTTGGTGCATGAACTGATCCAGACCGAGAATGAAATCGTGTTGGTGGCGGAAGTTTATTATCCCAATCAGCGCTCGTCCAACCCGGTGATTGCCGGCGGCATTTCACGCCCCTACATTTCCCGCACGCTGGAAGGTTACCGGTATACTCACGCCATTGTGTGTGGTTTTGACAGAAATGGAAAATTTATCTGGGACAATTGCATTACCATCAAGGACCTGACCAGCTTCGACCTTCAGGAAATGGTGCAGATCACGCCGGTGGACGACTACTTTGTACTGGCTTACCCGCAGGATGGCGAAGTGCATACCGAAGTGATTCGTCGCAATGAAGTGGTCGTGGAAAGTGAAAAGTTCAAGATCAGTCCCAAGTCAGAGAAAGAAAAGGTGCTGAACAATGAGGACAGCTACCTGTCGCCCTGGTATGGCCAGTATTTTCTGGCTTATGGCATGCAGCGACTCGGAACGTCCGCCATCGGGCAGGGCCGTGAGGTATTTTACATTGATAAGCTGACTTACCGCACCCAGGACATCAGCAAGGCGGCCGACAAGGAAGAAGCCTCTCGTCCGCGCTAGTCGACCATCCAGATCCGATCGGCTTCAAAACCCTGCTCTTTCCACTCTACCTGCACGCGCTGGCTTTCCAGTGTGCTTACCTGCATGCCTGCATAATCCGGGTCAATGGGCAGCTCGCGATTGTAGCGCCGGTCAATCAGCACCATCAGCTCCACCATCTTGGGTCGGCCGAATGCGGTCATAGCGTCCAGGGCTGCACGTACCATGCGTCCGCTGGCGAGTACATCATCGATCAGAATCACGCGCTTGCCCTCGATCAGAAAGGGAACGTTGGTTTTATTGGGCAAAAGGGGCGACTCTCTTCTTCGGAAATCGTCACGATAAAAGGTAGCGTCCAAATGGCCGAGAGGAATATTCCTGCCTGTGTGCTCCCTCAGTTTGACCACAATGCGCTCTGCAAAGTAGATGCCGCGGGGTTGGAGCCCCATCACAACTGAGTCGGAGAAGTCCTGATGATTTTCAATGAGTTGCTGGCAAAGTCGGCTGGTCATAATTTCCAGCAGAGGGCTGCTCAGGATCAATCGTTTTTGGGGCATGATATAATTTCCCTGAATTTTAGCCTAAATTAAACGCTCAATCACGAAATCAAAAACTTTTACCCGATGAAATATCTGATTGCCGGCTTGGGCAATATTGGTCCGGAATACGCTTTCACACGGCATAATGCGGGCTTTATGGTGCTGGACAGACTGGCGGCACAGCATGATTTCAAGTTTAATTTTGAAAAGCTCGCTTTTACGGCCGAGTGGAAGTTCAGGGGCAGGCAGATTCATCTGATCAAACCAACCACTTATATGAACCTGAGCGGCAAGGCGCTGCGCTACTATATGGATCAGTACAAAGTGTCGGCCGAGCAGGTGTTGGTGATCGTTGACGAGTTGCAGCTCCCCTTTGGTACATTGCGGATCAAGCCCAAGGGAAGTGCCGGAGGTCATAATGGTTTGAAGAATATAGAAGAATTACTTGGAACTACCGAATACCCCAGACTTCGATTTGGAATAGGGAATAATTTTCCACGTGGGAGGCAAATTGACTACGTGCTGAAAGCATTTTCAAGCGAAGAAATGTCAGAATTACCTTTCGTGCTGGATAAAGCCGGGGATATTGTTACTTCTTTTTGCACTATGGGAATACAATCAACAATGAATAATTATAACCAATGATTGTACATTTTTAATAAAATATAAATATTTCAAGATCGTAGATTATTTTGAAATATCTACTTTAAGCCAAATTTATGCAAATGGAAAAGGATAGAAGTGATAGGATTGTGGGATAATATAGCTCATATTAATATTTAATTCCAAAGAAAATTCGGCTGATAGGATTTTGTACAATTTGTAATTTCAAGATTATTAATGACATTTGCATTGTGATTGAATTGTATAAGTTTAACAATTCAGCATGTAGGACAGGTAGAAACGGTGCATATTGGTGTTTCTTATTCCTGTGAAATGTTTTTGAGCGGCTATAAACTGAAAAGATGTTTAGTCGCAGCTTTAAAAAGAGCCAGAAAGAACCGATTCGTATATATACCAGGTTACGCTGCTTCTTAAATGCTGAAAAGTGAGTAACATTCATAAGTTTGTTACTTTAATAAATAGCTGGAACGTTTTTAATGGTGTGTGAATTACTGTAAAGACTGGCAAAGCAGAATAACCGGATGAAACCGGATTTTGGCCAGGCAACTCAGGAAAGATATTTAAGATAAGAAAAGGTTAAGGGTTTAGGAATAGTCAGTATAAAGCCATCTCAGTGAGATGGCTTTATCTTTTTACAGGCTCCGCCCATACCTCCACGCGCCTGTTCGATTTTTTCAGTGCTTCCGACCGGTTGACGCGGGTAGGCTGCGCAGGTCCGAGTCCCTTTCCCTCTATGCGTTCTGCACTTATTCCTTTTTGCAGCAGCTTGTTCTTCAATGCATTGACACGCATATTCGACAGCTCAATGTTCTTTTCAAAGTCGCCGGTATTATCGGTATGTCCTTTAAGAATCAGCCGCAGATCGGTTCGTTTTTGAAAGTAAGATACAACGGAGTCTAACTCGGCCTCAGTGCCGTCAAGCTCGTCCGTGCCTTGCTTGAAATAAAAAGTTACCATCGGAGCTGTAAAGGATTCCTGGCTCAGGCTGATCAGCGACTTGACTTCCTGATTTCTGTTGGTGGTTTTTACCGGAATGCTCTTCGGCTCAAATCCGTCTGCCTGGGCCGAGATCCGGTAGGATTCAAAGGGTACCAGCTCAAACTCGTAGATTCCATCCACAGTTTTGGTACGTGCTACCAGCGAGTCATTGGCCGACTTCCTGACGAGCACGTCGGCTCCATTGACCGGACGAAGGTTGCTGCCATCATACACCCTGCCTGTCACGTGCGATAAATTTTTCTTTGCCGGTCCGGCGCCGGGAGCAGATTTTGAAGAGGCAACTTCCTCATCTTCTGTGTCTTTTTGCCCATAGCTCTTGGCAATGGTATGATAACTCCTGCGGATGAACACAGGCGTCATCACCCGGTCGTAGAGGCGGATGAGCGCAATTGTCCCCGAACTCGACTCATGATTGGCGATCAGGTCGTCCTGGAAAAAGTTAAGCACCTGGTCGGCATCCAGCATACCTTCCGTACCCGGATCCTTAAATTCGAGCTTTGATTGCCCATTAATGTACATTTTGATGATTTTTGTCTCAAAATCACGGGAATATACATAGTGCACGTAACGATCAGCATGGACCGGGGCCTTTCCTCCGATTGCAAAATCGTAAAAGTTCAGCTTGCCGTCGTAGATGTAGCTGCCATAGTCACTCTTGCGATTTTTGAAGTCAAGCACACGTTTCCAGCTGTCGAGCTCCGCGAGTTTGAAATAGATTTCGACAGTAAAAGATTTATTCAGAAAACCTTTTGCCTCCGCATTGTTAAACTGAAGACCGCTGTTTTTCTCAAATACATACGTACTTCTGCTGAGATCTTCCGTGCCGGGAATCTTTTCTTTGACAACCTGTCCGGGTGTGCCCAGCGGTTTCAATGCAATGCCGCCGCTTTCGATAGGGTTGAACCCATTGTTGAAATCATAGGTCCACTGTTGCTGTGCAAACACCCGGGAACCACACAGGATAATCAGAAACAAGGTGGTGAGCTTCCCGATTATTTTGTTACTCATGCCCAAAAATATGAAAAGTGAACAGCGAAGCCGAAATACATCACGTAATTTTGGGACATAATTTTTTGTTTGCGTGTGAAAAATATTGGCATTGGAATCCTGTTTTCCATTCTCTGGTCATCGGCGTCGGTCGCTACCAAATTCGGTGTAATATCTGTACCCCCGCTGCTCCTGGCAAATATCCGTTTTTTCATCGCGGGCAGCATTTTACTTGCATTCTCGTACTTGTTTACCCGCGATCCGTCGTACAGGCTGCCCAGCAGGACGGAGTTCAGGCAGCTGGCTTTGTTCGGATTTTTGAATACAACGCTCTACCTGGGTTTATACGTGTTTGCCATGAAATTCACAGCGGCGGGTATCGGCAGTCTGTCCACCTCCACCAACCCGCTGATCATTGTGCTGCTCTCCTCCTGGTGGCTCAAAAGACGTCCGAAAAGTGAGGAGTGGATGGGAATTATCATGGGAATGGCGGGCGTGGGACTGGCTACTTACCCGCTGCTGGGTGACAGTCATACAACTCCTGCCGGTATTATGCTGCTGGCTGTCAGCATGGTAGCTGTGTCGGCAGCGAGTGTTTACTATGCTACCATCCAGTGGACTTTGCCCAACCTGCTGATTAATGGCTGGCAGGTGATGATCGGGGGCTTGCTGCTCCTGCCTGCTACTTTGCTGTTCAGCGATTTTTCAGTTGCACAATGGGATATGAGGTTCTGGGGGTCGGTGTTATGGCTCAGCCTGGCAGTGTCGATCGTGGGACTGATATGCTGGTTTTACCTGCTCCGCCTGGATACGGTGCGGGCTTCGCTCTGGCTTTTTCTATGTCCTTTATTCGGTTTCTTTTTTGCCTGGTGGCTTATGGATGAGCCGGTTACCATTTACACGGTACTTGGCACCCTGCTGGTGATCGGCGGCTTGTATGCAGGCCAGCGTACCCGGCTTGCTGGCAAAAAATCCTGATCAGTCGACCAGGATTTCGCCTTCAAGATAAAGTTTGGCTTGTCCCCCGATGTACACGCGGTCGCCATCGAGCTCACATTTCAGAAAGCCGCCGCGCTTGGAAAGTTGTTTGGCGGTAAGGCGGTTTTTAGAAAGACGTTCGGCCCAGTACGGGATGAGCGTCGTATGCGCCGAGCCTGTCACAGGATCTTCGTCAATGCCTGACTGCGGTGCAAAGAATCTTGAAACAAAATCCACGTCATTACCGGGCGCGGTCACAATAATACCCCGGGCGGGGATGGTTGACAAGATGATGATGTCCAGATCGAGGTCAAGTACTTCCTGCTCAGAGTCAAGTACAACCAAGTAGTCGGATCTGCCTTTGTACACTTCCAGCATCGTCACGGAATGGATACTTTCCACCAATGCGGGTGGCGGTACTGCTACCTGAAACTGGTCGACTGGAAAGTTCAGCGTGAGCCAGTTGTCCATGCAATCAACAATGAGCTCACCGCTGCGCGACTCGAAGCGGATGCGCTGACCATCGTATTTCTTTATATTAAAAATCACGTAGGCAGCTGCCAGCGTGGCATGTCCGCAAAGGTCTACTTCTACCGTAGGTGTAAACCAGCGGATATGAAATCCATTTTCAGTTGGTACGTAAAAGCCGGTTTCGGCCAGGTTATTCTCAGCAGCAACTGCCAGCAGGGTAGCGTCGGGAAGCCATTCTTCAAGGGGAACAATGGCAGCAGGATTACCGCCGAAAAGTTTATCAGTGAAAGCATCAATCTGATATATGGAAAGTTTCATGGAGTGTTCGGTGGAATGATAATATACCAAGGTATTAAAAATATCTTCTACAAAAAGGAGTATTGTCTGGAATTTTTCAAGATCAGATTAGAAACTCATTAGCATATTATAAAATGCAGTGGGTGCTCACCGCTGGTGCCGCTTCATCCGCAGGTATACGCCATTGGTCCAGCCAAAACCTTCCTGGTTTTCGTACTCGCCGCCGCCGGCCAGCAGGTTGGTATCGGCCACGTCGTACTTTTCAAGCATTTTACCCGAGTGCTTGAATTCCTTGTCAATCAGGGAAAGCCAGTTCTCATTGAGCTGATTGGCAATGCGGTTGAAATTGTAATTTCTTAATCCCTGATACGCAATCCACTGGAGAGGAGCCCAGCCATTGGGCGAATCCCATTGTTGTCCCGATCGTACTTTGGTGGTCAGCAAACCGCCGGATTTCAGAAAGTTGAGCCGCACATAGCCGCGGATGTAGTGTGACTGATCCTTACGCGCAAGTTTGAAAAACAATGGAAAAAGGCCGGCCAGTGTCAGGGGCCGGGTAGATTGCTGCTTTACAAAGTCGTAGTCCATGAAAAACTTCCGCTCGTCGTTCCAGAAATATTCGTGGATAGCCACTACCCGTGCTTTTGCTTTTTCCTCAAATTCGAGGTGCATTTTACGGTTATCGCCCAGCAGGTATGCCTCTGCCAGTGTTTTTTCCAGGTGATACAATAGACAATTCAGGTCTACGGGCAGGATATCGGTTGTATGGATCGTAGAAAAATCATTTTCATCGCCAAACCACCTGCTGCTGAAGTCCCAGCCCGATTCGGCAGCTGCGCGGATGTGCCGGTACAGCTGGTCACGCGGAGTGCCGTATTTTTCAAAAGCTGCGTCCGCCAGCTCAACATCCTCCCGGTACGATTCGGGCCGGGGTGTCGCCCGGTCGTCCCAGTACCTGTTCAGAACCTTGCCGCCGGGTAGATGTACTACTCTCCGGTAGGCCGTAAAGTCCTTTTTTGCTGCTTCATCATCATTCATCCAATAGTTGTACTCCTTCTGAAGTTGCGGCAGGAAGCGCGTCAGTATCTTATTATCCTCCATTTCGGCGTAAAGACGCACCATCAGGGAGAAAAAAGGCGGCTGCGACCGGCTCAGGTAATAGGTCCGGTTGGCTGTAGGTACATAGCCAAAGCTGTTGATGAGGTAAGCAAAGTTTTCAACCATATGCCCGATCAGCTCCTTTTTGCCCGATTCGCGCAGCCCTAGCATGGTAAAGTAGCTGTCCCAGTAATATATTTCACGGAACCGTCCGCCGGGTACTACATAAGGATGGGGCAGGGGAATCAGCGAGCCGCCCCGCTCCTGGTAATCCGGCTGGCGGGTGAGTACGGGCCACAGCCTCTCGATGTGGTCGGAAACGGGCTTGGAAGTATCTGCATGGAATGTGGACACGTAATGTGCCGGCATCTGGAAATGTTTTTCAACAAACTGCGACAAATTGAACCCAGGTTCACTCTTCTCGTGATGGTACCTTTCTATAATCAGTACAGGATCATCGATCGGCAGGGAGTCGGCAAAAGTTTTGGAATCCTTGAATATTTTACTATTTTGCACATCCCTGAACAAACTTCCGTACAAATCTTCGGGTGAAACATGTGAATGACCGTAAGTAAAAGAGGGGGCGACAAAACCGAACAAAACCTGATTGTTTAAGGGTGAGACATCCGACTTACTTTACCTCACTAAAAGTGAGCCTGGGAAGCTTCATGGCATTTTCAATGATCGCGATCTCAATGTTCAGGATGGCAGCTTCCGCTTTGGAATCCACTTTGGCGGGATCGTCCGTCGGCTTATGATAGTCGTCGTGGCCGCCGGTATGGAAGAAAAGTACAGGAATGTTTTTGGTATAAAATGAACCGTGGTCAGAGCCGCCGCTGCCTGCCTTGTCTGTAAAGAATTTGGCATCACCTTTTACACCTTCAAAAACCGCCGGCCACTCGGAGGCAGTACCAAACCCGCCGATACCTACTCCGCGCGCAGGATCGTACCGGCCTATCATATCCATGTTGGACATAAAGTTGACCTGGTTCAGCGGGATAGTAGGATTGTTTACAAAGTAGCGCGAGCCTACCAGCCCCAGCTCTTCGGCCCCAAATGCAATGAACAGGAAATTGCAGCTTTCCTTCACACCATTTTCAGAAAAATACCTGGCGAGTTCCAGCAGTCCGGCCACTCCGGACGCATTGTCGTCGGCACCATTGTGGATCTGACCTTCGGGCTTCTCAGCTTTGGAACTTCCCTGCATGCCCATGCCCAGATGGTCAAAATGCGCTCCGATGATAATGGTATAGGGTGCCTGATTATCGAGAAAGCCAATAACGTTCCTGGTTTCACGTATGCTGTCGGGGACGACCACACGCCGGATTTTGGCGGTAAAAGGCTGATAGTATCCCGTGGTACCCCTGGGCGCCAGGCTGTATTTTTTGAATGCACGCGCGACGTATTCGGACGCTTTTTTATTTTCCCGGCTGCCGGTACCGCGTCCTTTCATCTTGTCGGACGCAAGCTTGTTGACGTGCTTGGCGATGCGTTCCGGATCGGGCCGGATACCTTGTGCAAAGAGCGGTGTTGTAAAGAAGGAAAGAAGGCAGATAAGAACAGTTTTCATAAAAAGCGGGTAACAAAACGCCAAAGATAAGCCCGCTGGAAGGCCTCACAAGAGAATTTCGGCATTTGTTTGTTTTTTCAGGCACCTGCCTTTAATATTGCAACATCAATCAATTCGCTTCACTGCCAGCAGTTGATTTATAAAGAAGAGGCGAGAGAATGGGCTCTACGAACCTCTGGCAACCTGCTACCACTGTGGAGAAAGGTGCTAATTCCCACCTAAGTTATTAGGAGATATAAATTCAATTCGTTTGAAATTACTTTTGGAAATTTCTGTAAGCCGAGTGGCTTTATATTCTCTTATACCCGTGAAATCCTGAATGGCACGGCTCATGGTTTATTTTTGTCCTGCGGGGCAATGGTAGGCTGGTATAAAAAACAATTTAACCACGTGCGCTGGCACCTATGCAACCGGAACAGAAAATCTTTAAATATCCCTACGCCTATGCCCTCGAAATGGGCGGGGAGCTGCCAGGCTTTGAACTTACTTATACTACTTACGGGTCGATCAATGAGGAAGGGACCAACGTTGTATGGATCTGCCACGCACTGACGGGCAGTGCCAATGCGACCGACTGGTGGGACGGGCTGGTGGGGGATGATAAATATTTCAATCCGCGGGAGCATTTTGTGGTTTGCGCCAATATACTAGGGTCGGCTTACGGCTCCACAGGCCCGCTGTCGGTGAATCCGAGAACGCATAAGCCTTACTACCGCGACTTTCCCACCGTAACGGTCCGTGACGTGGTTGGTACACTGGACCTGCTTCGCCAGGAGCTGGGTATCCGCAAAATTAATATGTGCATAGGCGGCTCGCTGGGCGGGCAGCAGGCATTGGAATGGGCGGTGGAAGTGCCCGACATTTTTGAAGAACTGATCCTGATTGCATCCAATGCATTGCACTCTCCCTGGGGTATTGCATTCAATGAGTCACAAAGAATGGCGATCGCGGCGGATCCTACTTTTAAGGAAGAAAAAGACGATGCGGGAAGCATGGGAATGCGGGCGGCGCGCTCCATTGCATTGCTTTCCTATCGTAATTATGATACCTATAATTTCACCCAGGCTCGCGACAATCCTGATCAGATTGATGATTTCAGGGCATCGTCGTACCAGCAGTACCAGGGTGATAAGTTTGTGAAGCGGTTCAATGCATTTTCGTACTGGATACTGTCCAAGATCATGGACTCCCACAATGTAGGACGTAATCGCGGAGGTATTGTACATGCACTCGGGCAGGTGAAGGCCAAAACGCTCGTGCTGGGTATCAAGTCGGATCTGCTTTTCCCGCTATCGGAGCAGCAGTTCCTGGCCCGCCACATTCCCGATGCCGTTTTTCAGGAAATAGACTCCCTGTATGGTCACGATGGATTTTTGATCGAATACAAGCAGCTCACACAGGTGATCCGCGCCTGGCGGGAAACAAACGGACAGCTTCAAACCGCAAAAATCGGGTAAGCCCCGATTTTTGCAACTGATCCTATATTCTCCCGAAATCTATTTTGTAATGCGGAGGAGCAGCTCGGGCTCGTTGGTAGTGATAAAATCCACATTCTTTTCGAGCAGCCATTTCATTGTTTCCTCGTCATTGACGGTCCATACATTCGTGGTCATTTTCTGGTCGTGCATGGCGCGGATGTAATCTTCATTTTTCTTGATCACGGTGTAGTGGTAATCAATACCATCCAGTCCGGCTGCCCTGATCTCCTCAGGCGTTTTGTCACCCATCAGGTACTCCACGTGAGCTTTCGGCGCCAGTTCCTTTACTTTTTTACAAACATCGAAGTCAAAAGCAATGTAGTCCGTAATGCCGGCTACTTTCAGGTCTTTCACCATTTTAACGCATTTGGCGGCAAGGGCCAGTGAACGTTCCTTGCTTATTTTGGAAGTTTTGATTTCCAGGATCAGACGTGTTTTCTTTTGTTTTGCACCGGCCTTCAGGTAAGCTTCCAGGGTAGGGAGCGGTTCGCCATTATCCAGTTTGATCTGCGACAGCTCAGCGGAGCCCGTCGTTTCAATATTGGTACCCTTAATGGAATGGTCATGCAAAACATACAATACCGAGTCGGCCGACATGTGTACGTCGAACTCGCTGCCATAGCACTTCATTTTGATTGCATGTTCCAGCGCAGCAATGGAGTTTTCGGTGGCGCCGGTATTTTTCCAGGCTCCCCGGTGGGCAATCACCTTGTTCTTATTTTGCGACATACCGTCAAAGGATGTAAGGCTGAATGCGGCCAGTGTCATGGCCAGGATCATTTTTTTCATTTGGTAATAAAAGTTTTAACTACTTCAATAAGGAACCAGCACGCGCAGTTTAACCCTGCCTGACTGATTTCCGGAGGCGAAAATTACAGCAACTTTGCGCCAGCAATGTTAGCATTGTATTAATTCTTCCGCTTTTCACCTGGGCACACATTGACAAAAACAGAGCAAGACTTATAATTCCGAATTTTGCTGCAAAAGCATTCTTGCATGCTCATATTCCTGCGGCGTGTCCACACTCGTCATAGTCAGCTCACTTTGAGGAGTGTACTGCTGCGTCTTGTAATTTTTCAGAAAAGACTGAAGACTGGTTTTTCCCTGATGAAAAGAGCTTTCCAGTAAAGGAATACTTGCTGCGGAGTACCAGCCAAGCAGCGGCTCGTACCAGCCTTCCCGATTAAAGTGTACAGCTGCGATACTTCCGGGATCAATGTGATGTAAAAAGCCGGTTAATGATGCCTCCGAAATGAACGGATAATCGCATCCAACAAGCAAAAAGTCACCGGTACCCAGCATTTTTCGGGCTGAAAGCAAGGCCGCTATGGGTCCGTTTCCGGCAAATTCAGGCGCGTCGGTTATCACACGAAAGCCGGGCAGGACGGATGGAGCCTGCATAGGATTGCACGACAGCCATACTTCGCTGCATATTGGGGCAAGAAGGTCATACAGGTGGTACCGCTGTGGTTTTTGGTGGTAAACGAGCAGACTTTTGTCCGTGCCCATGCGTGTGCTGAGGCCACCACAAACAACAATTCCGATCGGCTTGCGCATGATAGCGGGGTTTCTTATTGCTGGGGAAAATTCCGGTAAAGTGAACTTTACACGCAATTTGAGCGGAAAAATAGTAATTTGAATATTATGGAACAGGGTGATGTAAGAATACTGAAAAAGAAGCCAATTTATCCCGTCAGTGCTGAACTGCGCAAATACCTGCGTTTTTACCAGCGTGATGCCAGGCTCCCGGTAGGTTATCATGACCTGGTTAATTTCTATGAATCGTTTCCCCTGACTGATAAAAATGGAAAGGATACCCTTTGGGAAAGTCCGATGTACCCGCCGCTCGAAGTGGAGCGCCTGCACAACGGACTCAAGAAAGCGTATGCCATGCTGAAAGCTTCCGGCAACCTCAGGATTGTGGAGCACAAGTACATTGAACGCATTGATTACTGCAAGTTCGGGAACTCTAATCCGTTCAGGATCAAGATTGTAAACCGCCTGAATGATATTTACGATTACTTTTATGTAAAAAAAGCCGACGCCTCCCGCATTTACGGACTTGAACTTGAAGAGATTTTTTCACCCAATCAGGTGAACTACCTTGTGGATGGCGATTCGCTGATTGAGGAGCACATTGCAGGCATTCCGGGCGACGAATTTGCCAAATCGCGCCTGCGCCACACGGACTATAATCCGATACGGATCGCCAAGGAATTTGTCAAGTTTAATGAACGCTGCAAGATTACGCTCCTGGGCGATATGCGATCCTACAATTTTGTCATGCAAATCACGCCCGATTTTGACGATTTTCAGTTCCGGCTTCGCGCCATCGATTTTGACCAGCAGTTTTATGAAGGCAATGCAAGGGTGTATATGCCGCAGTTTTTCAAGGAAAACAAACCTTATGTAGAACTGGCGATGGAGTGTCTGACAGACAAAACCGTGCTGCAATACCAGCAGGAGGAACAATCGTCGATCATGTATCAGGCACGCAGTGACAAGCACCGGCTCAAAGAGTTGCGCGACGTTTCGATCAAGGATAATATTTCCACCACAGATAACATTCACCAGCTCCGTGATGGCCTGGCGGCTTACTATGCCGACCAGAATTACAGCAAATGTGAAAGCATGACCGAAATTGTCGAGCTGAATATCAAGAATGTAATCAGACAGGTAATTGCCTGAGCAATTCAGTACCAGCAGGCGTTCACACTGGTCCTGCAAAACTGACCCGCATTATCCGTACCTTTGCGGAACCTGACGGTCGATTATGGCTGTTACAGGTTTTCAAATTTACATAATCGGAAGGCATTCAACCTTCGGCTGATTTATCCAATGAGCAAACACGGACGCATTCTTGTCGCCATGAGCGGCGGCATCGACAGCTCGCTCGCAGCTGTCCTACTTCACGAACAAGGTTACGAGGTCATCGGGATGACCATGAAAACCTGGGATTACGCCAGCAGCGGCGGTACCAAAAAAGAAACCGGCTGCTGCTCCCTCGACTCCATCAACGACGCCCGCACAATTGCAGTCGAACTCGGTTTTCCGCATTACATTCTCGATATCAGGAATGAATTCGGCGATTATGTGATCGACCATTTTACCGGCGAATACCTGGAAGGCCGTACGCCCAATCCTTGTGTACTTTGTAATACGCACATCAAGTGGGATGCATTGCTCCGCCGCGCCGACCGCCTCGACTGTGAGTTTATTGCTACCGGGCATTATGCCAATATGCAGTTCAGCAACGGCAGGCATTATGTTTCCAAAGGCGTAGACACCTGGAAGGATCAGAGCTACGTACTCTGGGGGGTTTCACAGGAAAGTCTTTCCCGGACCAAGCTGCCGCTAGGACACCTGCGTAAGTCGGAAATCAGGGAAATGGCGCGGGAGCGGGGATTTATTGATCTGGTCAATAAATCGGAAAGCTACGAGATCTGTTTCGTGCCGGATAATGATTACCGCGGGTTTCTGAAAAGACGCATTCCCGGCCTGGAAGCCGAGGTGGCAGGCGGTAACTTCGTTTACGCGGATGGTACGGTTGTCGGAAAACATGAAGGTTATCCATTTTATACCGTTGGTCAGCGGAAGGGACTGGGTATCGCACTGGGACGTCCTGTTTTTGTAACTGAAATCCGGAAGGATTCCAATGAAGTAGTGCTCGGCGACATGCCTGACCTTTTCCGCGACGGCATGCATGTCAGCAAGCTGAACCTCCAAAAGTACGCTTCTATCGAGCAGCCGCTTGAAACCATCACCAAAGTCCGCTACAAACACGACGGCACGCCTGCAATCATTGAACAAACCGGTCCTGATCAGATTGTTGCCCGTTTTCACGACGGCGTCAACGGCATTGCACCTGGCCAGGCGGCTGTTTTTTATGAAGGTGATGATGTGGTAGGCGGAGGCTGGATTATGAAAAGCTTCCGGCAGGAGCGGGGCTGGTAATCAGGTCAGGTTTCGTTAACTTGCCCTTTCCGCACCAATTACTTTACTCAATTTCCTCTGTATTGTTTACTACAAACCAAACATGACAGATGGATTTAAATCTCTTGCGCCGGGTGGCGAGGGAAAGAGTAAAAGTTGACCTTGTAGCAACAGAAATCGGCATTTACAGAAAAGAGCTGGATGCGGAAATCAAGTTTAATATGTCTGGGGTGAAGGAATGCATTAACCAGCCATTTGACCCCTATCCGGATAAAATACTGTTGCTGATTGAAGGCTTGGAGGATGCGCTCAGGGGCGCTAGGTATGTCGGGTTTACTTCACATCAAAATCATCCGAAGCAACACGTTATCGGATACCACTTCTTTGAAACGGAAATAGGCGGGAAGACCGCCTATTTTAATATTCAATTTACAGTTCAAAACCGCTATTTTCTGTATTCAATCACGGAATCGATCCGGTGGGAGACCCTGGAATAAAAAAACACCTGACGTGCTTAGAGGAGATGCAATCCAATGCCGGTTCAGGTGTTATGCAAATGTAACAAAAGTGAATGAATAAACATTCTGCAATTCGGGACAAAAATTTTAAACCAGCCGTTGCCGCACTGCTTCATACAATATGACCGAGCAGGCCACCGAAACATTGAGCGATTCAACCTGCCCGTTCAATGGAATCTTGGCACTCGCATCAGCCATTTGAAGGAATTCCCTTGAAATCCCGTCTTCCTCAGATCCCATGATGATCACCGTAGGAATGGAATAATCCACCTGGTACACGGATTTTTCGGTCTTTTCTGTACAGGCAATAATCTGCAAGCCGCTGTTTCGGAGGTAAGTCAGGGTTTCGCCGAGATTCGGCTCCCGGCAGATTGGCAGGAAGTTCAATGCACCGGATGAAGTTTTCATAGCGTCTGCATTGATCTGCGCACCGCCTTTCATCGGAACAATAATCGCCTGTACACCGGCACATTCCGCCGTACGGGCAATTGCTCCAAAGTTGCGGACGTCGGTAATGCGGTCGAGCAGCAGGAAGAGGGGCGTTTTGCCTTCTTCAAAAACCTGCGTAAGCACATTGTGCAGCGGCATGTACCGGATTGGCGATACAAATGCAATAACACCCTGGTGATTTTTGCGGGTTATGCGGTTGAGCTTTTCAACCGGTACCCGCTGCAAAGGAACTTCGCGTTCTTTGGCGAGCTTTTCGATCTCGTTCAGACCAAACTCGCGCTGAACAAACAGTCTTTCGATTTCTTTTCCCGAACGCAATGTTTCCAGCACTGACTGTGTGCCAAATACCATATCTGCCTGCGACGGTCTGGGGGCCGGTTTTCTTACCGGATACTTCCGTTTCTCCATGCTTCTACTACTGGATACCAGATTGGCTGGTATTCGGCATAGCGAACCAGTTCATAATGATCATCCACAAATTGATTGTTTCTGCGATTAAAAGTAAAATTCACATTCTGTGCATTGCCGCGACGGTCGTAGGTCCATACCTCACGATCCTTGCTGCGCTGCACCTTATCCGGCGGTCCGAGGACGATATATATCATTCCCTTATCGGTTTTCCAGCCTTCCTTATAAGTGGTAAAAAGCTGATTGGCTTCCTCTACACGGCCATAGTAGGCACGGATGGACTGCTGCGCCAGCATGGCATTTCCATTCATCAGCGTAAGCCAGTATTTGTCGAGTGCTTTTTTAAAATCATCCGCCTTTTTGATCTCACCAATTTCATTGTTGGTACTCATATAAAGCAGCGGTTCCAGCAGAAGCTGCGGACGTGTCATTTTTGGAAAACGTTCGTTTACAACAAGTAACCCCAGACCTTCCGACTTGCTGGTGTCTGCAAAAATGTTGTAAAGTCCTTCTTTCGTAAACCGCAGCGGCTCATTGGCATTAATGCTGAACGTGCTGTCAATTTCAAGCGTCTTCCCGGCGTTCTTCTGAGCGACGTTCATAGGAGAACCTGCGGCCTCAAAATCGTGATTGTAGTAAACCACGTGAAGCTGGGCCGGGCTTCCTTCGGTATTTTTTAATGTAAATTCTTCATTTAAATTGATGTAATGCCTTTGTAGCGGCTGTGTGCTGGTGGCTGTGTACACGCCATAAACCTGCCCCACCGCCATTTTCTTGAAATGGATCGTCAGGTCATTCAATACTTTTTTCAGCGTGCCTGTCTGGCTGATTTCGCTTAAAAGTACGCCATAGTCCTTGTTAGGGCTCTTGATTTCGTACCGAATCACGATTTTATCGCCCACCTTCGACACATTGGAGGAGTCAAGCTTTACATTGCCATAGCCAAGCCTGTCGCGCGTGCCGTAATCTGAGTAGATCACGTAGTTCAGGTTGTAGGTTCTGATAAAGTCTTGCGCAGCAATCGGGTTTTTACCTTTTAATGCATCAACATACAGGTATACAGTTGACTGGGTAGTATCTTTTAAAAGGTATTTGCTCTGGATGGAGATCAGCGTATACTCTTCACTGACGGACGCAACGGCGGCCTGCTGATCCGTGGGGCGTACCTGTGCTTCCGGAATTTGCTTCTGGGTTTTGCTGGACGATGCGCAGCCGGCCATCAGCAGGACAGATATGATATAAGTAAAGGTGCTTAAAGAGGTTCTCATGTATCGTTTCTCATCGTTTGTCAAATAACGAAGGAAGCACCAAATTTACCCAACAAACCATTAAGAAAATTTCGCACCAAAATGCACTACTGCTGGGCCAGAAGGTATAACACTGCCATGCGCACTGCTACACCATTTTCTACCTGGTTCAGGATAATAGAATGCTGGCTGTCAGCCGCATCCGAGGTAAGCTCCACGCCCCGATTGATAGGTCCCGGGTGCATGAGCACAATTTCACGGTCCAGCTCATCCAGCATTTCCTTGTTGATCCCGTAATAAAGGGAATATTCCCGGAGCGACGGAAAGTATTTGATCTGCTGGCGTTCGAGCTGGATGCGCAGCACATTGGCCACGTCACACCACTGCAAAGCTTCCCTGACATTGTGCCCGATACGCACGCCAAGCTCATTCAAATGTCTGGGGATCAGTGTTGAAGGCCCGCAAACCATTACTTCGGCACCCAGTTTCTGCAAACAGAAAATATTGGAAAGCGCTACCCTCGAATGGGTTATATCACC